>NZ_JBSFJL010000014.1:0-158330 GCF_053598035.1 Streptomyces sp. NPDC001204 | reverse complement strand
CTCGGGTCCGTCCGGGTCTCTCCGGTCACCCGGCCTGCTCGGCGCTCGGGTCTGCCCGGGTCTCTCCGGTCACCCGGCCTGCTCGGCGCTCGGGTCTGCCCGGGTCTCTCCGGCCACCCGGCCTGCTCGGCGCTCGGGTCTGCCCGGTCCTCGGGTGCGGCCGGCCCTCCGAGTGCTTCGGTCATCCGGTCCTCGGTGGCTTCGTGTGGGCGGGCTGGATGACGACCGTGCCCGCACCGCCCAGTCACGAGGCCGGGTGGCGGGGGCGGCAGTGCCGCCCTGGGCGGCGACGGCCCTGCAGACCGCGGCCACGAATTCCGGCCGGTCCAGCAGCACGACTGTTCCGGCTCCCCCGCCGAGGTCCTCCACTCCTCCGGGGCGCCCCGTCCTCCCAGCCCGACCGGGCGTGCGGCCCCTCCCGGCGTGCGGCCCTACGGTCGCGTGGTCGGACCAGGCGTGCGGCCCTACGGGCGCGTGGTCCGACCAGGCGTGCGGTCGGACCAGGCGTGCCGACCGGCCGGGCGATGCCGGCCGACCGGTCGGGTGTGCCATCGTTCGGGGGCGGTCAGCCCGCCGTGCGCAGGACGGCCGCCACGATCGGGCCCGCCGCGTCGCCGCCGTGGCCGCCCTCCTGGGTCATGGCGGCGGCCGCCATGTCGTTGTGGTAGCCGGTGAACCAGCTGTTGGACTTGGCCTGGCCGTCGACCTCGGCGGAGCCGGTCTTCGCGCCGATGCTGCCGCCGAGCCCGGACATCGCGGGGGCCGCGGTGCCGCTGGTGGCGGTGCGGTTCATCATCTGCCGCAGCTGGGTGACCGTGTCGGCCGACAGGCCCCGGGCCTGGGCCAGCGGGCGGCCGTCGAGCTTCGCGGACACGATGACGGGCTGGCGGAAGGCGCCGGTCATCGCGGTCGCCGTCACCGACGCCATGTTCAGCGGGCTCATCTGCACCTGGCCCTGCCCGATCAGGTTGGCGGCGGTGTCCGGACCGCCGGAGGCGGGGACGGAGCCGTCGAAGGACGGTATGCCGACCTTCCAGTTGTCCCGGCCGAGCCCGAAGCGCTCCTCGGCCTCCCTGGTCAGGGAGTCCACCTGGACCTCGTCCGCGTACTTCACGAACGCCGTGTTGCAGGAACGGGCGAAGCTCTCCGAGAGGGTGGCGTGCTCATTGGGCTGCATGTTCTTGAGGTTGTGGAACGTCTGGCTCTGCCACACCGCCTCGTTCGGGCAGGGCGCGGGGCCGGCGGCCGTCGTGATCCCGTTGTCGATCAGGGTGGCCGCGCTGATGATCTTCATGGTGGAGCCGGGCGCGAGCCGGCCGAGGAAGGCCGCGTTGAAGCCGTCGGCCCGGTGGTTGGCGACCGCGAGCACCTCGCCGGTGGACGGCTTCACGGCGACCACGGACGACTCGGAGTACCGCTGCACGGCCCGCTCGGCCGCCGCCTGCGCACTCGCGCGGAGGGTGGTCTGCAGCTTGCCCGGCCGTCCCTTGGCCAGGGTGATCAGCGGGGTCTCGGCGGCGCCGGAGGCCTCGTGCCGGATGCTCAGCTCGACCGACGGCTCGCCGCCCGCCTTGTCGCCGTACTTGGCCCGCAGCTCGTCCAGGATCGGCCCGAGCGAGGGGTACTTGTCCTTGGTCAGCACGGCGCCGTCCCGGTCGACGGCCTCGATCGGCGGGGACGCCGACGCCCCGGTGACGAGCGTGTCGCCCTTGACCAGGCCGGGGTGCACGACCGAGGGCTGCCAGTCGACCAGCGGCTGGTGGGTGGACACGCCCCGCACGATGGTCAGCCGGCTGGCGTAGGCCAGCGGCTTGGACTTCCCGTCGTACGAGACGGTGGCCTTGACCGAGAAGGGCACGGTGGCCCCGGAGGCGGTCCCGGGCGTGATCTTCACATCGGTGATGTGCGCGTCGCGTCCGTAGGCCGCGAGCAACTCCTCGGCCGCCTCGGGGAAGTCCGTGTACGACGCGGCCTCCGCCGCCTCGTTCTTCTCCCAGGCCGCGAAGAACTTCGCCGAGGTCTCCTTCACCTCGTCCCGGCTCGGTGGCCCGGTCCTGGCGGGCGCCGGCCCGCTGGCCGCGACCGTGTTCCCGTTCAGCGCGGACACGAAGTTGTACGTCCCGTATCCCGCCCCGCCGATCATCGCGGCGAACACCCCGCCGACGATGGCGGCCTTGACCCCCTTGCGCATGGAAGCGCTCCCTCCCCGTTGCGGCCCCACCGCACTGTAAGTGGCGGCAGGGGCAACTGTGAGGGCTGTTTTCGGATGGTGTCCGAACAGTGATCAGCCGGCTGACTCAGACCCAGGTGTCCAGCCACATCCTTGAACGCCAGGAGTCGATCGGAATCGACGTCCCCGTGTACAGCGGCCAGAAGTAGACGAAGTCTGCGCGGTGGGGCCAGGCATTGCCCCGACCAGGGCATTTGCGTCTGGCCGGGACCGGATCAGGCGACTTGGGCACGCCTCTGGGCCGTGATCTTGAAGATTCGACGCCAGACAGAGGCGGGGGCGCAGCGAAGGAGCTTGCCGCTTCGTGCCTCCCGAGACCGACGAACCTCACGTGGTGTACGGCGGCGATCCTGCGGCCGTGATCGCGGCGCCGGAGCGTGTCCGACGGGTCGCGTCATGCAGGCCGTCCCCACCTCCAGAGCTGCCATCGCTCCGCCGTCCGTCCCGCCTTCCCAGTCGGTCGCGAAGGCCTTGGGCGGGCCGGGTCAGCGGCCCCGCTCCCGACAGTCATGTCACCTGAATGGCGCAACATGATGTGCCGCCCACATGGGCGAAGCTCAAGCTGGCTAGTGCCCCAACCGAGGCAATCCGTGAAAGGGGAACCGAATGCGCATTCGACGAATCCTTGCCGCCGTCATCGCCACGGCAGCCCTCGCCGGACTCGGCCTCACAGGCGCCGCCACCGCCACCGCCGCCGTCGCAAAGGGTGCCCCAACCGTCGTCAGCCCTGGTCAGTGCGAGGAGGGCGGCGGAACGCCCCGGATCGACTTGCCGGGCAACCCCTGCAAGGGCGGTACGTACGACGGGCAGTCGGTCGACTAAACCCCCACAAGGCGCCCCGCAGCCACGCGCCGCGGGGCGCCCCCGCGCGAGCGTAGCCGGGAGAGTCGCAGGGACTGTGCCGACCCGTCGGACACGCCCTGGACGCCACCCGATCCCGGCCTCAGTGCCTGGGGGCTGCCCGGCCTACGGCCGGGCAGCCCCTCACCAGGATCTTCATGAGCCTTCTAGGTGGCCGGGTCGGGCAGGTCAGGCCCGATGGTCAATGTGATCGTGCCTGGCGCTGCCTGTGCCGAGAGTGTGGGCGTGAGGCCGGGCAGGCGGCCGGCCAGTGCCTGAGCCTGGTCGGATTGGCCCTGTGGGTAGGTGAGGGTGCTCGTCGTCACCGGGGCGGGTGCGTTGCCCGTTGCGGTTATCTCGAAGCCCATGGCGCGCAGTCGTTCGGCGACCTTCAGCGCCTCGCCCTTCGTGCCGGTGCCGTTGAGGACGGTGATGTGCACCGTGTTTGCGGGGGCGGGCAGGTGAGCGGTGGCCTTCTTCAGGTCGCTCTTCGTCATTTCGCGGTCACGGTTGATGGCGGTGAACAACTGCCGGGCCGCAGGTTCTTGCCAGGTGACGTTGGCTTTGTCGGTGGGCACATCACGTTCGCGCGGGTAGTTGGGGACCGTCAGAAAGGAGATTCGGTCGGTTGCTATGCCCTTGACGCTGGAGGCCAGGCTGTAGAGCTGCTCGAGGTCGGCCAGCTCCGGGTCGGTGGTCAGGGACTTGGTGGCGGAGTTCAGGAAGCCATAGAGGGCGGTGGGGTTGTACAGCTTGGACTTGGCGCGGGTGACGAGGGACTGCATGAACTCCTGTTGGCGGCCGATGCGGCCGATGTCGGTGCCGTCGCCGATGCTGTAGCGGGCACGGACGTAGCCCAGGGCCTTCTTGTCCTTGACGATCTGGCAGCCGGCCTCCAGGTCGAGGTGGGCCTTCTTGTCATGGATGGCCTGTTCCGGGCAGACCTCGACGCCGCCGAGGGCGTTGACCATGCCGGTGAAGCCGCGGAAGTCGACGATCAGGAAGTGGTCGATGCGGACCTGGGTGTTCGCTTCGATGGTCTTGATGGCACAGGCGGTGGCCTTCGCGGTGTCGCCGGTGGAGCCGCCGATCGCGAACGCCTCGTTGATCTTGAAGTGGTGGGCGGAGGACTGCGTGCCGTTGCCGCTGTCGCAGGCGGGGATCCGCACCCAGGAGTCGCGGGGGAAGGAGACGGCCGTGGCCCATTTTCCGTCGCCGCTGATGTGCAGCAGCATGAGGGTGTCGGACTGCATGGTGGTGAGGTTCTTGCCGTAGGCGTCGCCGAGTCCTTCGCGGCTGTCGGAGCCGATCACCAGTATGTTCTGGCCTCCGGCCGCGGCCTTGGGCCGGTTGTCGCCGAGCGATTCGCCCACGTCGGCGCCCTTGATGTTGCCGTTGAGATGTGTGTAGAGCCAGCCGCCCACAGCAGCCGTGCCCAGGATGAGCACGGATACGCCGAGTGCGACCCACCGGCCGGTGTGTCGTTTGGGGCGTCGCCGCCGCCTGCCGGCGGATTCCGGGGAGCCGGGTGTTCTGCGCGCGTGTCCTGCCATGTCTGGCGGCGCTCCTTCGTGGGTGGTCAAGGCCTCGCTCCGGAGTGTCCGGGCGGCAGCGGCACGGGGGGCTCGGCCAACTGCGGATTTGGGCGAGGCCGAGCACGGACAGCAGGCGGCGGTGGCGGCGTCAGCGCGGCCTGTAAAGCTGCGGGTTAAGGGGAAGGCGTAGTTGCACCCTGCGGGTTGTGCCTGTTTCCCGGGACTTCGCGGAGGCGTTTCCGGCTGAAGTGCAGGATCCCCGACCTGCTGGCGGCGGTGGTCAGCGCCAGTTGGTGTCGTGGCTGAGTCGGTGGTGGTGGGCGTCGTACTGGTCGACTGTGGTGATGGTCCGTCCGTTCGGGATGGGTGCGGCCCAGGCGCGGTAGGTGGTGGTGCCGGGGACGGTGACCGTGGTGGCCTTCACCTGGGTGCCGTCGGAGAGGGAGACCACGCCGTAGGCGACGTTGGCTTCGGGGTTGGACACCATCAGTCGGGTGCCGCTGAGGCCCTTGTCGTGCAGGCCCCACAGCCCCATTCCCGCTGAGGCCCGGGGGTCCCGTGTGCCGGTGACGGGCTGGCAGTCGGCCCAGGGGCCGCCTTGGTGGTCGATGCGGACGCCGCCGATGAACATGCGCTGGCACAGCAGTGATGTGCCCGGTGCCGTGGTCCCGTTGGGAAACGTGGGCAGGGTGTAGCCCTTGGGCAGCGTCCGGTGGAACTCCAACACCACCGACCAACGGTGCCCGTCCATCCGGCCCTTGCCGATCACCTGCGTGACCACCTGTGGCACCTGCGGATGAGCGGAAGCAGACCGCTTGGCAACGACGGAGACGGGTGCGGATGCCGAGTGGGCGGTCGGGCCCGACGTCGCCGCGATCGCGGAGGCACCGAACGAGATCCCTCCGAACGCGGCGACTGCGACGGCCGCTATGGCTGCCTTCCTGGCAGAACTGAGAGCCACGGAGCATTTCTCCTTCAAAGCTGCCGCCCGACACCACGCCGGGCGGTCCTCGACGGCCGGCGCGCTGGGCCCACGCGCCGACCTGCAGCGACCACCAGGAGCGGTGGCCGCGACTAGTGCCCCGACAGGCAACGTTCGCCCCGTCTCGACGCCCGGCACGCACTCTCGCCGCACCGCCCGAAAGCCCAAGTACATCCAGTACGAGGACTTCCGGCCGGCACGCCGAGAGCACGCACCGGACGCCGCTCCTTGACGGGCAAACGTTGCCTGCCGCGGCACTAGGACGTCCGCTCGTAGGTACTCCCAAACACCCACGGCGGGTTGCACGCCCGCCAACATCGGTTCGAAACATCCCTGCACCCTCGGGCAGGGGGCCGGGCCGCCACGCTGGGCGATAGGAACCTGGCTCACTGTTCGCTTGCCGGACAGTGGGGCATCCGTGGGGCGCCGGGCTGCTGGGCCGCCGTAAAGGCCAGATCATGCGCCGACTGCCGCGCGGCCCGTAAATCTGCCGTGGGGCCGTCTCCGGGCCGTCCGAGGGCGGCCGGCAGCAACGGCTGACGACCGACAACGACCATGAGGGCACGGCCGGCAGCCGCGCCCTCATGGTGTGTTCGCCCAGCTAGACCCAGGTGTCCAGCCACATCCGCGACCGCCAGGAGTCGATCGGAATCGACGTCCCCGTGTACAGCGGCCAGAAGTAGACGAAGTTCCAGGCGATCAGCAGGAACAGGACGCCCGCGCCGGTGGCGCCCGCGACGCGGCGGGTCTCCGAGGAGCCGGGCGGGCCCACGAGCGCGCCGATCAGCATCGCCACCGCCAGGCACAGGAAGGGGAGGAAGACGATGGCGTAGAAGAAGAAGATCGTGCGCTCCTGGTACATGAACCAGGGCAGGTAGCCGGCGGCGGCGCCGCAGGCGATGGCGCCCGCACGCCAGTCGCGGCGGAAGAACCAGCGCCACAGGACGTACACCAGCGCGGCGCAGGCCGCCCACCACAGCATCGGCGTGCCGATGGCGAGGACCTCGCGGGCGCACTTGCCGGCGGCGTCCGTGGGACAGCCCGCCGTGCCGGGGGAGGGCGACTCGTAGAAGTACGACACCGGGCGGCCGTCGACGATCCAGCTCCACGGGTTGGACTGGTAGTTGTGCGGCGAGGACAGGCCGACGTGGAACTTGTAGACCTCGTGCTCGTAGTGCCACAGGCTGCGCAGCCAGTCCGGCAGGAAGGTGAAGGCGCCGCCCTTGCCGTCGGTCGTGGCCCAGTCGCGGAAGTAGCCGCCGCTGCCGTCGGCGGGGGAGCGGATCCAGCCGATCCAGGAGACCAGGTAGACGGCGATCGCGACCGGGACCGTGGCCAGGAACGTGATGCCGGTGTCCCGCTTCAGCACGGCCGTGTACGGGTGCCAGGCGCCGGCCACCTTGCGGGCGCCCACGTCCCACAGCACGGCCATGACGCAGAACGCGGCCAGGATGTACAGGCCGTTCCACTTGGTGCCGAACGCCAGGCCCAGCATGAGGCCCGCCGCCCAGCGCCATGGGCGCAGGCCGAGGCGGGTCGTCTCGGCCGTGTGCGCGTCGGGCCGCACCCGCCCGTCGACGTCGGCCGGGAGCGCGGCGGCGAGTTTCTCCCGGGCCCGGTCGCGGTCGATCAGCAGGCAGCCGAAGGCGGCCAGCACGAAGAACATCAGCACGCCGTCCAGCAGTGCGGTCCGGCTCATCACGAAGTGCAGGCCGTCCACCGCCATCAGCGCGCCCGCCAGGCAGCCGAGGAAGGTGGAGCGGAACAGCCGCCGGCCGATCCGGCACAGCATCAGCACCGACAGTGTGCCGAGCAGGGCCGTCATGAAGCGCCAGCCGAACGGGTTGAACCCGAAGAGCAGCTCGCCGAGGCCGATCACGTACTTGCCGACCGGCGGGTGCACGACATAGGCCGCGTCCGAGGGGATCGGGATGTGCCCGCCGGTCTTGAGGATCAGGTCGTTGGCGTTCTTGTCCCAGTTGACCTCGAAGCCGCGGTGGACGAGCGCCCACGCGTCCTTGGCGTAGTACGTCTCGTCGAATATCACCGCCTTCGGGCTGCCCAGGTTCCAGAACCGCAGCAGGCCCGCCACCAGCGTGACCAGCAACGGGCCGCCCCAGCCCGACCAGCGGACGATCCGGTCGGCGAGGGTCCGCGGGATGCCGAGGGCCGCCCACAGGCGCTCCCCGGGCCGCGCATACGGCGGCACCAGACGGTCGACGACGCCACTGCCGCCGCTCGCGGGCCCCGCGGAGTGGCCGAAGCGGCGCAGGCGCTGCTGCCACGTCGGCCGCTGGTCGTGCGGGGCCGGGCCCTGCCGGGTTTCCGTGTGGGACGCGGTACTGGTCACCGCGCCATCGTAGGGAACCGTTCTGTGTGAGTCCCGCGCATGGCCGGTACCGGCCGGGACGCGTCCGCCCGCGACGGCACTTGAGAGGATGGGGTGCGTGAATGGAATCCTTGTTTTGGCGGGCACTCCCATCGGCGACGTCCAGGACGCGCCGCCCCGGCTCGCGGAGGAGCTGGCCGGCGCGGACGTGGTCGCCGCCGAGGACACCCGGCGGCTGCGCCGGCTCACCCAGGCGCTCGGCGTCACCCCCAAGGGGCGCGTCGTGTCGTACTTCGAGGGCAACGAGTCCGCCCGCACCCCGGAACTGGTCGAGGAACTGCTCGGCGGGGCGCGTGTGCTGCTGGTGACGGACGCGGGCATGCCGTCCGTCTCCGACCCGGGCTACCGGCTGGTCGCGGCCGCCGTGGAGCAGGACGTCCGGGTGACGGCCGTACCGGGCCCGTCCGCCGTGCTCACCGCGCTCGCGCTGTCCGGGCTGCCGGTCGACCGGTTCTGTTTCGAGGGATTCCTGCCGCGCAAGGCGGGCGAGCGGCTGACCCGGCTGCGGGAGGTCGCGGACGAGCGGCGCACGCTGGTCTACTTCGAGGCCCCGCACCGGCTCGACGACACGCTCGCGGCGATGGCCGAGGTGTTCGGCGCCGAGCGGCGGGGCGCCGTGTGCCGGGAGCTGACCAAGACCTACGAGGAGGTGCGGCGCGGCGGGCTCGGGGAACTGGCCGCGTGGGCCGCCGAGGGTGTGCGCGGCGAGATCACCGTCGTGGTCGAGGGGGCGCCCGAGAAGGGACCCGAGGAGATCGGCCCCGAGGAACTGGTGCGGCGGGTGCGGGTGCGCGAGGAGGCCGGGGAACGCCGCAAGGAGGCCATCGCGGCGGTCGCGGCCGAGGCCGGGGTGCCCAAGCGGGAGGTGTTCGACGCGGTGGTCGCCGCCAAGCGCGCGGAGGCGTGAGACCCCGCTCACACCCGCTCTGAGCAGGGCGCATCTCTCATGAGCGGCCGCCCCATGGGGTAGCAAAGAGCCGTCCGGGAAGGCAAAGCGACTTCGGCCGCTGGAGGGACCCTTTGGCAAGCGGGGCCCAAAACGCCTCCAACACTCCCCAGGCCTTGTGCGCCGCCGACGGCGGAGGAGTTCACTGGACGACGGGACGGCAACCGTCCCCTTTGTCCAGCGGACACGAGGAGCTGGCGTGAGCGACATCACAGGGCGGCGGTACGGCCACCGCGGTACGGCCACGGCCGTCGTCAACGAGTCCTACTCCTTCGCCTGCATGAGGTGCGGGCACGGATGGGAGCAGTCGTACGAGATAGAGCACTACACGGACGGCGACGGCAACGAGTGCGTGCGGTACGTGACGGACGGCCGCGTCGTGCCGTCCCCGCTGAGCCGGCCGCGCTGCCAGAACTGCGACGGGCACGTCGTCCGGATCATGATGGCCGGCCGGGTGTCGTCCGCGCAGAGCCATCTGCACCCGCACGAGGAGCGCCGGCACCATCCGGCGCCGTCCGTGGCGAACCAGGTCGGGACGTCCCCGCCGGGGGAGGAGGCGGCGGACCGCGCGCAGGGCACCCGCACCGGCCACGGCGACCACCACTGGCACCTGTCGGACCTGCTGCACCCCTTCCACCGCAAGGCGGGCTGAGCGCCGCCCCGCGACGAGCGGTGGACGATGAGGACCCGCCCCTTCCGTAGGATCGGGGCATGCCTTCGAACGCCGACAAGAACGCGGCGCCCCCGCTTCCGGAGCCGCTCCGGATACCGGTCGCCGACTCCCACACCCACCTCGACATGCAGTCCGGCACGGTCGAGGAAGGCCTGGCCAAGGCCGCGTCGGTGGGCGTGACGACGGTCGTCCAGGTCGGCTGCGACCTCAACGGCTCGCGGTGGGCCGCCGAGACGGCCGCGGCGTACGACAGCGTCCACGCGACGGTCGCCCTGCACCCGAACGAGGCTCCGCGCATCGTCCACGGCGACCCCGACGGCTGGTCGCGGCAGGGCGCGCGCGAGCCGGGCGGGGACGCGGGGCTCGACGAGGCCCTGGCCGAGATCGACCGGCTGGCCGCGCTGCCCCAGGTCAAGGGCGTCGGGGAGACCGGGCTCGACTACTTCCGCACCGGCCCCGAGGGCAAGGCGGCGCAGGAGCGGTCCTTCCGCGCCCATATCGAGATCGCCAAGCGGCACGGCAAGGCCCTCGTCATCCACGACCGGGACGCGCACGCCGACGTCCTGCGCGTCCTCAAGGAGGAGGGCGCCCCCGAGCGGACGGTGTTCCACTGCTACTCGGGCGACGCGGAGATGGCCGAGGTGTGCGCCCGCGCCGGCTACTACATGTCCTTCGCCGGCAACGTCACCTTCAAGAACGCCCAGAACCTGCGGGACGCCCTCGCCGTCGCCCCGCTGGAGCTGGTCCTGGTGGAGACCGACGCGCCCTTCCTGACCCCGGCGCCGTACCGCGGACGGCCCAACGCCCCGTACCTCGTTCCGGTCACGGTGCGTGCGATGGCCGCCGTGCGTGGCATCGACGAGGACACCCTGGCGACGGCACTGGCGGTCAACACGGCCCGCGCTTTCGGCTACTGAGCGCATCCGGAGCGCTTTGGAGAGTGACGGGCGCTCCGCTAGGTTCTGGCCGCGTGAGCGATCTGCGGTACGAGGCGTACGAGACGTACGGCGCATACGAGACCTACGAGACGTATGAGTCCTACGGGCCGTACCACCCGCACGAGCAGTACGGCGGTGCGTACGAGCGGTACAACAACCCGTACCGGCAGGACAACGCGTACCGGCGGTACGGCAGCCCGTACGAGCAGGACAACGCGTACCGGCGGTACGGCGGCCCGTACCAGCGGTACAGCTCGCACGAGCAGTACGAGCAGTACGAGCAGTACGAGCACACCGCACTCCACCACGACGTGCACACCGCGCGGACGCTGCCGTACGGGCCCCACGGGTCGCCGTACGCGGACACGTACGGGCCCGCGTACGAGGCCCTCGGCCGGTCCGCCGCCCACGAGCCCACCCAGCCGGTGCTGCCCCGCCAGACCCGCCGGGCCGAGAGCGCTACGGCGAGCGGCGCGGGGAGCGGCACGCACCGGGGCGCGCGGCGGCGCAGGGCGTGGTACACGGAGCGGCCCGAGGCGTGCGTGCGCCGGCTGCTGCCCCGCGCGCTGGTCGTCGCGTTCCTGGCGGGCGGGACCACCGCGTTCGTCGCCGAGGACAAGGCGATCGAGCTCAGCGTCGACGGCAGCGAGCGCAGCCTGCACACCTTCGCCGACGACGTCTCCGGACTGCTGGCCGACGAGGGTGTGCGGCTCGGGCCGCACGACGTGGTGCTGCCCGACCCCGAGGCCGCGCTCACCAGCGGCGACGAGATCACCGTCCGCCACGGGCGGCCGGTCCGGCTGACACTCGACGGACACCGCCGCGAGGTGTGGACGACGGCGCGCACGGTCGACGAGGCGCTCAGGGAGCTGGGCGTGCGCGCGGAGGGGGCGTATCTGTCGGCCGCGCGCTCGAAGCCCATCGGACGCGCCGGACTCGCGCTCGACGTGCGCACCGAACGTTTGGTGACCGTCATGGCGGACGGCCGCGCCCGCACCGTCCGCACCAACGCGGCGACCGTGCGGGACGTGGTGGAGCAGGCCGGGATCACCCTGCGGGGCCAGGACACCGTCTCCGTGGCGCCGGACAGCTTCCCCCGCGACGGGCAGACGGTCACCGTGCTGCGGATCACCGGGAGCCGGGAGACGCGCGAGGAACTCATCCCGTTCGCCGTGCGACGCACCGCCGACCCGGCCCTGCTCAAGGGGACGGAGGTCGTCGAGCGGGCCGGACGGCCGGGAGTGCGCAGGGTCGAGTACTCCGTGCGCACGGTCAACGGCGTGCGGCAGCGGCCGTGGCTCGTGGAGTCGGAGATGGTGCGCGCGCCGCGGACGCAGATCGTGAAGGTCGGTACCAAGCCCCACCCGCGGTCGGTACGGGGCGCCGACCACCTCGACTGGCAGGGGCTCGCGCAGTGCGAGTCCGGCGGCCGGGCGGACGCCGTGGACGCCTCGGGCACGTACGGCGGCCTGTACCAGTTCGACGAAGACACCTGGCACGGCCTCGGCGGCCGGGGCCGCCCCCAGGACGCGCCCGCGGAGGAGCAGACCTACCGCGCGAAGAAGCTGTACGTGAGCCGGGGGGCGAGCCCCTGGCCCCACTGCGGCGACCGGCTGCGGGGGTAGGCGGGCGGGGCCGCGGGCGGGCCGTTCCCCGCGCGCCGGCCTCCGCTTCGGGCGGCCGCGGGCCGGACCCGGCTTCGGGCGGCCGTGGCAATCACGCCACCTGCGCCCCCGTACCCTTGTGCCGTGAGCAGCCCCGCCCCCGACGCCCTCCTGGGCCCCGCCGACATCCGCGAACTGGCGGCAGCACTCGGCGTACGCCCGACCAAGCAACGCGGCCAGAACTTCGTGATCGACGCGAACACCGTCCGCCGCATCGTCCGCACCGCCGACGTCCACCCCGAGGACGTGGTCGTCGAGGTCGGCCCGGGGCTCGGCTCCCTCACCCTGGCCCTGCTGGAGGCCGCCGACCGGGTCACCGCCGTCGAGATCGACGACGTACTCGCCGCCGCGCTGCCCGCGACCGTCGCCGCCCGCATGCCGGAGCGCGCCGGCCGTTTCGCGCTGGTCCACTCCGACGCGATGCACGTCACCGAGCTGCCGGGCCCCGCGCCCACCGCCCTGGTCGCGAACCTCCCCTACAACGTGGCCGTGCCCGTCCTGCTGCACATGCTCGACACCTTCCCGAGCATCGAGCGCACCCTCGTGATGGTGCAGGCGGAGGTCGCCGACCGGCTCGCCGCGGCGCCCGGCTCGAAGGTGTACGGCGTGCCGTCCGTGAAGGCGAACTGGTACGCCGAGGTCAAGCGGGCCGGGGCGATCGGCCGCAATGTCTTCTGGCCCGCGCCGAACGTCGACAGCGGACTGGTGTCCCTGGTCCGGCGCACGGAACCGCTCGCGACCACCGCCACCAAGCGTGAGGTCTTCGCCGTCGTCGACGCGGCCTTCGCCCAGCGCCGCAAGACCCTGCGCGCCGCGCTCGCCGGGTGGGCCGGGTCGGCCGCGGCGGCGGAGGCGGCCCTGGTCGCCGCCGGGGTCTCCCCGCAGGCGCGGGGCGAGTCGCTGACGGTGGAGGAGTTCGCACGGATCGCCGAGCACAAGGAGACCGGTAAGTGAGCGTCACCGTACGCGTCCCGGCCAAGGTCAATGTCCAGCTCGCGGTCGGCGCCGCCCGTCCCGACGGCTTCCACGACCTGGCGAACGTCTTCCTCGCGGTCGGTCTGTACGACGAGGTCACGGTCACCGAGGCCGACGAGCTGCGCGTGACCTGCGCGGGCGACGACGCCGGCCAGGTCCCCCTGGACCGTACGAACCTCGCCGCCCGCGCCGCCCTCGTCCTCGCCGAACGCCACGGCCGCAGCCCCGACGTGCACATCCACATCGCCAAGGACATCCCGGTCGCCGGGGGCATGGCGGGCGGCAGCGCGGACGGCGCGGGCGCGCTGCTGGCCTGTGACGCACTGTGGGGCACCAACGCCTCCCGCGACGAACTCCTCGGCATCTGCGCCGAGTTGGGCAGCGACGTGCCGTTCAGTCTGGTCGGTGGGGCGGCGCTGGGCACCGGGCGCGGGGAGAAGCTGCGCCCGCTGGAGGTCGGCGGCACCTTCCACTGGGTGTTCGCGATGGCCGACGGAGGGCTGTCCACACCGGCGGTGTTCCGCGAGTTCGACCGGCTGAACGAGGGCGTCCGGATCCCGGAGCCGACCGCCTCCGAGGACCTGCTGGCCGCGCTGGAGAAGGGGGACGTGGCCGCCCTCGCCGCCGCGCTCTCCAACGACCTCCAGCCCGCCGCGCTCTCCCTGCGCCCGTCGCTGGCGGACACCCTCGCGGCCGGCCGCGAGGCGGGGGCCCTGGCGGGCCTGGTGTCGGGGTCGGGGCCGACGACGGCGTTCCTCGTGGCGGACGCCGAGTCGGCGGGGACGGTGGCGCGAGCCCTGCGGGAGTCCGGCACGTGCCGCGCGGTACGCGTGGCGGCGGGGCCCGCGCCGGGGGCCACGGTGCTCTGAGCGGCCCGGTCAGAGGGTGTCGATCTCCGTCAGGTCGATGTCGATGTCGAAGGGGACGGAGAGCTTCAGACGGTCGTGGTGGATTCCGGTGACGATGTAGGTCTTGGTGACCGGATCGCGTTCGTACACGTAGACGACCGGCCGCTCCTCCTCGCCCACCATCTCCACCAGCCAGAAGTGGTCGATGCCCGCGGCGGCGTACTTGCGCGGCTTGGTGTCGCGATCGCGGGACTCGGAGTCGGGCGAGACCACTTCCACGGCGAGGACGACGTCGGAGGCCCGGAAGGACGTCTGGCTGCGGCTGGTCACCGCCTCAGCGCGGATCACGGAGACATCCGGTTCCGGCCCGTTCTTGCGGTCGATGACGACGGTCATCTCCCGGGTGACTTTCAGCCTCGGTGGAGTCGTCCGGCGCAGGCCGCTCACCAGCAGGTCGATGACAATGCTGTGGAAATAGCGCTGCGGACTCACGAAGACCAGGCTCCCGTCGATCATCTCGGTGTGCGGCGGGAGGCCGGGCAGCGTGTGCAGGTCGTCCACGGTCCAGCCGTCCTGAGGCGGCATCGGCCACCGGGACGCCGGCTCGGGCTCGGGCACGGTCACCTCGGGGATGGGCTCGGCAGTCATGGTTCCTCCCATGGCGGGATCCTGGGCCCTGCCTTCCCACCGTAGCGGCCGTATCCCGATCATGTCATCACAAAGAGTGACCGTTCTCTCGCGCACCGTCCCCTGCTCGCGAGGCCCTACGCTAGAAAGCTGACCGACCCCCGCGCACAGGAGTGAAATGGCCGTCAACCTGGTCAATGTCGAGAACGTCAGCAAGGTGTACGGCACGCGCGCCCTGCTCGACGGTGTCTCGCTCGGTGTGTCCGAAGGGGACCGGATCGGGGTCGTCGGACGCAACGGTGACGGCAAGACCACGCTGATCCGGATGCTGGCCAGGCTGGAGGGAGCCGACACCGGACGGGTCACGCACTCCGGCGGACTGCGGCTCGGGGTGCTCACGCAGCACGACTCCCTCGACCCGGAGGCCACCGTCCGCCACGAGGTCATCGGGGACATGGCCGACCACGAGTGGGCGGGCAACGCCAAGGTCAGGGATGTCCTGACCGGACTGTTCGGCGGGCTCGACCTGCCGGGCTTCCCCAAGGGCCTCGACACCGTCATCGGACCGCTGTCCGGCGGTGAGCGGCGGCGGATCGCACTCGCCAAGCTGCTCATCGAGGAGCAGGACCTGCTCGTCCTGGACGAGCCCACCAACCATCTCGACGTCGAGGGCATCTCCTGGCTGGCCCGGCACCTGCGCGAGCGCCGCTCCGCGCTGGTGTGCGTCACCCACGACCGGTGGTTCCTCGACCAGGTCTGCACCCGCATGTGGGACGTGCAGCGCGGGGCGGTGTACGAGTACGAGGGCGGTTACTCCGACTACGTCTTCGCCCGCGCCGAACGCGAGCGCATCGCCGCCTCCGAGGAGGCCAAGCGGCAGAACCTGATCCGCAAGGAACTGGCCTGGCTGCGGCGCGGCGCCCCCGCCCGCACCTCCAAGCCGCGCTTCCGCGTGGAGGCCGCCAACGAGCTGATCAAGGACGTGCCGCCGCCGCGGGACAGCAGCGAGCTGATGAAGTTCGCCTCCTCCCGGCTGGGCAGGACCGTCCTCGACCTCGAGGACGTCACCGTGCAGGCCGGGCCCAAGGTGCTGCTCAAGCACGTCACCTGGCACCTCGGGCCGGGTGACCGGATCGGTCTCGTCGGCGTCAACGGCGCCGGGAAGACCTCCTTGCTGCGGGCCATGGCGGACGCCGCCCGCACCGAGGGCGAGGCACAGCCCGTCGGCGGGCGGATCGCCGTCGGGAAGACCGTGAAGCTCGCCTACCTCTCCCAGGAGGTCGCCGAACTCGACCCGGACTGGCGGGTCCTCGAGGCCGTGCAGCAGGTGCGCGAGCGCGTCGACCTCGGCAAGGGGCGGGAGATGACCGCCGGGCAGCTGTGCGAGACGTTCGGCTTCGGCAAGGAGAAGCAGTGGACGCCGGTGGGCGACCTGTCCGGCGGTGAGCGGCGGCGTCTG
This sequence comes from Streptomyces sp. NPDC001204, assembly GCF_053598035.1. Taxonomy (NCBI): domain Bacteria; kingdom Bacillati; phylum Actinomycetota; class Actinomycetes; order Kitasatosporales; family Streptomycetaceae; genus Streptomyces; species Streptomyces sp. NPDC001204. The sequence continues at coordinate 142,224 of NZ_JBSFJL010000014.1, read as the reverse complement.
CAACTGCTGCGCCTGCTCATGGACGAGCCCAACGTGCTCTTCCTCGACGAGCCCACCAACGACCTCGACATCGAGACCCTCACCCAGCTCGAGGACGTCCTCGACGGCTGGCCCGGCTCGATGATCGTCATCTCCCACGACCGCTTCTTCGTCGAGCGCACCACCGACACGGTGTACGCGCTCCTCGGCGACGGCGCGCTGCGGATGCTGCCGCGCGGCATCGACGAGTACCTGGAGCGGCGGCAGCGGATGGAGCAGCAGGCGGCGGCCGCCGCCCCGGTCCCGTCGGCCGTCGCCGAGCAGGCCGCGCCCGAGCGGAGCGCCGCCGAACTGCGCGCCGCGAAGAAGGAACTGCAGAAGATCGAGCGGCAGTTGGACCGGATCTCCGAGAAGGAGTCCACGCTGCACACGCGGATCGCCGAGCACGCCACCGACTTCGCGAAGGTCGCCGAACTCGACGCCGAGCTGCGCGCGTTGGCGGGGGAACGGGAGGAACTGGAGATGCGCTGGCTCGAACTCGCCGAGGACGCGTAGCGCTGCGGGCGGTCCCGTCGGGGGCGGGGCGCACGCGTCGTGTGAACGCGGCGTGGCGGTTTTCTGGAGGAGAGTCCCCCGGGTCCGCCACGCATAACGGGCGCGTCACGGGCCGGTCCTCCCTTGGGAACAGGGGCCGACGCGGCCCGGTGGCGGGCAGGTTGCGAGTGATAGGAATGAGCCGTCCGGGGACTTTCCCGGACGGCTCTGGGTTCTTCGGGTACCTCAGGGCGTGGCTAAAAAGCAGTGATTGAGGGGGAAGCGCGCTGATGTCTCAGCCGCCCAGCCGGCCGCCCCAGGGCGGCTTCGGAGCACCGCAGGATCAGCCGCATCAGCCGCAGGACCAGCCGCCGCAGCCCGGCGGCTTCGGGCCGCCGCAGACCCCACCGGCGCAGGGCGGTTTCGGAGCTCCCCAGGACCCGTCGGCGCAGGGCGGTTTCGGTGCCCCCCAGGACCCGCGCCAGGCCACGCCCCCGCCCCCGGCCCAGCCGCCGCAGACCCCGCCGCCCCCGCCCGCCGGACCGCCGCAGCCCGGCTACGGCTACCCGCAGCAGCCCGGTCCCTACGCCCAGCCCGGCCCCTACGGCGCGCCCGCCGCACCCGGCCCGTACGGGCAGCCGCAGCAGCCGGGGCCGTACGGGCAGCAGCCCGGCTACGGCTACCCGCAGCAGCCGTACTTCGGGGGCGCGCCCGGTACCCCGCCCCCCGGCGGCTCCGGCAGCCCGTTCAAGGGCAGGACCGCGGCCATCATCGGCGCCGCGGTGGCCGCCGTGCTCGTCGCCGGTGTCACGGTCTGGGCCGTCAGCGGCGACGACGGCGGCAAGAAGCCGGTCGCCGACGCGAGCGGCGACGCGAAGCCCTCGAAGTCCGCCGCCTCCGACGCCCCGGTCGACCCCGGTGACGGCAGCGGCGACGGCAAGGGGGAGACGGAGGACCTCAACGCGGGCCGCAAGTCCGGCGAGGCCAGGGTGCTCTGGTACAAGGAGGCGCCCGCCGCGCCCGGTGGCGGCGCCGAGGCCCCCGGTATGTGGATCACCGGCAGGACGGCGGTGAAGGCGGCGTACAAGCAGGTCTTCGCCTACAACGTCGGTGACGGCGGGCCCACCTGGGAACCGATCACGTTCCCGGAGAAGATCTGCGCGGTGACACCGCAGAAGACGGCCGACGACAAGGTGGTCGTGGCCTACATGAGCGGCAGCAGCGACCGCGCCAAGTGCAACCAGCTCCAGCAGATCGACCTGAACACCGGCGCGAAGGGCTGGACCGTCAAGGTCGAGGACGGCGAGCTGTTCGACAGCACGCTCACCATCGAGATGACCGTGGCCGGCAAGACGCTGATGGTGGGCCGCTCGCAGTCGGGCACGGCGTACGACGTCGACAGCGGCAAGAAGCTCTTCGACAAGCGGCGCTACGGCCAGGCCTGCTTCCCCGGCGCCTTCGCGGGCGGTGCCCGGCTGATCTCCGTGGCGTCCTGCGGGGCCGGCGGTTCGAACGAGCACGACGAGGTGCAGGAACTCGACCCCGCGACCGGCGCGGTCAGGTGGACCAAGAAGATCCCCAAGGACTGGTCGGTCGAGCGTGTCTACTCCGTCGACCCGGTGGTCGTGTACTCGGTGGACAAGGACAAGAAGCACTGGAACATCTCGACGCTGAGCGGCGGCGCCATCCGTTCCCAGGTGGACACCAAGTCGAACTTCAACGCCCAGTGCGGCTGGGCCATCCTCGCCCGTAACCTCCAGGGCTGCCAGGCCGTCGCCTCCGACGCCGACACCCTCTACCTGCCCACCGACGTCACCACCGGCGCCAACGAGATCGTCGCCCTCAACCTCGCCACCGGCAAGGAGAAGTGGCGTGTGAAGTCCCCGACGGACACCTCGATGATGCCGCTCAAGGTGGAGAACGGGCAGCTCATCGTGTACGTCGAGCCGTCGTACGACGCGGGCGGCCAGATCGTGTCCGTGGCGACGGCTGGCTCGGCCCACACTCCGGTCAAGCTGCTCCAGAACCCGGAGGGCACCGCGTCGATCGAGAACGGCTTCTACTCGCGGGCCGTCGACTGGGTCGACGGACGCTTCTACCTCTCCACCACCCGGCTGCGCGGAAAGGCCGACACGAAGGAGAAGCTGATGCTCGCCTACGGCAAGTGAGCCCGGCCGGCCGCGCCACGCGCGGCCGGCGCCGCACGCCGTTCCGGCCACCCGGCTTCCCCGTCGTCCCGCCCCCTCCGCTTCCCCCGAGGTGCACCCGCCATGTCCCAGCCGCCCCCGCCGCCCAACCAGCCGCCGCAGCCCGGCGGCTTCGGCCCGCCGCGGGACCAGCAGCCGCAGCAGCCCGCACAACCTCCGCAGACGCCGCCCGTGGGCGGTCCGGACTTCGCCAAGTCCCCCCAGCCGGCGCCGGGTTACGGCTACCCGCAGACACCGCAGGGCGCCCCGCAGACGCCGCCGCCCCCCGCCGGACCTCCGCAGTCCCAGTCCGGCTACGGCTACCCGGGCCTGCAGCCGAACCCCTACGCCCAGTCCGCCACCGCGCAGCCGAACCCGTACGGCGCCCAGCAGCCCGGGTACGGCTATCCCGGCCGGCCGCCGACCGTGCCGGTGCAGCCGCAGGCCGGAGGCCGGAAGATCAACGCCCAGGTGGTGATGATCGTCTCGACCGTCGTCGTGATCGCGCTGATCATCGGCACCGGCATCTGGTACTCGAACAGGTCCGACGGCGGCAAGCAGGACACCGCCAGTTCCAGCGGTGGCACCGGCGGCAAGGGAGACGACGGGAAGTCCGCCTCCGGCGGCACGGAGAAGGCGCCGTCCGACCCGGCCGCCAAGGTCCTCTACCAGGTGCCGATGCCCGAGGTGAGCGACCTGGTCACCACCACCGGCTCGTGGCTCACGGACAAGGCGTACGTCAAGAGCGGCGTCGCCGAGGTCGTCGGCTACGACCGGGACAAGGGCACCAAGCTGTGGACGATCGAGCTGCCCGGCCCGGTGTGCGAGGCCAGCAAGCACGCCACCCCGGAGGGCAGGACGGCGATCGTCTACGAGCCGGCCATGCCGACCAAGGACAAGCCCACGCACGGCTGCAGCCAGGTCGCGGCGATCGACCTGGACGCCGGAAAGAAGCTGTGGACGCAGACCGTCAAGTCCGGTGACCAGCCCGTCAGGCTCGACAACGTCACCGTCAGCGGCGGCACGGTCGCCGTGGGCGGCACCAGCGGCGGCGCCGCCTTCGACATCGCGGACGGCAAGGCCCTGTGGGCCCCGAAGGCGGCCGACACCTGCTACGACGCCGGGTACGGCGGTGGTGCGAAGCTGGTCGCGGTGCGCAAGTGCGGCCAGTACGGGCAGCGTCAGCTGCACATCCAGACGATCGACCCGAAGTCCGGCAAGGTGATCTCGGAGTACAAGATGTCGCAGGGCATCGAGTACGCCGCGATCGTCTCGACCGCCCCGCTCGTCGTGGCCGCCGACGTGGGCCAGAGCGCGGGCGACGGCAGCGGCATCTCGGACTTCTTCTCCATCGACAACGGGACCGGCAAGCTGCGCGCCCACATCTCGGCGCCCGGCGACACCTACGCGGCCCGCTGCGACGGCATCAGCAGGGTCGAGGACTGCCGGGGCCTCGCGGTCGGCAACGACCGGCTGTACGTGCCCACCGAGGACCACGACGGCAGCGAAGAGTTCCGCAAGACCAACGAGGTCGTCGCGTTCGACCTCGGCACCGGAAAGCAGACCGGCCAGCGCGCCGACGCGGGCGACGGCTACCACATCTACCCGCTGCGCATGGACGGCGCCGACGTCATCGCGTACAAGAGCCCGCCCTACGACAAGGGCGGCCAGATCGTCAGCATCGACGGCGGCAGTTTCAAGCAGACCAGGCTGCTGGAGAACCCGGCCTCGCGGGACGTGCGCGACGCGGAGACCTCCATGTCCCCGGACCGCGCGGAGTTCCTCTACTCCCAGGGTCACCTCTACATGTCGTCGATCTACGCCCGCAAGGCGTCGTCCTCGTCCCTCGGCAAGGACTACCTGGCGCTGGCCTTCGGAGCGGGCGGCTGATCCGCCGCACGGCCGGAACGAGACGGCCCCGTCCCCGACCGGGGGCGGGGCCGTGCGCGTACCACTCAACTCCCCCGCATGACCCTCGAAATGACTTTTGAATGCGAGGAATGCGAAAAGTCCGCCGATCCGGGGGTACTTCTCGCCGGTAGGGGCAGCGCGACGTCGAACAAGCGTGTAGCTTCCGGGGGCATGACGGGCGGGCGTGCCGGGGGGCCGCCGCCCGGGGCTGTGGACATCCTTGGGGGGACTGGGGGCTCGATGGGAGTGCGGCTCATGGTGGTCGACGACCACCGGCTACTGGCCGAGGCGCTGGCCTCGGCGCTGAAGCTGCGCGGACACCGCGTGCTCGCCGCCGCGGCGCCGGCCGCGGGCGCGGCGGACCTGGTGATCAACCGCGCTCCGGAGGTGTGCCTGCTGGGCACGGCGACACCGGCCGAGCCCGGCATCTTCGACCCGGTGGTGAAGATCAAGCGGGAGCGCCCGCAGGTCGCGGTGGTCGTGCTCGGCCCGGTTCCGTCCCCGCGCGGCATCGCGGCCGCCTTCGCGGCGGGGGCCTCGGGATACGTACGCCATGACGAGCGCATCGAGGGCGTCGAGCGGGCGATCATCAAGGCGAGGGCGGGCGAGGCCGCCGTCGCCCCCCAACTCCTCCAGGGCGCCTTCGGCGAGTTGCTGAACCCCGCCGCCCCACCGGACGACGAGGGCCAGCGTCTGCTGCGGATGCTCACCCCGCGCGAGGTGGAGGTCCTGGTCCGGGTCGCCGAGGGCGAGGACACCCGCCTGATCGCGGCCGGCATGGGCATCGCCCCCAGCACGGCCCGGACCCACGTCCAACGGGTCCTGATGAAGCTCGGGGTGGGCTCGCGGCTGGAGGCGGCGGCCCTGGCCGCCCGCACCGGCCTGCTGGACCGCGCGGGCCCGCTGCCGTGACCCCGTCGTCCGGCCCGGCTCTCCCGCGCCGGACGGGGGCGCCCGGGTCACCTGCTCTCTTGCGAGGAGGCCCGCCGTTCAGACCGGGTAGGAATCGCATCGTGTGACAGCGGCGCGGAGTGCCGCCGCATCCGGATTCCAGGGCGCGGAGCGCCCTGACGGCCCGACCGGTGGAGCCGGTCGAACTCGAACGCGCGTGCCTGGCGTTCGCTGATCGGGGTGATCGCATCGGTGGAGGGGTGCGACTGTTCGGGTGTCGCGCGTACGGTCGCATGGTGGGTGCCGGGTGATCGGCGAGGACGAAGAAGCCGGCGACCACGATCGCCACCCACTGCGGCCGGCCCAGCAGCGCCTCGACGACGACCGCGAGGGCGTAGAGGTTCACGCCGGCGATCAGGACGGCGGCGAAGGCGAACAGGGTCGAACTGCGCAGATGCGCCGGCCTGTCGAAGCGCAGCGGCAGGAACTCGGGTACCGACCGCACCTTGGAGCCGTAGGAGAAGGGCATCATCACCAGACCCAGGAAGACCATGGCCGGGATGGTGCCGATCCAGTACCAGTGCACGGTGTACGCGCCGTACTGGGCGCTGTTGGCCGCCATGCCGAGGATCTCGGCGGCGGCCAGGTTGGCGGAGATGAACGCGAGACCGGTGATCCAGGCGGGCAGGGAGCGTCCGGAGAGGAAGAAGTCGAGGCTGGTCCTCACCGAGCGGCGGGCGGCGAAGCCGATGCCGAGGACCACGGCGAAGTAGATCGCGAGGATCGCGTGGTCGAGTCCGTTCGTGGGGAGTCGTAGTCCTGCCGCCGGATGCACGGGTGGGGATGTGGGGGTTTGCATGTGAACTCACTTCGCCGCGCGAACTGGTCCAGCGGGAACCTACGCCTCCACGTTCAGTAATTGAACATTTTTGTTGAGGGGCTTTGTTCGATCGTGATCTAAAAGGGGGTGGTGAATTGTGAAGTGTTATGTTTGATTGTGTTGGGGTGGTCGAGTGCCGACGGGGTGTGGGCTCGCGGACCGGCGGCCCGGGGACCAGTAGGGAGTTCCGGCAGTGAAGAAGACCTCGACCCGGCTGGCCGACGGTCGTGAGCTCGTCTACTACGACCTGCGGGACGACACCGTGCGCGACGCGGTGGACCGGCGCCCGCTGGAGCCGACGGTCACCACCTCGGAGGTGCGCCGGGACGTGCTGCTCGGCGACGCGGTCGCCGTCGCCTCCCACCGCCAGGGCCGCACCTACCACCCGCCGGCCGACGAGTGCCCCCTGTGCCCGTCCACGGGTGACCGCCTGAGCGAGATCCCCGACTCCTCCTACGACGTGGTGGTCTTCGAGAACCGCTTCCCCTCGCTGACCGGCGACCTCGGCCGCTGCGAGGTCGTCTGCTTCACCTCGGACCACGACGCCTCGTTCGCCGGCCTGAGCGAGCGGCAGGCCCGGCTGGTCCTGGACGCGTGGACGGACCGCACCGCGGAGCTGTCCCGACTGCCCTCCGTGGAGCAGGTGTTCTGCTTCGAGAACCGCGGATCCGAGATCGGCGTGACGCTGGGGCACCCGCACGGCCAGATCTACGCCTACCCCTTCACCACCCCGCGCACCGCGCTGATGCTGCGCTCACTTGCGGCGCACCAGGAGGCCACCGGCGGGGAGAACCTCTTCGACGCGGTCCTGGAGCGCGAACTGGCCGGCGAGCGGGTGGTCGTCGAGGGCGACCACTGGGTGGCCTTCGTGCCGTACGCCGCGCACTGGCCCTACGAGGTCCACCTGTACCCCCGGCGCCGGGTCCCCGACCTGCTCGGACTCGACGAGGCGGCGCGCGCGGAGTTCCCCGGGATCTATCTGGACCTGTTGCGGCGCTTCGACCGGCTCTTCGGCGAGGGCGCCCCGCCGACGCCGTACATCGCGGCCTGGCACCAGGCGCCGCTCGGCGTGCCGGCCGGGTTCGGCGGTGTCACGCGCGACGACTTCGCGCTCCACCTCGAGCTTTTCACCATCCGCCGCACTTCCGGCAAGCTGAAGTTTCTCGCGGGTTCCGAGTCCGGCATGAACGTGTTCATCAACGACGTGCCGCCGGAGCGTGCGGCCGAGCGACTGCGGGAGGTAGCGGGTTCATGAGCAGGAAGTACCTGGTGACGGGCGGCGCGGGCTACGTCGGCAGCGTGGTCGCCCAGCACCTGCTGGAGGCCGGTCACGAGGTCGTCGTGCTCGACAACCTGTCCACCGGCTTCCGTGCGGGCGTGCCCGCGGGCGCCTCCTTCGTAGAGGGCGACATCCGGGACGCCGCCAAGTGGCTGGATCCCTCCTTCGCCGGGGTGCTGCACTTCGCCGCCTTCTCCCAGGTGGGCGAGTCGGTGGTGAAGCCGGAGAAGTACTGGGAGAACAACGTCGGCGGCACGATGGCCCTGCTCGCCGCGATGCGCGAGGCCGGCGTACGCACGCTGGTCTTCTCCTCCACGGCGGCGACCTACGGCGAACCGGAGCGGGTCCCGATCGTCGAGACGGCCCCCACCCGGCCCACCAACCCCTACGGCGCCTCCAAGCTCGCCGTCGACCACATGATCGCCGGCGAGGCGGCGGCCCACGGCCTGGGCGCGGTCTCGCTGCGCTACTTCAACGTGGCCGGCGCGCACGGCGCGTACGGCGAACGCCACGACCCGGAGTCGCACCTGATCCCGCTGGTCCTCCAGGTCGCCCGGGGCAGGCGGGAGGCGATCTCCGTCTACGGCGACGACTACCCGACCCCGGACGGCACCTGCGTACGCGACTACATCCATGTGGCGGACCTCGCCGAGGCCCATCTGCTGGCCCTGGACGCGGCCCGGCCCGGCGAGCACCTGGTGTGCAACCTCGGCAACGGCAACGGCTTCTCCGTCCGCGAGGTCGTCGAGACCGTCCGGCGGGTCACCGGCCACCCCGTTCCGGAGGTCGTGGCCCCGCGCCGGGCCGGCGACCCGGCGGTCCTGGTCGCCTCGGCGGCGGCCGCCCGCGAAAAGCTCGGCTGGAACCCGTCCCGCACGGATCTCGCGGGTATCGTCGCGGATGCCTGGGAGTTCGCGCAGCACATCGCAAGGGAGCGCTAAGTGGGGGCACTTGAGGTCCGGGAAGGCTTCACCGAGCTGTACGGCGCCGAGCCGGAGGGGGTCTGGGCGGCGCCGGGCCGCGTCAACCTGATCGGCGAGCACACCGACTACAACGACGGCTTCGTGATGCCCTTCGCGCTGCCGCACGTCACGACCGCCGCGGTCGCGCGCCGCGACGACGGCGTGCTGCGGCTGCACTCGGCCGATGTGCCGGGACCGCCGGTGGAACTGCGGGTCGACGACCTGGCCCCGGAGTCCGACCGGAACTGGACCGGCTACCCGGCGGGCGTGGTCTGGGCCCTGCGCGAGGCGGGCCACGAGGTGACCGGCGCGGACGTCCACCTGGCGTCGACGGTCCCCACGGGCGCCGGCCTGTCCTCCTCCGCGGCCCTGGAGGTCGTGGTCGCCCTGGCCCTGAACGACCTCTACGCCCTGGGCCTGAAGGGCTGGCAACTGGCCCGCCTGTGCCAGCGCGCCGAGAACGTCTACGTCGGCGCCCCCACCGGCATCATGGACCAGACCGCCTCGGCCTGCTGCGAGTCGGGCCACGCCCTGTTCCTGGACACCCGCGACCTGTCCCAGCGTCAGATCCCCTTCGACCTGGCTTCCGAGGGCCTGTGCCTGCTGGTCGTCGACACCCGGGTCCAGCACGCCCACAGCGGCGGCGAGTACGGCAGGCGCCGCGCGGGCTGCGAGAAGGGCGCGGCCCTGCTGGGCGTGGACGCCCTGCGCGACATCCCCTACGACGGCCTGGACGCGGCGCTGGCCGACCTGGCCGGCGAGGAGGAGGTGGCCCGGCTGGTCCGCCACGTCGTCACCGAGGACGAGCGGGCGGAACGGGTGGTGTCCCTCCTGGAGTCGGGCGACATCCGGTCGATCGGCCCGATCCTGACCGAGGGCCACGCCTCCCTGCGCGACGACTTCCGCGTCTCCTGCCCGGAGCTGGACCTGGTCGTCGACACGGCCCTCGCCTCCGGCGCCCTCGGCGCCCGGATGACCGGCGGCGGCTTCGGCGGCTCGGCGATCGTCCTGACCGACACCTCCGACGTTCCCGCCCTCACCAAGGCGATCGAACATTCCTTCACCGCCGCGGGCCACCGGACGCCGCGCGTCTTCGAGGCGGTTCCCTCGGCGGGCGCGAGACGGCTGGCCTGACGGAACGGGCGCGGGCGCGGGTCCCGCCGTCGGGAGCCGGTTCGGTCAGGGCAGGCGTTTGATCATGGTGTACTCGGTGATCCCCGGCGGATAGTCGGGGATCGCGCACACCACCTTGTAGTCGTGCCTGCGGTAGAAGTCCGGGGCCTGGAAGTCCCAGGTCTCCAGGCGGGCGGCGACGCAGGCGCGTTCGCGGTGGGCGATGCGTTCGGCGCGGGTCAGCAGGCGGGATCCGAGGCCCGTCCCGCGGTGGGGGTCGTCGACCCAGAGGTGGGTCACATGCAGCCAGGTCGCCCAGGTGTGGCCCACCAGTCCGCCCGCCAGATCGCCGGAGTCGTCCAACGCCCAGAGATGGATGGGGACTTCCCGGACGGCGGGGGTTCTGCGCAGGGCGTCGATGAGCGGGGAGGCCGCCGTGTTCGTGTCGCGGAGGCGGGAGCGGAGCAGATCGTGCCGCGCTTTGTCGACTTCTGCCTCAATACGAAACATGCGGCACACCCTAAACGCGTCGGCCGGTCAGTTCTGCGAATTGCCTTCCCCTCCGGGCCGCCGGTCGTACCCTGATGAGCGGCACCGGTGGGGGCCGGTGCTGGTCAGGGGGCGAGAGGGCTCGGGCAGGACACCGGGGCGGGGTGGCGGTCCGGTACGGCGAGGGCCGTACGACCGCGCTCGGCCCCGGGCGTCGGGTCCGTGCCGCTCGGAGTTCTCCGGCGATGGGAGACTCCCCTGCTCCGACCAGGAGCGTGGGGAAGGGGGTTTTCAGTGGTTCGTGTCCGAGTCCTGGTCGTCGACGACCACCGCATCTTCGCCGAGTCGCTCGCCGCCGCCCTGGCCGCCGAGCCCGACGTCGAGGTGTCCGCGGCCGGCTCCGGTCCGGCGGCACTGCGCTGCCTGGAGCGGGCGGCCGCCGACGGCCGCCGCTTCGACGTCGTGCTCGTCGACGCCGACCTCGGCGGCACCGTCCCCGGGGCCCGGCCCGCCGTCCCGGTGCGGGAGGGTGACGAGGACGGGCTGGTGGACGGGATATCCCTGGTCGCGGGGGTGCGGGGGGCCCAGCCGGGGGTGCGGACCGTCGTACTCGCCGAGAAGGACGACCCGCGCCGCGCCGCGCTCGCCCTCCAGGCCGGCGCCTGCGGCTGGGTCGCCAAGGACTGCTCGCTGTCCCGGCTGCTCACCGTCATCCGCGGAGTCCTGCGCGACGAGACCCATCTGCCGCCCGCCCTGCTCACCGGTGTGCTGCGGGAGCTGACCGCCGCCCGCAAGCACCGCACCGAGAGCGAGCGCCTGGTGGAGTCGCTGACCCCGCGCGAGCGGGAGGTGCTGCGCTGCATGGTCGCGGGGCTGGGCCGCAAGGCCGTCGCCGAGCGGCTGTACCTGTCCCCGCACACCGTGCGCACCCATATGCAGAACGTCCTGGGCAAGCTCGGCGTGCACTCCACGCTGGCCGCCGTGGCACTGGCCCGCCGGGCCGGGGTGGGGCCGGCCGACCTGGCGCCCGCCGGGCGGATCGGGGTGGAGGAAAGCAGCAGCGCCTGACCCGGCGCCCCCTCAGCCGGGGATGTTGTCGAACGGGGCGGTCAACTGGCGCAGCAGGCCGGCCAGTTCGGCGCGCTGCGCGGTCGACAGCTCGGCCAGCAGCGCGCGCTCCTGGTCCAGGAGTCCGGCCAGGGACCGGTCTGCACGGTCCCGGCCCTCGTCCGTCAGGCGGACCAGCACCCCGCGCCGGTCGCTGGGGTCGGGGAGTCGCTCCACCAGGCCCTTCTTGGCCAGCCGGTCGATGCGGTTCGTCATCGTGCCCGAGGTGACCAGTGTCTGGGTCAGCAGTTGCCCGGGGGAGAGCTGGTAGGGCGAGCCCGCGCGCCTGAGCGCCGTCAGGACGTCGAACTCCCAGGGCTCCAGACTGTGCTCGGAGAAGGCGAGTCGGCGTGCGCGGTCCAGGTGCCTGGCCAGCCTGCTCACCCGGCTGAGCACCTCAAGCGGTTCCACGTCGAGGTCCGGGCGCTCCCGGCGCCACGCTGCGACCAGCCGATCGACCTCGTCCTCCATGGCGATCAGTGTAGTGGTTGTGTCGACGTGAAGTCTCTTGGCGTCGAGTCTCTTGACGTCGAGATAATTACCGGGGGAGAGTTGAACGCAGCCGCCGACGACTCCCCGCACCTCCAGGAGGCCGCCATGTCCGTCCACAACCCCGCCTGGGATCCCGCCCAGTACCTGCGCCACGCTGGCCACCGGGCCCGCCCCTTCGCCGATCTCCTCGCCCGCGTCCCAGCTCTGCCCGGCGACCGGCCCCGCATCGCCGACCTCGGCTGCGGCCCCGGCAATGTCACCGCCCTGCTCGCCGACCGCTGGCCCACCGCGCACATCACCGGCTACGACAACTCCCCGGCGATGCTCGACAAGGCCGTGGTCGACCACCAGGGCCCCACCCCCGGCGGCGGCCGCCTCGACTTCACTCCCGCCGACGTCCGCACCTGGACCCCCGCCGAGCCGCACGACCTGATCGTCAGCAACGCCACGCTCCAGTGGGTGCCCGGACACCCGGACCGCTTCGCCGACTGGGTGGCGGGGCTGCGCCCCGGCGGCACCTTCGCCTTCCAGGTCCCCGGCAACTTCTCCGCCCCCAGCCACCGGCTCATGCGCGAGCTCGCCCGCTCCGCCCGCCGGCGCGACCTGCTCGCGGATGTCCTGCGCCACGAGGACGCGGTGCTCGCCCCCGAGGCCTATCTGGAGCGGCTGACCGGCCTCGGCTGCGCCGCCGACGTCTGGGAGACCACGTACATCCACCTGCTGGCCGGTGAGGACCCGGTCCTGGACTGGGTGAAGGGCACCGGTCTGCGGCCCGTCCTCACCGCCCTCGCCGACGACCCGGCGGCCCGCGAGGAGTTCCTGACCGAGTACCGCGCCGCCCTGCGGGAGGCCTACCCGGCCGGACCGCACGGCACCCCGTTCCCCTTCCGCCGCATCTTCGCGGTCGCCACCAAGGAGGCGTGAGGCATGCTCGCCGCCGTCGACCACGTCCAGCTCGCCGCCCCGCCCGGCTCCGAGGACGACCTGCGGGCGTACTACGCCGGTGTCCTCGGCATGACCGAGGTCCCGAAGCCGCCGGCTCTGGCCGCGCGCGGCGGCTGCTGGTTCCAGGCCGGGGCCGTCCGGCTCCACCTGGGCATCGAACGGGACTTCCGCCCCGCGAGGAAGGCCCACCCGGGACTCCGGGTGACGGCCGCCGAGGCCTTCGCCGCCCGGCTCGCGGCGCACGGCGCGAAGGTCGTCTGGGACGACGGCCTGCCGGGCCACAGGCGCTTCTACTCCGAGGACCCCGTCGGCAACCGCCTGGAGTTCCTGGAACCGCTCGCCTGAACCTCCCGCCCAGGACGTCGCGGCGCCCGGTCCTAGGACTTGCGGTGCCCGATCAGCCGGGGCCGCGGCTCCAGCCCGTCCAGCCCGTGCCAGGCCAGGTTCACCAGGTGGGCCGCGACCTCCGCCTTCTTCGGGCGGCGGACGTCCAGCCACCACTGGCCGGTCAGGGCGACCATGCCGACCAGCGCCTGGGCGTACAGCGGGGCCAGCTTCGGGTCGAAGCCGCGGGACTTGAACTCGCGGCCCAGGATGTCCTCCACCTGGGTGGCGATGTCCGAGATCAGGGAGGCGAAGGAACCCGTCGACTGGGGGATGGGGGAGTCGCGGACCAGGATGCGGAAGCCGTCCGTGTACTCCTCGATGTAGTCCAGCAGCGCGAACGCCGCCTGCTCGCACAGCTCGCGGGGGTGGCCCGCCGTCAGCGAGCCGGTGACCATGTCCAGCAGCCGCCGCATCTCGCGGTCCACCACGACGGCGTACAGGCCCTCCTTGCCGCCGAAGTGCTCGTACACCACCGGCTTGGACACCCCGGCCTTGGCCGCGATCTCCTCCACCGAGGTGCCCTCGAAGCCCTTCGCCGCGAACAGCGTGCGACCGATCTCCAGCAGTTGCTGGCGGCGCTCGGCACCGGTCATACGGGTACGGCGCGTGCGCCGCGGCTTGTCATTGCTGGGGGTGCTGGAGTCGGTCGCCACGCCGTCAATCATGCCGCCTCGGCGGTCTTCCTCCGGCGCCGGGAGTCGCCCTCCCCGTCGTTGCGGCGGGAATCGATACGCGAGCGTGACGGCCAGCGCACGTCGTAGGCCCAGCCGAACCGCTCGAACCAGCGGATGATCCGGGCCGAGGAGTCCAGCTGGCCGCGCTCCACTCCGTGCCGGGCCGAGGTCGGGTCGGCGTGGTGCAGGTTGTGCCAGGACTCGCCGCAGGACAGGATCGCCAGCCACCACACGTTGCCCGAGCGGTCCCGCGACTTGAACGGGCGCTTGCCGACCGCGTGACAGATGGAGTTGATCGACCAGGTCACGTGGTGCAGCAGCGCCACCCGGACCAGCGAGCCCCAGAAGAACGCGGTGAACGCGCCCCACCACGACATCGTGACCAGGCCGCCGATCAGCGCCGGCAGCGCCAGCGACACCGCCGTCCACAGCACGAACTGACGGGAGATCGTCCGCATGGCCCGGTCCTTGATCAGGTCCGGGGCGTACTTGTCCTGCGGGGTCTGCTCCTCGTCGAACATCCAGCCGACATGGGCCCACCACAGGCCCTTCAGCAGCGCCGGAACCGTCTCGCCGTACCGCCACGGGGAGTGCGGATCACCCTCGTGGTCGGAGAACTTGTGGTGCCTGCGATGGTCGGCGACCCAGCGGACCAGGGGTCCCTCGACCGCCATCGACCCCGCGATCGCCAGCGCGATCCTCAGGGGCCGCTTCGCCTTGAACGAGCCATGCGTGAAATGCCGGTGGAAACCGATCGTGATGCCGTGACAGCCGAGGAAGTAGAAGAAGACCAGCAGGCCGAGATCCAGCCAGCTCACCCCCCAGCCCCATGCCAGCGGCACCGCTGCGAGCAGCGCGAGGAACGGAACGGTGATGAAGAGCAGCAGCGTGAACTGTTCGATCGAACGCTTCTGCTCACCTCCCAGGGTGGCGGAGGGAAGAGAGGTGTCGGTCGCCTTCGGGGCGTCGTCGATCACATCGGAGCTTGTGGTCATGGGCGTCCCCTGTGGGGTCGAGGGTCGAGACGGGTCGTCGGGGTCAGGGAACCGTTCAGCTCCCTACGGTTCCGTAACCTACGGCGTCGTAAGTATGGCAGCGCCTCGCGCCGCGGCAAGAGCCCCTAGCCTGCGCGTCCCCCATGACACCTAGACTTGGAGGCGGTCGGACAGCGCGGTCCGCTCTGAAGAATTCCTTCCCGGACACCTGGCCCGTAAGCGGCAGCCGCCGCGCGGCACTCGTCCGGGTTCCCTCCCAGACGTGCTTCAACCCGCAAGGAGCCGCACCTGTGAGCAGTGCCGACGAGCAGACGACGACCAGCGCCGAGCTGCGTGCAGACATCCGCCGACTGGGTGACCTCCTCGGGGAGGCCCTGGTACGCCAGGAGGGCCCCGAGCTCCTCGACCTGGTCGAGAAGGTCCGCCGCCTCACCCGGGAGGACGGTGAGGCCGCCGCCGAACTGCTGCGCGGCACCGAACTCGACACCGCGGCCAAGCTGGTCCGCGCCTTCTCCACCTACTTCCATCTGGCGAACGTCACCGAACAGGTGCACCGCGGACGCGAACTGCGTGCCCGGCGCGCCGCCGAGGGCGGCCTGCTCGCCCGTACCGCCGACCGTCTCAAGGACGCCGACCCCGAACACCTGCGCGAGACCGTCCGGCACCTGAACGTCCGCCCGGTGTTCACCGCCCACCCCACCGAGGCCGCCCGCCGCTCGGTGCTCAACAAGCTCCGGCGCATCGCCGCGCTCCTGGAGGCCCCGGTCGTCGAGTCCGACCGCCGCCGCCTGGACACCCGGCTGGCGGAGAACATCGACCTCGTCTGGCAGACCGACGAGCTCCGCGTCGTCCGCCCCGAGCCCGCCGACGAGTCCCGCAACGCCATCTACTACCTCGACGAACTCCACGCCGGCGCCGTCGGCGACGTCCTGGAGGACCTCACCGCGGAACTGGAGCGCGTCGGCGTCAGGCTGCCCGACGACACCCGCCCCCTCACCTTCGGCACCTGGATCGGCGGCGACCGCGACGGCAACCCCAACGTGACCCCCGAGGTCACCTGGGACGTGCTGATCCTCCAGCACGAGCACGGCATCAACGACGCCCTCGACATGATCGACGAGCTGCGCGGCCTCCTGTCCAACTCGATCCGCTACACCGGCGCCACCGACGCACTGCTCCAGTCCCTCGGGACCGACCTGGAGAACCTGCCGGAGATCAGCCCCCGCTACAAGCGGCTCAACGCCGAGGAGCCCTACCGGCTCAAGGCCACCTGCATCCGGCAGAAGCTCGTCAACACCAAGCAGCGCCTGGCCACCGGCACCCCGCACGAGACCGGCCGCGACTACCTCGGCACCTCGGAACTCCTGGGCGACCTGCGGATCATCCAGGACTCCCTGCGCGAGAACCGCGGCGGACTGTTCGCCGACGGCCGCCTGGGCCGCACCATCCGCACCCTGGCCGCCTTCGGTCTCCAGCTGGCCACCATGGACGTCCGAGAGCACGCCGACGCCCACCACCACGCCCTCGGCCAGCTCTTCGACCGGCTCGGCGAGGAGTCCTGGCGCTACGCCGACATGCCCCGCGAGTACCGCGCCAAGCTGCTCGCCAAGGAGCTGAGGTCCAGGAGGCCGCTCGCCCCCACCCCGGCCCCCGTCGACGCGGCCGGCGCCAAGACCCTCGGCGTCTTCGAGACGGTCAAGCGAGCCCTGAGCGTGTTCGGGCCCGAGGTCATCGAGTCGTACATCATCTCCATGTGCCAGGGCGCCGACGACGTCTTCGCCGCCGCCGTCCTGGCCCGCGAGGCCGGACTCGTCGACCTGCACGCCGGCTGGGCCAGGATCGGCATCGTGCCGCTGCTGGAGACCACCGACGAGCTCAGGGCCGCCGACACCATCCTGGAGGACATGCTCTCCGACCCGTCCTACCGGCGCCTGGTCGCGCTCAGGGGCGATGTGCAGGAGGTCATGCTCGGGTACTCCGACTCCTCCAAGTTCGGCGGCATCACCACCAGCCAGTGGGAGATCCACCGCGCCCAGCGGCGCCTGCGCGACGTCGCCCACCGCTACGGCGTACGGCTGCGGCTCTTCCACGGCCGCGGCGGCACCGTCGGCCGCGGCGGCGGCCCCACCCACGACGCCATCCTCGCCCAGCCCTGGGGCACCCTGGAGGGTGAGATCAAGGTGACCGAGCAGGGCGAGGTCATCTCCGACAAGTACCTCATCCCGTCCCTGGCCCGGGAGAACCTGGAACTGACGGTCGCCGCGACCCTTCAGGCCTCCGCCCTGCACACCGCCCCGCGCCAGTCGGTGGAGGCACTGGCCCGCTGGGACGCCGCGATGGACGTGGTGTCCAACGCCGCCCACGCCGCCTACCGCAGGCTCGTCGAGGACCCCGACCTGCCGGCGTACTTCTTCGCCTCCACCCCCGTGGACCAGCTCGCCGACCTGCACCTGGGCTCGCGTCCCTCGCGCCGCCCCGACTCCGGCGCCGGACTCGACGGACTGCGCGCCATCCCCTGGGTGTTCGGCTGGACCCAGTCCCGGCAGATCGTGCCCGGCTGGTTCGGCGTCGGCTCCGGGCTGAAGGCGCTGCGCGAGGCGGGCCTGCGGCTGGAGGGGGACACCGTGCTCGACGAGCTGCACGAACAGTGGCACTTCTTCCGCAACTTCATCTCCAACGTCGAGATGACCCTGGCCAAGACCGACCTGCGCATCGCGCAGCACTACGTCGACACCCTCGTCCCCGACGAGCTCAAGCACATCTTCGACACCATCCGGGCCGAGCACGAACTCACCGTGCGCGAGGTGCTGCGCGTCACCGGCGAGAGCGAACTCCTCGACGCGCAGCCCGTGCTCAGGCAGACCTTCGCCATCCGCGACGCCTACCTCGACCCGATCTCCTACCTCCAGGTCACCCTGCTCAAGCGGCAGCGCGACGCGGCGGCGGCCGGTCAGGAACCCGACCCGCTGCTCTCCCGGGCCCTGCTGCTCACGGTCAACGGAGTGGCGGCCGGCCTGCGCAACACCGGCTGACCGCTACAAGCGAGACGCTCGGCTGGGATTTTCCAGCCGAGCGTCTTTGCGTGGGCGGCTGTTCACCTCGGCCGCCACGGCGGCCATGTGCTCCCGGCTGTGCCGCGACGGCCTGCCCGAGGCCGTCGCCCTGCTCACCTCGCCCACCGTGCCCGCGCGGGCGTGAGGGCCGCGTCGGCGGCCGCCGGCGGGTCAACGTTCGGTCTGACGCGTAACCCTGACGCTCCTTCATGCCGCCGCCCCATTTTGGAGAGATCGAGACAATCAGTTCACCTGACGTTGGGATAACGGCCGGGAGTCCCGGTTTTACTCGCTTCGCCTTGTTCGGTCGTACTCGGGTTCCCGTTGCCCGTGCCGCCGTTCTCCAACTTCAGGAGCGACTCCATGCCTCTTCCTCTCCCGAGGAACTCCCGGTCCCGCCGGACTCTGGTCCGGGCCACCGGCATCGTGCTTGCCGTGACCGGTCTGAGTAGCTTCCTTGCCGGGCCTGCCGACGCCAACCCGGCCGGTACCGGACTGGTGATCAACGAGGTGTACGGCGGGGGCGGCAACTCCGGCTCCACCTACACCAATGACTACATAGAGCTGTTCAACCCGACCGACGCGGCCGTCAGCGTGAGCGGCTGGTCGGTGTCGTACTTCAGCGCCAAGGGCAACCTCGGCGGGACGACGGCCCTCTCGGGCAGCGTGCCGGCCCGCGGCTACTACCTGGTCCAGGAGGCGAAGGGCACCGGCGGCACCACGCCGCTGCCCACCCCCGACACGAGCGGTCAGCTGGCGATGTCGGCGACCGACGGCTCGGTGACGCTGAACGATGCGACCAGTGCCGTCGTCGACACGGTCGGCTTCGGCACCGGCTCGATCGTCGAGGGCGCGGCTGCTCCCGCGCCGAGCAACACCACGGCCGTCACCCGCGTGACCCCCGGTGTGGACACGGACAACAACAGCGTCGACTTCACCACTCGCCAGCCCGCCCCCAAGAACTCGGGCAATGAACCCGGTGACGGCGGCGGTGAACCGGGCGGTGACGCAGGCAATGTGACGATCGCCGAGATCCAGGGCACCAACACGGACACCTCGCCGTTGGCGGGCAAGACGGTCACCACGGAGGGTGTCGTCACGGCGGTGTACGCGACGGGCGGGTTCAACGGTTTCTACATCGAGACGGGAGGCGCCGGCGGCACCGTTGCCGACGACAAGACGCCCGGAGCCTCGGACGCCGTGTTCGTCCACGGGTCACAGTCGGCCGGCATCGTGACCGTCGGCGAGAGCGTCCAGGTGCGCGGTACGGTCCAGGAGTTCGCCGGCACCACCGAGATCACCTTCCCGACCGTCACGAAGCTGTCCACCCCGCTGCCGCCCGTCACCCCCCTCAAGATCGCGTGGAGCGACCTGGAGACCGACGCCCGGAAGGAAGCGCACGAGGGCGAGCTCATCGCTCCCCAGGGCGACTTCACGGTGACGGACAACTACAACACCAACTTCTACGGCCAGATCGGGCTGGCCGCCGGCGACAAGATGCTGCGCCAGCCGACGGACGCGGGCCCCGCCGGCAGCGACGCCGCACAGCAGGCCGCCGACTACAACGACTCCCACGCCATCACACTCGATGACGGCGCCGGCGTCAGCTACACCGCCACCGGCGCCGCCGCCAACGACCCGCTGCCCTGGCTCACCGCCGGCAACCCGGTCAGCGTGGGTGCCAAGGTGACCTTCCACAAGCCCGTTGTCCTGGAGTACCGCAACTCGCTGTGGAACTTCCAGCCCACCGGCCAGGTCAACGGCGCCGGCACGGACATCGTCTCCTTCTCCGACATGCGCGCCCAGAAGGCGAAGCCGGCGGCCGTGGGCGGCAAGGTCCGCCTCGCGACCTTCAACGTGCAGAACTACTTCCCGATGACGGGCGACCAGTACATCGCCAAGGGCCTGGGGAAGTGCTCCTTCTACAACGACCGCCAGGGCAACCACATCGCGGTCAACGACTGCGGTGCCACCGGCCCGCGCGGCGCCGCCGACGAGGCCAACTTCCAGCGCCAGCAGAGCAAGATCGTCACCGGCATCAACGGACTCGGGGCCAGCGTGGTCTCACTGGAGGAGGTCGAGAACTCGGCCAAGTTCGGAGAGGACCGCGACAAGGCGCTCGCGAGCCTGGTCGACGCCCTCAACGCCAAGGCGGGCGCAGGCACCTGGGCCTTCACGCCGTCGCCGGCGGCTGCGGACCGACCGGCGGTGACCGCCGAGGACGTCATCCGGACCGCGTTCATCTACAAGCCGGCCGACGTCTCCCCGGTGGGGGCCTCGCACATCCTGAAGGACCTCTCCGGTCCCGGTCAGGACTTCTCCATCGCGCGCGAGCCGCTCGCCCAGGGCTTCAAGGCCGTCGGCACCGCCGACTCCGACGCCTTCCTGGTCGTGGCCAACCACCTGAAGTCGAAGGGCGGAACCGGCGCCGGTCTCTACCCCGGCGACAAGGAGGACACCCGCCCCGCCTACAACCAGGGCGCCTACAACGAGACCCGCACGCACCAGGCGCACGACATGCTCGGCTTCGCGCAGGAGCAGGCGCAGGCGCTGAAGACGGACAAGGTGTTCCTCGTCGGCGACTTCAACGCCTACAACCACGAGGACCCGATGGAGTACCTGTACAGCCAGGGCTACAGCGACCTCGGGTCGACGTACGACCCGGACCACTACTCCTACTCCTTCCACGGCCTCCAGGGCACCCTCGACCACATCGTCGCCAGCCCGGCCGCGCAGTCGATGGTCACCGGCGCGACGGTCTGGCAGATCAACGCACAGGAGTCGGTCGCCTACAACTACAGCCGCTACAACTACAACGCCACACAGCTCTTCAACGGCGACGACCCCTTCTCGGCCTCCGACCACGACCCCGTGGTCGTCGGCCTCAACATCGGGTCGGAGTCCGGGAAGGTCGCTTCCAAGGTCGACCTCAAGGTCACCCCGAACAAGGTCGTGGTGAACAAGACCGAGGTCATGGCGCACGTGACGGTCACGGCCGACGGCGCCAAGCCGACCGGCACCGTCACGGTGACCGTCGACGGCCAGACCTGCGGCGCCAAGCTCAACGGCGGCGTGGCGAACGTCAAGCTGCCGGTGTTCCACAAGACGGGCACGCACACCGTGACCGTGAGCTACTCCGGGGACGCCAAGGTGCTCGCCGGGACGGCTGACGCATCGGTGACGGTCACCACCAAGTAGCGCGCACGCACTGACGCGCGGCATGTACGACGGGAGCCTGCCCTTCGGGGCAGGCTCCCGTTCCTACTGGTCATGGAGGCTTACTGGTCATGGAGGTGTCGCGGACCGCGTGGACCAGCCGCCCGGCCCTCCGGGCTCAGTACGTGCCCTTGATCACAAAGAAGGAGCCGCGGATCACTCCGGCCAGCTTCGATTTCTGGCGCGCGAACTTGAAACGTGAAGCCAGTTCCTCGGGGACTTCCATGCCTTCCGAGAGCTTGAACCCCACTGCGCGCTTCGTTCCGTCATCGATGCCGTACATCACGTTGATCGACAGCCCGGACTCGTAGAACACGTAAGCCATCCGAAACCCGTCCACCTCGAAGGAAGCCACCTCGAGCGGACGGGCGGAGATGACGATGTCCCGCTCCTCGGAGAGGATGCGGGTCACCCAGTCGAGCACTTCCGGTGCCTCGCCGGCGGGCCTGACGGTGAAAACGTGGTCGTACTTGTTCTTGTAATAGCGCGCCTCGTTGGCGCGTAGTCCCGCGAGAGCCTCCGCCACCGGGGACGACGCCAGGCCGACGGTGGACACGTTCGCGAAGTCTACGGTGTACGGCATGAGCTCTCCTTGAGGCAGCGGCCCGCCCCGCCGCGAGGCCGCGGTGTCGTATCCACGCTACGTGCCCGCGCCGCGGCCCGGCTTCTCGATTCCTGCTCGATCGGGGCGACCTGTTCATCGGCCGGGCTTCGGGCGATGCCCTCCGGCCGGCCCACCGGCATGGGAACAGCCCGTTCCGGGGTGGCTCACAACGCCAGGAAGACCGCCGTCAGCAGCGCGACCCCCGACCCGGCCAGCACCCACGCCGCCCGGGTCCGCCGCAGTCCGCCCGCCACGACCACCGAGGCCAGCAGCAGCGCACCGCCCAGCGGGGCCCACGCGTACAGGATCCCGGCCGGGCCCGAGCGGACCACCTCGTCCGTACCCGGCTTCACGACGACGCTGTAGGTCTGCCCCTTGCGCACCGCCACGGTGTGGTCGATCACCACCTGGGCGCGGCCCTTCGACCCCGTCGAGACCGGTGTGTACGGCCCGGTGCACGTGTCGCCGTCGCACCGCGTCACCGCGACCGTGCCCTGCTCACGTCCCTTGGTGAGCATCACGTACGGCGCGGTGCGCCAGGACGCCCACACTCCCGCGATGAGGATCAGCGCCGTGACGGTGCCCATGGCCGCGACCCGCCCGAACCGGAGCGCGGCGTGGGAGGCCTGACGGGAACGGGTGGCGGTGGCGGCAGGCATGGCCGGGATCATTGGCCATGTCGCTACGACCGGTCAACTCCAGGGGGTGCGGCGGGAGGACAAGTCAGGAGTTGTACGCGCTTTGCGCCCGCTCCAGCCCCTCAGCCAGCAGACACTCCACCGAGTCCGCCGTCCGGTCCACGAAGTAGTCCAGCTCCTTGCGCTCGGCGGAGGAGAAGTCCTTCAGCACGAAGTCGGCCACCTGCATACGGCCCGGCGGACGTCCGATCCCGAACCGCACCCGGTGGTAGTCCGGGCCCATCGCCTTCGTCATCGACTTCAGCCCGTTGTGGCCGTTGTCGCCGCCGCCCAGCTTCAGCCGCAGCACGCCGTAGTCGATGTCCAGTTCGTCGTGCACCGCCACGACGTTCGCGAGCGGCACCTTGTAGAAGTCGCGCAGCGCGTTCACCGGCCCGCCGGACAGGTTCATGAACGACATCGGCTTCACCAGCACCACCCGGCGGCTCTCCGGCCCGGGAGGGCCGATCCGCCCCTCCACCACCTGCGCCTGCGCCTTGCCCGCCCGCTTGAACCGGCCCCCGATCCGGTCGGCCAGCAGATCCACCACCATGAACCCGACGTTGTGCCGGTTCATGGCGTACTCCGGTCCGGGATTGCCGAGGCCGACGATCAGCCAGGGGGCGTTCGCGGAGGTCGTCACGTCCATGTCTCCTCAATACGCGTCATACGCGCCAGCCGCCGCCCCCCGAGGGAAGCGGCGGCTGACGAGACGGCGACGGTCGGGCTCAGGCCTGCGCGGCCTCTTCGCCTTCCTCGCCCGCCGGGGCCTCCTCGGCCTGCGCGGCCAGCACCTGGAGCACCGCGGTGTCCTCCTCGACGGCCAGCTTGACGCCGTTGGGGAGGTTGATGTCCTTGGCGAGGATCGCGTCACCGGCCGACAGACCGGCCACGGACACCGGCAGGGTGTCCGGGATGTGCGTGGCCTCGGCCTCGACCGGCAGCGCGGTCAGGACGTGCTCGAGCAGGTTGCCGCCCGGGGCCAGCTCGCCCTCGGCGACGACCGGGATCTCGACGACGACGCGCTCGCCGCGCTTGACCATCAGCAGGTCCACGTGGACCAGGAAGCCCTTCAGCGGGTCGCGCTGCACGGCCTTCGGAATCGCCAGCTCGTTGCTCTTGCCGTCGATGTCCAGCGAGATCAGGACGTTCGGCGTACGCAGCGCCATCAGCAGCTCGTGACCCGGCAGCGTCAGGTGGATCGGCACCATGCCGTGCTCGTACAGCACACCGGGAACCTTGTTCTCACGGCGGACACGGCGGGCGGCACCCTTGCCGAACTCGGTGCGCGTCTCGGCGGCGAGCTTCACCTCGGACATGCTCTTCACTCCTCGTAGAGGTACACGGAAAACGGTCGGGGTCACCCGGCCACGAACGGCCTGCTACGAAGAGCGCGTCGATAACGGATCGCCGTACCTCGAGAACGAGTACGGCCTCCCTCGCCGAGCAACTGAAGCAGTCTACTCGGAGCGGGAGGCCGGACCCAAAACGATCTAGGGTCTGATGCTCACTGCTCGTCGAACAGGCTCGTGACCGAGCCGTCCTCGAACACCTCGCGCACCGCACGCGCGATGGTCGGCGCGATGGACAGCACCGTGATCTTGTCCAGTTCCAGCTCGTTCGGCGTCGGCAGCGTGTCGGTGAACACGAACTCGCTCACCTTGGAGTTCTTCAGCCGGTCCGCCGCGGGACCCGACAGCACACCGTGCGTCGCCGTCACGATCACGTCCTCCGCGCCGTGCGCGAACAGGGCGTCCGCCGCGGCGCAGATCGTGCCGCCGGTGTCGATCATGTCGTCCACCAGGACGCAGATGCGGCCCTTCACATCACCGACGACCTCGTGGACGGTGACCTGGTTCGCCACGTCCTTGTCACGCCGCTTGTGCACGATCGCCAGCGGCGCGCCCAGCCGGTCGCACCAGCGGTCCGCCACCCGCACCCGGCCGGCGTCCGGGGACACCACCGTCAGCTTCGAACGGTCGACCTTGTTGCCCACGTAGTCCGCCAGCAGCGGCAGCGCGAACAGGTGGTCCACCGGCCCGTCGAAGAAGCCCTGGATCTGGTCCGTGTGCAGATCCACGGTGAGGATGCGGTCGGCACCCGCGGTCTTCATCAGATCCGCGATCAGACGCGCCGAGATCGGTTCACGTCCCCGGTGCTTCTTGTCCTGCCGCGCGTAACCGTAGAACGGCACGATGACCGTGATGGAGCGGGCCGACGCGCGCTTCAGCGCGTCGATCATGATCAGCTGCTCCATGATCCACTTGTTGATCGGAGCAGTGTGGCTCTGGATCAGGAAGCAGTCCGCGCCGCGGGCCGACTCCTGATAACGCACGTAGATCTCGCCGTTCGCGAAGTCGAACGCCTTCGTCGGGACGACCCCGACGCCCAACTCGTGGGCGATTTCCTCGGCAAGCTCGGGGTGGGCGCGGCCGGAGAAGAACATCATCTTCTTCTCGCCGGTCGTCTTGATCCCGGTCACAGCAGTGTCTCCTCAGCGGGTGGTTCGCAACGTGGTGGGCTGCACTTGGGGGCGGGCTGCACTTATCACGGTACGCCGTCTTCAGCGTGCCGGTTTCCGGTCAGGCTTCGCCCTCCGGCTGTCCGGATACCGACTCGGCCGCCTTCGCCGCCGCGCTTCCCGGGCGCTTGCGAGCCACCCAGCCCTCGATATTCCGCTGCTGGCCACGGGCCACGGCCAGCGAACCGGGCGGTACGTTCTTCGTGATCACGGACCCGGCGGCGGTGTAGGCGCCGTCCCCGATCGTGACGGGAGCCACAAACATGTTGTCCGACCCGGTCTTGCAGTGCGAGCCGACCGTCGTGTGGTGCTTGCTCTCCCCGTCGTAGTTCACGAACACGCTCGCCGCGCCGATGTTCGTGTACTCGCCGATGGTGGCGTCACCGACGTACGACAGGTGGGGAACCTTGGTCCCCTCGCCGATCGAGGCGTTCTTCGTCTCGACGTACGTACCCACCTTGGACTTGGCTCCGAGGCGGGTGCCCGGCCGCAGGTACGCGTACGGCCCCACGGAGGCCCGCGGGCCCACCACGGCGCCGTCGGACACCGTGTTGTCCACCCGCGCCCCCGCGCCGACCCGGGTGTCCGTCAGCCGGCTGTTGGGGCCCACCTCGCAGCCCTCGCCGAGCCGGGTCGTCCCGTGCAGCTGCGTGCCGGGGTGCACGACGACGTCCTGCTCGAAGGTCACCGTCACGTCGATCCAGGTGGTCGCCGGGTCGACGACCGTGACACCCGAGAGCATCGCGTTCGTCAGGAGGCGGTCGTTGAGGGTCCGCCGCGCCTCGGCCAGCTGCACCCGGTTGTTGATCCCGGCGATCTCCCGGTGGTCGCCGGCCACGCAGGCACCGACCCGGTGCCCGGCCTCGCGCAGGATCCCGAGGACGTCGGTGAGGTACTCCTCGTGCTGGCTGTTGTTCGTCCGGACCTTGCCCAGCGCGTCGGCGAGCAGCCGCCCGTCGAACGCGAACACCCCGGAGTTGATCTCCCGGATCGCCCGCTGGGCCTCGGTGGCGTCCTTGTGCTCGACGATCGCGGTCACGGCGCCCGTGCCGGCGTCGCGGACGATCCGGCCGTAGCCGGTCGCGTCCGGCACCTCCGCGCTGAGCACGGTGACGGCGTTGCCGTCCTCCTGGTGCGTGGTGGCGAGCCGCTGGAGGGTCTCACCGGTGAGGAGGGGAGTGTCGCCGCAGACGACGATCACGGTTCCCTCGACGGGCCCGCCGAGCTCCTCGAGGCCCATCCGGACCGCGTGCCCGGTGCCCTTCTGCTTCTCCTGCACGGCGGTGCGGACCTCGGAGTCGACCTCGGCCAGGTGCTCGGTCACCCGCTCCCGAGCGTGCCCGACCACGACGACGAGGTTCTCCGGCTTCAACTCACGTGCGGCGGCGAGCACATGGCCCACCAGTGACCGGCCGCAGATCTCATGCAGGACCTTCGGTGTGGCCGACTTCATACGGGTGCCCTCACCCGCTGCGAGAACGACGACGGCTGCCGGGCGAATGGCGCTCACGGGATGCCCTTCGGCTGTGGATGGGTGGGGGTGGACATCCGCAGGATACCGGGGCGGTTGTGGGGAGATATGAGAGCGGGTCCCGACCCGTGGGGGCGGGACCCGGACCGGGACCGTGTGCACCGCGGCTCCCCCGCAAGGATTCGAACCTTGTCCTGCTGGTACCAAAAACCAGTGTGCTGCCAGTTACACCACGGGGGACAGCGCTTCAGACCTTACCGGAGACGTACCCGGGTCCGGGCCACGATTCCGTCCCGCCGGCCGCCGGAACGGGCCTGCGGTTCGGGTGGAATGTCCGCTTCCGATCTCGAACGGGGCATGGTTCAGCAGTTCGAGGGATACCGACTGGTTTCGCTGTTATTCGATTACGGAGTGTGCTGGGGTCCGGTACCCGGAACTCACCGGAAATGCCCCGGCCGGCGCCCGTAGGCTGGAGCCATGACCACGACGGGGGAAGACCACGAGGCGGTCCCGACCGGGCCGTGGTGGTGGGCGCGCCGGCGCAGCGCCGCGCTCGACGGGGGGCTGGCGCTGGTGTCCGCGCTGGAGTGCGGGGCCGAGGGCGTGCCGTTCGCCCGGGACGCGGGGATTCCGGCGTCCCTGGGGATCGTGTTCGGGGTGCTGGCGGGGTCCGTTCTGCTCATCCGGCGGCGGTGGCCGATCGCCGTGGTGCTGGTGGCGATCGCCATCACGCCGGCCCAGATGGGCTTCCTGATGGGCATCGTCGGGCTCTACACCCTGGCCTCGTGCGAGTTGCCACGCAGGGTGATCGCCGCGCTGGCCGGGATGTCCCTGCTAGGGACGATGATCGTGACGTTCGTGCGGGTGCGCCAGGACATGGCGCGCGGGGACCTGACCCTCGGCAACTGGTTCGTGCCGTTCGCCGCGGTGACCACCTCGCTCGGGCTGACGGCCCCTCCCCTTCTTCTCGGCCTCTACGTCGGGGCCCGGCGGCGGTTGATGGAGAGCCTGCGGGAGCGGGCGGACAGTCTCGAACGGGAGTTGCAGCTGCTCGCGGAGCGGGCGGAGGAGCGGGCCGAGTGGGCCCGCAACGAGGAGCGGACCCGGATCGCGCGGGAGATGCACGACGTGGTCGCGCACCGGGTGAGTCTGATGGTGGTCCACGCCGCAGCGTTGCAGGCCGTGGCCCGCAAGGATCCGGAGAAGGCGGTGAGGAACGCGGCCCTGGTGGGGGACATGGGGCGGCAGGCGCTGACCGAGTTGCGGGAGATGCTCGGGGTGCTGCGCAGCACGGAGGGGCCCGCCCAGACCCAGGCCCAGGCTCAGGTCCAGGCCCAGAGCCGGGCACAGGCGCAGACGGAGGCGTCGGAGCAGGGTGCGCCCGGTGCGCCGGACGCCGTGCCGCTCGCCGCTGTGGGGGCCGCCGCGGCCGCCGCGGCCTCCCGGGCCGCCGGCGGCACGCCCGAGGGGCCGTGCCTGTCGGAGCTGGACGAGCTGGTCGGGCAGTCGGCTGCCGCCGGGATGGCCGTGGACCTGTCGGTGCAGGGCACGGTCCGCCCGTACGCGGCGGAGGTCGAGCAGACGGCGTACCGCGTGGTGCAGGAGGCGCTGACGAACGTCCACAAGCACGCGGCGGGGGCGAAGACGTACGTGCGGCTGGCGCATCGCTCGGCGGAGATCGCGATGCAGGTGGAGAACGAGCCGCCGCCCGAGCCCGCGTCGGCGTCGGCGGGGCTGCCGTCGGGCGGGAACGGACTGCTCGGTATGCGGGAGCGGGTCGTCGCGCTGGGCGGTGTCTTCGTGTCGGGGCCGACGGATGCGGGAGGCTTCCGGGTGTCGGCGGTGATCCCGGCGTCGTAGCGGCGCTTCCGTCCGGTGCGCGGTGGGTCCCGCCCACCGCGAGCCGTACGGGTGTTCAGCCCGTGGTGAGCCGTACGGGCTCCGTGCCGGAGATGAGGGCCGACAGGGCCTGGTCGATGTCGGGCCCGAGGTACCAGTCGCCGGTGTGGTCGAGGGCGTAGACGCGGCCCTCGGTGTCGATGGCGAGCAGGGACCGGCTGTCGGTCTCGGCGCCCAGCGGGCAGACCTCGGTGTCCAGGGCGCGGCCGAGGTCGCCGAGGGTGCGGGCCATGTGGAGGCCGTGCAGCGGATCCAGGTCGAGGGCGGCGGGAGCGATCCGGCGGCCGGGCCCGGTGGGCGAGACGCGCAGGCCGCCGAATTCCGCCCAGGCCTCGACGGCGGCGGGGAACACGGAGTGGTGGTGGCCGGCGGGCGAGAGGTGCTCGCGCAGGGCGTCGGCCCACACCTCGGCCTGCTTTATGTCCCACCGTCCCGGCTGCCAGCCGGCGGCGCGCAGCGTGGCGTCGACGGGTGCGGCGAAGCGAGCCGGTGTTCCCCCCTGCCCATGGGGAGGAGCCGAGGGTTCGGGGAAGGAGGCGCGGTCGGCGTGCATCTGCCCTTCGTTCGTGGATCGTGCCGCGGCGGGTGGGGCCGTGGCGGGTGGTGCGGTCGTGGGGGGTTTCGCGGCGACCGCGGCCGGGGGGTCTCGTGGCCGGGCGGGTCAGCTCCTCCCGGCGGCGGGGTCGACGATGCGGACGCCGAAGTGGGCGCTGAGCGCGGTGCAGGCCCGGCAGGGGCCGGCGAAGCCGCCGTGCAGGGGGTCGCCGTCCTCGCGGATGCGCCGGGTGGTGAGTTTGGCGTGTTTCAGGCTCTTGCGGGCCTCGCCGTTGCTCATGGGTTTGCGGGAGGCACGTTTGCTCCGGGCGGCGTCGGCGGCGGTGATGTGCCGGGAGATCAGGACGGTCTCGGCGCAGCGGCCGGTGAAGCGGTCGCGCTGGGCGCTGGTGAGGGCGTCGAGGAAGTCCTGGACGAGGGGGTGCAGGGCGGGCGGCTCCTCGCCTCGGGCGGCGGTGCCCGTGAGGGTGGCGCCGCGCACGGAGAGGGCGGCCGCGACGGTCGGGAGAATGCCGTCCCGGCGGTGGCGGAGCGCGGGCGCGTGCGGTGTCTCGGCGCTGCTCCAGCCGACTCTGGGGTCGCCGGAGGCGCTCGTGTGCGATCCCGTCTGCGTCGCGTTCATGATCGTTTTTCCCTCCCGTGCATCCCCCGGAAACTCACAGAGTGCCAAATGGCGTGGCTGCTGCGGAAGCTGGGGCGGTGTGACACACCCCGTCCGGGGCAGTGCGTCACTGGAAGGTGACGGCTGGTCACGGCAAGGCCGGGCCGGCGGGTGGCGGCCCGGTGACCGGTGACGTCGTACCGCATAGGCTGTCGGCACGCCGCGACGCGCGCGGTGGACGCGTTGGAGAGTAGTAGGGATACGGGCCTCGGCGGGGCGGAGCAGCGAGCCGGTCGCCGTGGGCCGTACAGAGTGCCGCAGGGGGCAACAGCCATGACGACAGGTCGGCTCGGGCTTGGGGTACCACCCGGCCGCCAGGCTGGGGGACAGGCCGCGCCGCCGAACGCGGCCTATGCCGGGCAGGTCGTGCACTTCCCGGATCCGGTCCGGGCCGCACGTCACCCGAGAGGGGTGCGGGTGGACGACCACGGTTTCCCCGACTTCTCGCCGTACGCGCGGGCCGCGGTGGAGATCGCGGAGCCGCCGCAGGGGTTCGGGGTCGACGAACTGCGCCTGACGGACTACGTGTCCGCGAACGCGGCGATGGCGGCGTCGGGGCACGAGTTGTGGGACACGGTGCCGAACGTGGCGACCCCGCACGGCTGGACGTGGCACCACGTGGCCGGCTCCCGGCGCCTGGAACTGGTCCCGGTCGAGGTGAAGGCGCTGCTGCGCCACCACGGCGGGATCGCGACCGCGAACGTCGACCAGAACAAGCGGGGCACCCGCCCGCTGCAGGAGACGCGGCCGGCGCACTTCCGGCTGCCGAAGTCGGGTGCCGCGGTGTCGGAGCAACAGGTGCAGGGGGTCGAGGAGGACCTCGGGTACCGGCTGCCGGGCGCCTACCGCTCGTTCCTGAAGGCGGCGGGCGGCTGTGCGCCCGTCGGGACCGCCCTGGACGCGGAGTTGGGACTGCTGGTCGACCAGCCGTTCTTCACGGTCCGCGAAGAAGCCGCGGTCAACGACCTGGTGTACGTCAACAAGTGCCTGCGCGACCATCTGACCAAGGACTACCTGGCCGTCGGCTTCGTCCAGGGCGGACTGCTCGCGGTGAAGGTGAAGGGCGAGCGGGCCGGTTCGGTGTGGTTCTGCGCGTACGACGACGTACGGGACGTGGATCCGTCCTGGCCGCAGGCGGAGCGGGTGCAGCGGCTGCTGCTGCCGTGCGGTGAGGACTTCGACGCGTTCCTGTCCCGGCTGGCGGGTTCGCCGCCGGAGCTGGAGACGGTGGCGAACCTGATGGTGGACGGCGGTTTCGTCCGTGCCGTGGCCGTCTCGTCGGTGGGGGAGTGAGTCGAGCGATGGTGACGTTCGCGCAGGCGCAGGAGCGCGCCGAGGAGTGGATCAACGGGGATGTGCCCGCGTACCAGCACCGCGAGGTGCGGGTACGGGAGTTCGAGCTGGGCTTCGTGGTGTGGGCCGAGGACCGTGAGGGCGGCCCGCGCCTGGACGGGGGCGCGCAGCGGCTGGTGATCGCCCGGGACAGCGGGGAGGCCACGCTGTGGCCCGCGCTGCCGGTGGGCGAGGTGGTCCGCCGGTACGAGGAGGAGTACGGCCGGGTCGAGCCGGCCGCCGCCGCGGCCCCGGCGCCGCCGGCGCGGGTGGACCTGAATCAGACGTCCTTCCTGCTGAGTCCGCCGGAGTGGCTTCAGGAGGCGGCGGACCGGATGGGCATTCCGGACCGGCGCGGCGAATCGGGCACGGGGGGCGGCGCGGCCGCCACCGCGCCGGCGGAGGCGGCCGGGAGTGGTCCGCTTCCTCAGACGCAGGCCGGGGTGCCGCTGGGCGCGTCCGCGGGCGCGGGTGCGCCGGCCGGGGCGACCCCGTGGGCGGGTACGGACACCAACGCCGACACCGGCGACGACCGTTCCGTACCGCTGCCGGCGACCGTGTTCGCGCCGCCGCTGAGCGGTTCCGACGACGACACCCCGCCGCCCGCTGCCCCGCCGGACGCCAAGACGGCGCTGATGGCGGGCGGCAGCGCGCTCCCGCGCACGACGTTCGCACCGGCGGTCGACGAGCCCAACGGGCCGGTCCCGCCGGGCACTTCGCCCGCCCCGGGCGCGGGGTACGGGTATCCGCAGGGACCGGGTGGACCGGGTGGACCGGGTGGACCGGGTGGACCGGGTGGACCGGGTGGACCGGGTGGTCCTGGGGCTCCTGGTGCTCCGCCTCCGCCTCCGCCGCCAGGTGTGCCGCAGGGCAGCACGCCTCCGCCGCTGTCCGGGCCGGTGGGGGATGCCGGGTACGGGTTTCCGCAGGGGCCGGGTGGCCCCGCGGCTCCGGGAACGCCTCCGCCGCCGTCCGGGCCGGTGGGGGATGCCGGGTACGGGTATCCGCAGGGGCCGGGTGGGCCGGGTGGTCCCGGGGCTCCGGGTACGCCGCCTCCGCCGCCGGTACCGGGTGTGCAGGCGCCGGGCGGTACCGGTCACGGGCGGCCGCTCGCGTCCAACGCCGGTGACATCGCCGACGCCGCGACCAGTAAGGCGGCGCCTCCGCCGCGCCGCGGGGGCGGTTCGTCCACGCCTCCGCCGCCGGGTGCTCCGGGCACGCCGGGCGCGCGGCCGGGTGGTCCGTCCACACCTCCCCCTCCGGGCGCCGCGGGCGGTTACGTGCCGACCCAGATGGTGTCGTCGCTCGGCCCCGACGGGCCCGAGGGCCTCACCGGTCCGGGCGCGCCCGGCGGTACGCCCCCGGGCGGCGTCCACCACGCCGCCACGATGTTCGCCGACCCCGGCCAGAGCGGTGGGGGCACCCCGCCCCCGTCGGCTCCGCCCGGTGCTCCGGGTGCTCCGGGTGCTCCGGGAGCGCCCAAGCCGCCCGGTGCCTCCGGCGCGTCGCAGCCGCCGACGCCCCCTGGCGGGCCGGGCGTTCCTGGCGCCCCCGGTGTGCCTCCGGGAGCCCCGGGCATGCCCGGCGCTCCGGGAGCCGTGCACCACGCGGAGACGATGCTGGCCGCGCCCCCCTCGGGCGGTCCCCACACGCCTCCGCCGCCCCCGGGCGCTGCCGGCGCCCCGGGCGGCCCTGGTGCGCCTGGCATGCCTCCGGGCACCCCGCCGCCCATGCCCCCGGGCACCCCGCCGCCCATGCCGCCGGGCGCGGTGCCGCCGCCGGGCGCGCCGCCCGTGCCCGGTCAGGTGATGCCCGGTCAGCCGCCTGTTCCTGGGCAGCATCCCCCGGCCTACGGCTACCCCCAGCAGGGGCGGCCGACCGTCGGGCCCGGCTACCAGGCCGTGTTGCGCTACCGCGCGCACGACGGTTCCGAGCAGCAGCTGATCCGGCGCTCCGCGCCCGGCACGCCGCACCCGGAGTGGCAGATCTTCCACGAACTGCGGGCCATGAACGTGCCGCCGGACCGGGTCCTGGAACTGCACACGGAGCTGGAGTCCTGCGAGCTGCCGGGCGCGTACTGCGCGCGGATGATCCGTGAGCAGTGGCCGCAGGCCCGCATCGCGTCCATCGCCCCGTACGGCACCGACCACGCGAGCCGCCAGCAGGGCATGCAGCAACTGCTCGCTCACCAGGGTGAGTTGCACCAGGTGGCGGACGGACCGGCCCGTCCCGGACCGGTCCGCGCGCCGCTGCCTCCGGTGCAGCCGGTACCGCCGATCCCCCCGGAGGGGATCGCGCAGGAGCTCGCCGCGGCGTTCGGGCCGGGGATCTTCCGGTTCGAACAGGCGGCGGTCTCCCGGCAGGGCGTACCGCCGGTCGTGGCGCACACGCTGGTGGTGGCGGGTCTGCCGATGGACATGGGTCCGTTCTTCTGGGCGCAGGCCCAGCCGGGCCGTCCGGTGCCGACGCTGGCGGAGCTGGCGGCCGAGCGCGGGGTGCAGCCGGCGTCGGACGCGGGTTCCTACCTCGTCATGGGCAGCGACTTCGGCAAGGCGATCTGCGTGCAGTACGGCACGGCGAACATCGTGGCGGTGCCCGTGGAGGCGGGGCCGGGCGGTGCGCCCGTGGCGCCGCAGTTCGTGAACACCGGTCTGCCGGAGTTCGCGCGCTGCCTGGCGCTGCTCGGCCGGATGTGGCGGCTGCGGTTCGGCCTGAACCAGGAGCAGGCGGGCCGCTGGACCGTCGACTTCCAGGCGCAGTTGGCCGCGCTCGACCCGGCGGCGCTCGGTTCGCCCGAGAGCTGGTGGTCGGTGCTGCTGGAGCAGATGTGGGACGGGCTGTTGTGAGCAGGTGAGCGTGTGAGCGTTCGGACCAAGGGGCCGGGCCCGGTCGTGTGACCGGGCCCGGCCCCTTTTGTGTGCGAGGCCGGCTGCCGGTTGCGCCCGGAGTGTCGCGTTATGAACATTTCCGCCCAATCCCTCAAGATGTGCGCGAAATCACCGACGGCGGGAGAGGGGTCCAGGATGGGCAGCGCACCGATGTCGCACCACGGCTTCGTGGTCGTACGGGGACGCGGCTACCGCCCCGATCAGGTGAAGGCCTACGCGGACTCCCTCTCCGGCGACCGGGACGCCGCCTGGGAGCGGGCCGCGCGGCTGACCGTCCTGGCCAGGAACATGGAGGAGGAACTCGCGGTCCTGCGGGAGAGGGTCGCGCGACTGGGCGAGCAGACCTACGAGTCGCTGGGCGAGGGCGCCCGGCGGCTGTACGAGCTGGGACTCGAGGAGGCGCGGAGGGTCCGGGAGCGGGCGCGGCAGGAGGCGGACGAACTGCTGGAGACGGCGCGGACGCACGCGGAGGATGTGCTCCAGGACGCGCGGACGCACGCGGACGCCGTACGCGCCGAGGCCAACGAACGGGCCCGGCAGCGGCTGCTCGGGGCCCGGGCGGAGGCCGACGACATCCGGATCTCCGTGCGGCGCGAGGCGAAGGAGTCCCGCGGCGAGGCACTGGCTGCGCTGCGGGAGGTGCGGCAGCGCACGTCCGGGATGCTCACCGAGCAGTCCCGCGAACAGGCGGACGCCCTGGTCGAGGCGGAACAGGTGGCGACGGAGCGTCAGGTCGCGCTGGAGGTGGACCACACCGAGCGGGTGGCGGCCGCCGAGACGGCGCTGTCCGAGGCGGAGCAGGCCCTCGCCGACGCGTGGGAGGCTGCGCGGCTGGAACCGGAAAAGGCACGTGAGCGGGCGGCGGAGCTGCTGGCCGAGGCGCGGCTGCGCGCGGACCGGATCGAGCACGAGACCGAGCGGGTACTGCGGGAGCACGGCGAGGTGTGGGACGCCGTACGGGCCCAGATGGACACCGTGCGGGACAGCATCACGGCGCTGAAGGAAGGAGCGTGGGCCGAGTAGCGCCCCGCGGCCGGCCGCCTCATTCCTTGAGTACCGGGAAGCGGCGCGGCGCCAGTACCAGCAGCACCGTGAACGCCAGTGCCGCCGCGCACCCCGCTCCCACGTACACCGCGTGGACCGCGTCCGCGATGGCCCGGCGTGTGGCCTCCGGCGCCGTGCCCGAACTCAGCGCCCGCGTCACCGAGTCCAGGTCGCTCGCGCCGCCGAGGCGGGTGGCCAGAACCCCGTTGGCGACCGCGCCGAAGACGGACGCCCCGAGCGTCTGACCGGTCTGGCGGCAGAAGAGGATGGAGGCGGTGGCGGTGCCCCGCTCCGACCACCCCACCGTCGACTGGACGCCCACGATGAGGGGGAGCTGGAACAGGCCGAGGGCCGCGCCCAGCACCAGCATCAGCGCGGCGGGCTGCCAGGCCGCGCCGGGGTAGGGCAGGAAGGGGAAGGCGAACAGGGTCAGCGCCGCCGCGCCGATGCCGAGCATGGCGGTGTTGCGGAAGCCGATCCGCCGGTAGACGTGCTGGCTGAGCGCGGCCGCCACCGGCCAGCTCAGTGTCCAGACCGACAGGACGAAACCGGCGGCCACCGGCGCCAGGCCGAGCACCGACTGGGCGTACGTGGGCAGGAAGACCGTCGGGGCGACCATCAGCAGCCCCAGCGCGCCCAGGGCGAGATTCACCGCGGCGATCGTACGGCGGCGCCACACCCAGCCCGGGAGGATCGGCTCCGCCGCTCGCCGTTCGATCACCACCACCGCGGCGGCCAGCGCCAGCCCCGTACCGAACAGGGCGAGCGACGGCGCCGACAGCCACGGCCACGCCACCCCGCCCTGCACCACCGCGGTGAGCAGGACGCCCGCGCACGCGAACACCGCCAGGGCGCCCGCCCAGTCGACGCGCGGGCGTGACCGCGGCTCCCGCTCGGGCTCCTGCAGGTGGCGGACGATCAGCCACAGGGCGACGGCGCCGATCGGAAGGTTGACCAGGAAGATCCAGCGCCAGTCGGCATAGGCGGCCAGGACTCCGCCCAGGGCCGGTCCGGCGATCGCCGACACCGCCCACACCGTGGAGAGCTTCGCCTGGATCTTCGGACGCTGCTCCAGCGGGTACAGGTCGGCGGCGAGTGTCTGGACCGTGCCCTGCAACGCCCCGCCGCCCAGGCCCTGGACGACGCGGAAGGCGATCAGCGCGCCCATGTTCCAGGCTCCGGCGCACAGCAGGGAGCCGACGAGGAAGACGACCGCGCCCGCGACGAGCACCGGCTTGCGGCCGAAGGTGTCGGACAGCTTGCCGTAGACGGGCAGAGTCACCGTCACGGCCAGCAGATAGCCGGAGAACAGCCACGAGAACACGGAGAAGCCGCCCAGGTCCCCGACGATCTGCGGCACGGCCGTCGACACGATCGTCGAGTCGAGGGCGGCCAGCGCCATGGCCAGCATGAGCGCGGCGACGACCGCGCCCCGCCGGTCGGTCGCGCCGGGTCGAACGGCCTGCCGTGTCGCGGGTTCGGTGCTGCCCACCCCGGATCCTTTCCCCCTGCATCCATCTGCCTCGGACAGCTTCCCACTCGACCTTCACGTGGCGGGAGGGCGGAGGCTGAGGAGTCCGGGAGGCGGAGGCGACCCTGAGAACGTGTCCACCCATGGGGGGAGGCCCCCTAGGGGAAGCTCCGTACCCGGGGTCGGGGAGGGTTCGTACCGACGGAGGACGAGCGGGGACGGGGGCGGTCCTTAACCTGGCTTTACGCCGCGGGGGGCGGTACGCCGGAGCGGCGGGGGTGGGGTTTTCCCCCGGAGAAGACTGCGCTGAGCACCAGCGCGCCGGACACCCCCCGTCGACCAGACTCGACGGCGTACCGCAGCGCACGACGTACACGCACCGACTCGTTCCATCGAACGCGGCCCACCACCGCGATTCACCGGCAGATGCCACTCGCCACCAGACGCGTTTCACCACCAGACCGACATAGGAGACTTGACGTGACAACGGCTGTGACCATTCCCAGGCACGGGGGTACTGGAGGGACTACGGCCGTCGCCGCGCGGGCGCGGCAGGTCGTGAAGGCGTACGGGGCCGGGGAGACCCGTGTCGTCGCCCTCGACCACGTCGACGTGGACATCGCCCGCGGCCGGTTCACCGCGATCATGGGCCCCTCGGGCTCCGGCAAGTCCACGCTGATGCACTGCCTCGCCGGTCTCGACACCGTGACGAGCGGTCAGATCTTCCTGGACGAGACGGAGATCACCGGGCTGAAGGACAAGAAGCTCACACAGCTGCGCCGGGACCGGATCGGCTTCATCTTCCAGGCGTTCAACCTGCTGCCCACGCTGAACGCGCTCGAGAACATCACCCTGCCCATGGACATCGCCGGCCGCAAGCCGGACCGGAAGTGGCTGGAGCAGGTGGTGGAGACCGTCGGCCTCGCGGGACGGCTCAAGCACCGGCCCAACCAGCTCTCCGGCGGCCAGCAGCAGCGCGTCGCCGTGGCCCGGGCCCTGGCCGCCCGGCCCGAGATCATCTTCGGTGACGAGCCGACCGGCAACCTGGACTCCCGCGCGGGCGCCGAGGTGCTGGGCTTCCTGCGCCGGTCCGTGGACGACCTCGGCCAGACGATCGTGATGGTCACGCACGACCCGGTGGCCGCCTCCTACGCCGACCGCGTGCTGTACCTCGCCGACGGCCGGATCGTCGACGAGATGAACCAGCCGACGGCCGATCAGGTCCTGGACCGCATGAAGGACTTCGACGCCCGGGGGCGTACGTCATGACCGTCGTGAAGACCTCCCTGCGCAACTTCTTCGCGCACAAGGGACGCATGGCGCTGTCGGCCGTCGCCGTGCTGCTGTCGGTGGCCTTCGTGTGCGGCACGCTTGTGTTCACCGACACCATGAACACCACGTTCGACAAGCTGTTCCAGGCGACCGCCTCGGACGTGACGGTGAGCGCCAAGGCCTCGTCCGACACCGGTGAGACCACCTCCCGCACCGGCAGGCCGCCGGTCATGCAGGCCTCCGTGCTCGGCGAGGTGCGCCGGGCCCAGGGCGTGCGGGCCGCCGAGGGGACGGTGTTCTCCACCTCGGTGACCGTCGTCGACGCCGACAAGGACAAGCTGTCGCCCAGCAGCGGCGCGCCCACCATCGTCGGCAACTGGAACGACAACGACTCCCGCACCATGAAGATCACCTCCGGTGCGGCGCCCAAGGGCCCGGACCAGGTGATGGTCGACGCCGACACCGCCGACAAGCACCACCTGAAGCTGGGCGACGAGATCGGTTTGATCACCGCGGTCGGCACCCACCGCGCGCACGTGTCCGGCATCGCCGCCTTCACCGTCACCAACCCCGGCGCGGCGATCTTCTACCTGGACACCAGGACCGCCCAGCAGACCCTGGTCGGCCGGACCGGCGTGTACACGAACGTCAACGTGACGGCCGCCGAGGGCGTCACCGACGAGCAGCTGAAGAAGAACGTGGCCTCCGCGCTCGGCGCCGGCTACAAGGTGCAGACCGCCAAGGAGGTCGCCGACGCCAACCAGAAGGACATCGAGAGCTTCCTGAACGTGATGAAGTACGGGATGCTCGGCTTCGCCGGAATCGCCTTCCTGGTCGGCATCTTCCTGATCATCAACACCTTCTCGATGCTGGTCGCCCAGCGCACCCGCGAGATCGGCCTGATGCGCGCCATCGGCTCCTCCCGCCGCCAGGTCAACCGGTCCGTGCTGGTCGAGGCGCTGCTGCTGGGCGTGGTCGGCTCGGTGCTCGGTGTCGGGGCGGGCGTCGGCATCGCGGTCGGCCTGATGAAGCTCATGAGCCAGATGGGCATGCACCTGTCCACCGACGACCTCACGGTCGCCTGGACCACCCCCGTGATCGGCCTGGTCCTCGGCGTGGTCGTCACCGTCCTCGCCGCCTACCTGCCCGCCCGGCGGGCCGGCAAGGTCTCCCCGATGGCCGCGCTGCGCGACGCGGGGACCCCGGCCGACGGCAGGGCAGGAACCGTACGGGCCGTCGTCGGCCTGGTCCTCACCGGCGCCGGCGCCGCGAGCCTGTACGCCGCGGCCAACGCCGACAAGGCCACTCAGGGCTCGGCGTGGCTGGGCCTGGGCGTGGTGCTCACCCTGATCGGCCTCGTCGTCGTCGGCCCGCTGCTCGTGGGCGGCCTGGTCCGCGTGCTCAGCGTGGTCCTGCTGCGGATCTTCGGTCCGATCGGGCGGTTGGCCGAGCGCAACGCGCTGCGCAACCCGCGCCGCACCGGCGCCACGGGTGCCGCGCTGATGATCGGACTGGCCCTGGTGGCCTGCCTGTCGGTGGTCGGCTCCTCGATGGTCGCCTCCGCCACCGACCAGCTCGACAAGACCGTCGGCACGGACTTCATCATCCAGAGTGACAACGGCGAGGTCATCACCCCGCAGGCGGTGAAGGCCGTGAAGGACGCCCCGGGACTGGAGCGGGTCACCGAGTACAAGCTCGTGGACGTCTCCCTGACCACGCCGGACGGCCGTACCTCCAAGAACGAGATGATCAACGCGGCCGACCCGACCTACGCCCAGGACCTGCGCACCAAGACGGTCGAGGGCACGCTCGCCGACGCCTACCGGTCCGACTCGATGTCCGTCCCCGAGGGCTTCGCCAAGAAGCACGGCGTCAAGCCCGGCTCCAAGATCGAGGTCGGTTTCAAGGGCGGCACGACGGCCAGGCTCACGGTCCGCGCGGTCACCAGCGACGACGGCCTGATCGACAACGGCGCCATGTACGTCTCGATCGCCACGGCCGCGAAGTACCTGCCCGCCGACCGGATGCCGCTCGACCTGCTGCTCTTCGCCACCGCCAAGGACGGGCAGGAGACCGCCGCTTACCAGTCGCTCAAGTCCGCGCTGCACGACTACCCGCAGTACACCGTGCGCGACCAGACCGACTACAAAGAGGAGCTGCAGAACCAGATCGGCCAGCTGCTCAACATGGTCTACGGCCTGCTCGCCCTGGCGATCATCGTCGCCGTCCTGGGTGTGGTGAACACCCTGGCGCTGTCGGTGGTCGAGCGGACGAGGGAGATCGGCCTGATGCGGGCGATCGGCCTCTCCCGCCGCCAGCTGCGCCGCATGATCCGCCTGGAGTCCGTGGTGATCGCCCTGTTCGGCGCGCTGCTGGGCCTGGGGCTGGGCATGGGCTGGGGCGCGACCGCCCAGAAGCTCCTCGCCCTGGAGGGCCTGAAGGTCCTGGAGATCCCCTGGGGAACGATCGCCGGAGTCTTCATCGGCTCGGCCTTCGTGGGCCTGTTCGCCGCGCTGATCCCGGCCTTCCGGGCGGGCCGGATGAACGTACTGAACGCGATCGCGACGGAGTAGCGAGCGCGACGCGACCCCTCCGTGGACGGGGGTCACGGTGGAGCCCGGTGCCGGGAAGTCAGGGGGACTTCCCGGCACCGGGCTTGTGCCGGAAGGGGCGGCGGGGGCGTGACCGGGGTTGTCCACAGCCCCCGCGGCACGTCAGCCCGGCGGCGTACGCTGAAGGAATCCCCGGCCCGCCGCACGAGTCGGGATCTTCGCGTTGCCCACCCTCGGACGGATTCGGACGGAAAGCCCCCCATGAGCCTGCACGGTCTGCTCGACGCCGTCGTCAAGGACCCAGCCCTCGCGGAAGCGATCACCGCGGCGGCGGACGGCAACCGCATGCACGTCGACCTCGTCGGTCCCCCCGGCGCCCGCCCCTTCACCGTCGCCGCCCTGGCCCGTGAGGCCGCCCGCCCCGTGCTCGCGGTGACGGCGACCGGCCGCGAGGCCGAGGACCTGGTCGCGGCCCTGCGTTCGCTGCTGCCGGCGGAGAGCGTCGTGGAGTACCCCTCCTGGGAGACGCTGCCGCACGAGCGGCTCAGCCCGCGCAGCGACACCGTGGGCCGCCGCCTGGCCGTGCTGCGCCGCCTGGCCCACCCGAACCCCGGCGATCCGGAGACCGGCCCGGTCTCGGTCGTCGTCGCCCCCGTGCGCTCGGTGCTCCAGCCGCAGGTCAAGGGCCTGGGCGACCTGGTGCCGGTGTCCCTGCGAACAGGGCAGACCGCGGACCTGAACGACGTGGTGGACGACCTCGCCGCCGCCGCGTACTCCCGCGTGGAGCTGGTGGAGAAGCGCGGCGAGTTCGCCGTGCGCGGCGGCATCCTCGACGTCTTCCCGCCCACCGAGGAACACCCCCTGCGCATCGAGTTCTGGGGCGACGACGTCGAGGAGATCCGGTACTTCAAGGTCGCCGACCAGCGCTCCCTGGAGGTCGCCGAGCACGGGCTGTGGGCCCCGCCCTGCCGTGAGCTGCTGCTCACCGAGGACGTACGCGCGCGGGCGCGTGCGCTCGCCGAGCGGCACCCCGAACTCGGCGAGCTGCTGGGCAAGATCGCCGAGGGCATCGCCGTGGAGGGCATGGAGTCCCTGGCGCCGGTCCTGGTCGACGACATGGAGCTGCTGCTCGACGTGCTGCCCAAGGGCGCCATGACCCTGGTGTGCGACCCGGAGCGGGTGCGCACGCGCGCGGCGGACCTGGTGGCGACCTCCCAGGAGTTCCTCCAGGCGTCCTGGGCGGCCTCGGCCGGCGGAGGCGAGGCGCCCATCGACCTCGGCGCGGCCTCCCTGTGGTCGATCGCGGACGTCCGGGACCGGGCGCGCGAGCTGGACATGATGTGGTGGTCGGTGTCGCCGTTCGCCGCGGACGAGACGGCGTACGACGGCGACGCCCTCAAGCTGGGCATGCACGCGCCCGAGACGTACCGCGGGGACATCGCGAAGGCGCTCGCCGACACCAAGGGCTGGCTCGCGGACGGCTGGCGCGCGGTCTTCGTCACCGAGGGCCACGGCCCGGCCTCGCGCACCGTCGAGGTGCTGGGCGGGGAGGGCATCGCGGCCCGCCTCGACGTGGACCTCGGGCAGATTTCCCCGTCGGTCGTGCACGTGGCCTGCGGCGGCATCGACCACGGCTTCGTCGACGCCGCGCTGAAGCTGGCCGTGCTCACCGAGACCGACCTGACCGGCCAGAAGACGGCCGGCCGGGACGGCGCGCGGATGCCGGTGCGGCGGCGCAAGACCGTCGACCCGCTGACCCTGGAGACGGGCGACTACATCGTCCACGAACAGCACGGCGTGGGCCGCTACATCGAGATGGTGCAGCGCACGGTGCAGGGCGCGACCCGCGAGTACCTGGTGGTGGAGTACGCCCCGGCCAAGCGCGGCCAGCCCGGCGACCGGCTGTACATCCCCACCGACCAGCTGGAGCAGATCACCAAGTACGTCGGCGGCGAGGCGCCCACGCTGCACCGGCTCGGCGGCGCCGACTGGACGAAGACCAAGGCGCGGGCGAAGAAGGCGGTCAAGGAGATCGCCGCCGACCTGATCAAGCTCTACAGCGCGCGGATGGCGGCACCCGGGCACGCCTTCGGCACGGACACGCCGTGGCAGCGCGAGCTGGAGGACGCCTTCCCGTACGCGGAGACCCCGGACCAGCTCACCACGATCGCCGAGGTCAAGGAGGACATGGAGAAGTCGGTCCCGATGGACCGCCTGATCTGCGGCGACGTCGGCTACGGCAAGACGGAGATCGCGGTGCGCGCCGCCTTCAAGGCCGTCCAGGACGGAAAGCAGGTCGCGGTCCTGGTCCCGACGACGCTGCTGGTGCAGCAGCACTTCGGCACGTTCTCCGAGCGGTACGCGCAGTTCCCGGTGAACGTCAGGGCGCTCTCCCGCTTCCAGACCGACACCGAGGCGAAGACGGTCGTGGAGGGCCTCGGGGACGGCGCGGTGGACATCGTCATCGGCACCCACCGCCTGTTCTCCTCGGAGACGAAGTTCAAGGACCTCGGTCTGGTCATCGTCGACGAGGAGCAGCGCTTCGGCGTCGAGCACAAGGAGCAGCTGAAGAAGCTCCGCGCGAACGTCGACGTCCTGACGATGTCGGCGACCCCGATCCCGCGCACGCTGGAGATGGCGGTGACCGGCATCAGGGAGATGTCGACGATCACCACGCCGCCCGAGGAGCGGCACCCGGTGCTGAC
The DNA here is from genome assembly GCF_053598035.1 of Streptomyces sp. NPDC001204. Classification (NCBI taxonomy): domain Bacteria; kingdom Bacillati; phylum Actinomycetota; class Actinomycetes; order Kitasatosporales; family Streptomycetaceae; genus Streptomyces; species Streptomyces sp. NPDC001204. The sequence goes on along the minus strand of NZ_JBSFJL010000014.1, from coordinate 99,479 downwards.
GTTCGTCGGGCCGTACGAGGAGAAGCAGATCGGCGCGGCGATCCGCCGCGAACTGCTGCGCGAGGGCCAGGTCTTCTACATCCACAACCGGGTGGAGTCCATCGACCGCGCCGCGGCCCGGCTGCGGGAGATCGTCCCCGAGGCGCGCATCGCCACCGCCCACGGCCAGATGTCGGAGTCGGCCCTGGAGCAGGTCGTCGTCGACTTCTGGGAGAAGAAGTTCGACGTGCTGGTCTCGACGACGATCGTCGAGTCCGGCATCGACATCTCCAACGCCAACACCCTGATCGTGGAGCGCGGCGACAACTTCGGCCTGTCCCAGCTGCACCAGCTGCGCGGCCGGGTGGGCCGCGGCCGCGAGCGCGGGTACGCCTACTTCCTGTACCCGCCGGAGAAGCCGCTGACGGAGACGGCCCACGAGCGCCTGGCGACCATCGCGCAGCACACCGAGATGGGCGCCGGCATGTACGTGGCGATGAAGGACCTGGAGATCCGCGGCGCCGGAAACCTGCTGGGCGGCGAGCAGTCCGGGCACATCGCGGGCGTCGGCTTCGACCTGTACGTGCGGATGGTGGGCGAGGCGGTCGCGGACTACCGGCGGCAACTGGAGACGGGGGAGATCGAGGAGGAGCCGCCGCTCGAGGTCAAGATCGAGCTGCCGGTCGACGCGCACGTCCCGCACGACTACGCGCCCGGCGAGCGGCTGCGCCTTCAGGCCTACCGGTCCATCGCCTCCGCGAACTCCGAGGAGGACATCAAGGCCGTCCGCGAGGAGCTCACCGACCGCTACGGCAAGTTGCCCGAGCCGGTGGAGAACCTGCTGCTGGTGGCCGGGCTGCGCATGCTCGCCCGGGCCTGCGGTGTCGGCGAGATCGTCCTCCAGGGCAACAACATCCGCTTCGCCCCGGTGGATCTGCGCGAGTCGCAGGAGCTGCGCGTCAAGCGCCTCTACCCGGGCTCGGTGATCAAGCCGGCCGTCCACCAGGTCCTCGTGCCCCGTCCCAAGACCGCGAAGATCGGCGGCAAGCCGCTGGTCGGCCGTGAACTGCTGGGCTGGGTGGGGGAGTTCCTGGCGTCCATCCTGGGGTCGTAGCCCGCGCGTCCTGGGGGTCGCGGAGGGTGCGCGGTCCGCGCGTTCGCCCCCCGTGACCCCAGTACCCCCCGTGTGGCCTGGACATATTCCCCGCTACGGTGGGCACCAGGTGAAGGACGCCCGAACCAGGGGCGGGACCAGGCAGGTTAGGGGAGGGGCGCAGCGTGACGCGTCTGAGGGGCGGGGCGGTTGCGGCTGCCGTCGTGGCACTGTTCGTGACCGGATGCACGGAGCAGCTGGATGGCGGCGCGAGCGGACCGGAGCCGGTGAAGACCGGCGGCGAGGCGCTCGCCGCCGCCGAGTCGCTGACCGTCAAGGGGCGGTCGCCGAAGACCGGTTACGTCCGGGAGAAGTTCGGCACCGCCTGGGCGGACACCGACTCCAACGGCTGCCCCACCCGCGACGACATCCTCAAACGGGACCTGAAGCAGGTGCGGTTCACCGACGGGGACTGCAAGGTGTCGTACGGCGTGCTGGAGCGGGACCCGTACTCCGACAAGGAGATCGTCTACCGGCGTGGGCGCAGCCAGGTCGACATCGACCATGTCGTCGCCCTCTCGGACGCCTGGCAGAAGGGCGCCGCGTACTGGGACGCGAGCAAGCGCATAGCGCTCGCCAACGACCCGCTCAACCTGATAGCCGTGGACGCGAGCGCCAACCGCTCCAAGGGCGACGGCGACGCGGCGACGTGGCTGCCGCCCGCCAAGTCCTACCGGTGCACGTACGTCGCCGCGCAGGTCGCGGTGAAGAAGAAGTACGAACTGTGGGTCACCGCGGCCGAGAAGACCGCGATGAAGAAGGTCCTGTCCACCTGCCCCGGCCAGAAGCTCCCCTCGGGCGGCAATCCGACGAAGGCACCGGAGCGGTTCCGGGCCCGCTGAGAAGCGGCCGGCGTCGCCGCCACGCGCCGTGACGTGATGCCCGGTGGCCGGGGAGGCGGGTGTTCCTCCCCGGCCGGGGCGGCGGTCCGTACCCGCTCCCCCCAGAGGGGTGAGGGACCGCCGGAGGGGTGGTCGGTCGGGACGCCGTCCGGGCCTCAGAGGCTGTCGAGGTCCAGCACGTCCTTGTCGGCGGGCGGCACCGCCGGGACCGGCTTGCCGTAGTCCGTGAAGGAGATGTCCTCCGGCTGCTTCGCCGTGGTGTTCTCGATCCGCAGCAGGTACGGCTTGCCCTCGGTGGCGACGTAGAGGGTGTAGCGGTCCTTGCCCTCGGCCTCGGTGAGGGTGAACGCGGGGGTGCCGTCGAGGGTCGTCGCCTCGCCCTTGCGGGCGGCCGAGCGGGTGTCGTCGAAGTCGGCGAGCAGCTTGTCGAGGTCGCAGAAGTCGGCCAAGTCCTTGGCGTCGTCGCTGTCGGCGCCGGTCTTCACCCAGCGGTCGGCGAGCATGTCCACCACACCGTCGGTCTCGGACTTGGACTGGCCCTTGCCCTCGGAGCGCAGGTACGCCTCGTCGAACTTCATGTAGACGGTGTCGTCGGTCCTGATGAGGGCGACCTCGCCCTCGCCGTGCATGCCCAGGGTCCCGGCACAGTGGCCCTCGCGGTCCAGGGCCAGGTCGAGTTCGATGGTGCCCTCGTCGTCGGGGACGCTGCCCTTCAGGGTGAGGGAGGTGGCGCTCCGGGTGGCCTTGAGCGCCCTGTCGACGATCTCCTGCCCGGACAGGTCGGCGAACGGGGCGCGTTCGGCCGTGGCGCCGGCGGAGCGGTGTGCCTTGCCCTTGGCGTCGCCGCCCGCCGTGTCCGGCTTCTCGGAGCCGCACGCGGTGAGCGCGAGCGAGGCGGCGACGGCGGTCAGGCAGAGAGCGGCGGCGGTGTGACGCATGGGTCCCCCCGAGGATGGCGTGAGGTGGATGAGCTGCTGTCGCGCCGTGGTGACGGCACGGGCAGGGGGCGGTGGTGCGGCGGGGAGCACCGAGGGCCGGGGGCCCGGTGCGGTGCGGGGCGCGGGGTGCGAGGCCCCGGTGCGGTGCGGCATTGGGTGCGGGGGCCCCGGTGCTGGAGGGGAAGCAGGGGATGAGGGGCGCGGGGGCGCGGGCCCGGTCCGCCTGCTCTAGAAGTTGCCGTTGCCGAGCAGTTCGCCGTCGGCGTCGTAGACCGTGACGAGGCCGTTCTTGCTGTGCTTCCAGTCCGCGAAGGCGGAGGCGATCAGCTTGGCGGGACCCGTCCCCTTGCCCATCAGGCCGCCGGTGAAGTCGGTGTGGACGTCGACGCTGTCGAGGATGTCGTTCTGCTCGTCGGCGCCCTGGACCTTGGTGACGTGGGCGACGGCCTCCTTCTCCTTCGCGGTGCCGTTCTTGTTCACGAAGGCCTTGAACTGGTCCGCCTGGGAGGCCTTGGCGGCATCGGACTTCTTGTCCTTGGCGCCGCCCTTGCCGGAGGTGCCGCCGCTGGCCCCGTCGGCCGCCGCCGAGCTGGACGAGTCGCTCTTGGAGTCGCCGGTGTCGGCGCTGCACGACACCGCGCCGATGATCGCGAGACCGACGGCGGCACTCAGCGCGAGCTTCGTCTTCATGCCCATGAGAAATCCCTCCCGAGGATGGCGGCCGCCGATCCGGCGGCCGCTCGTTCCGATGGGTCAATCAGAGCAGGCTTTGTGAACCGAGTCAACATGACAGATTTTGTTTTATCGATTCACCTCGTGAAGGCGGCTTTCGGGCGTCCTTGGGTATGCTCGACGCCACAGAGCCATCACGAGGGGAGCCGCGCGGGTGCAGGACAACGCCACTGAGGTGACCGCCGCCGGAATCGCACGCCTCGCTGGGGTCGGCCGGGCCGCCGTCAGCAACTGGCGCCGCCGCCACGCCGACTTCCCCCGGCCCGTCGGCGGCACCGAGGCGAGCCCCGCCTTCGCGCTCGCCGAGGTCGAGGAATGGCTGCGCAAGCAGGGCAAACTCGCCGAGGTCCCGCTCCGCGAACGGGTCTGGCAGCAGCTCGCCGGACACCCCGCCGGCCCCGTCACGGCCCTGGTCCACGCGGGCTGCGCCCTCCTCCTGATCCGCGACCGGCCCACCGAATGGCTGAAGCTGAGCGGTCTGACCGACGCACGTATGGCGGAGCTGCTGCCCGCCAAGCTCGCCAAGGCCCTCACCCGGCGGTTCGGTTCACAGGCCGCTGTGAACACCGAGGGCGCCACCTCCGCCCCGGTCGGCGCGGACCACAGTTCACAGCCGGCTGTGAACACCGACGGCGCTCCCTCCGCCGCCGCACCCGGCTCCGGCCCGATGACGGCCCCCGCCGGCCACACCGGCCACACCGGCCACGCGGCCCTGACCCTGCCCGGCCCCGCCGAACTGGCCGCCTCCGTACCGCTGCTGCGGGGCGTCGGCGAACTCGCCGTCGAACTCGGCACCCGCCGCGCCTTCGAGTTCCTGCTCGGACGGCAACTCGACGCCAACCCACGTCAGTACACGCTGACTCCGGCCGGGCCCGCCGCCCTGATGGCCGAACTCGCCGGCCGGCCCCGTACGGTGCTCGACCCCGCCGCCGGCACCGGCGCCCTGCTCGGCGCGCTCGGCTCGCCGACCGCCGTGTACGCACAGGACGCCGCCCCCGAACTCGCCGCCCTCACCGCGCTGCGGCTCGCCCTGAGCACCGACGCCGAGGTGCACGCGCGCGTCGGCGACACCTTGCGCGCCGACGCCTTCCCCGGCCTCGCCGTGGACGCGGTGCTGTGCCATCCGCCGTTCAACGAGCGCAACTGGGGCCATGACGAACTCGCCTACGACCCGCGCTGGGAGTACGGCTTCCCCGCCCGCACCGAGTCCGAGCTGGCCTGGATCCAGCACGCCCTCGCCCACCTGCGCGACGGCGGCACCGCCGTGCTGCTGATGCCGCCCGCCGCCGCGTCCCGCCGCTCCGGCCGCCGCATCCGCGCCGACCTGCTGCGGCGCGGAGCCCTGCGCGCCGTGATCGCGCTCCCCGCCGGATCGGCGCCCCCGTACAACATCCCGCTGCACCTGTGGGTGCTGCGCCGCCCCATCGCCGGAGCCCAGCCCTCGACACCCGAACTGCTGCTCGTGGACACGGCCGCCGCCGCCGACGGGCGCGCCCGCGGCGACTGGCAGGACGTGCGCTCCGCCGTCCTCGACGCCTGGCGGCCCTTCGACCGCACCGGCACGGCCGACGAGCAGCCGGGGCTCAGCCGCTGCGTACCGGTGATCGACCTCCTCGACGACGACGTCGACCTCGCCCCCGCCCGCCACCTGCCGCTCCCGGCCGACGGCGGAGCCGAGCGACTGGCCGACGTCGGCGCACGCCTGGGCGACACCCTGCGGCTCGCCGCCACCCTCGCCCCGCCGCCGCCCGCCACCGCGGCGCCACCGGCGCGCTGGCCGATGACCAGCGTCGGCGAACTCGCCCGCGCCGGCGCCCTGGTCCTGCGCGCCTCCGGCAGCTCCGGTCCTGCGGCGGCGTCACACCCCCGTACCCCGGCCGCGGGCCGGCCGGCCCGCGCGGGCGTCCCCGTCCTCACCGACCACGACGTCCTCGCCGCCGCCGCGCCGTCCGGGGTGCTGCCCGACGGGGAGCCGGCCGAGGACGTCGTGCTCACCGAAGCCGGCGACGTCGTCGTGCCCGTCCTCGGCGGGGGGCGCGTGGCCCGCGTCGTCGACGAGCGCACCGCAGGGGCCGCGCTCGGCCGCAACCTCACCCTGCTGCGCCCCGACCCGGCCGCGCTCGACCCGTGGTTCCTCGCCGGATTCCTGCGCGGCACCGCCAACAACCGCCAGGCCAGCAGCTACGCGTCCACCGCGACCCGGCTCGACGTGCGCAGGCTCCAACTCCCCCGGATCCCGCTGGAGCAGCAGCGGACCTACGGCGAACGGTTCCGCGGCCTGGCGGCCTTCGAGGACGCGCTGCGACTGGCCGGACACCTCGGCGAGCAACTCGTGCGGGGCATGTACGACGGCCTGACCGACGGGACGGTCCCGCCCGGCGGCTGACGGACCGGCGGCCGGCCGGCCGGCCGAGCGGGCGGCGCGGCGGTGCGCGGCGGTGCGGCGGTGCGCGGCGGTGCGGCGGTGCAGCGGGGCGGTGCGGCGGGAACGGGAGACGGCAACGGTTCGGTACATCCCAAGCCGGTTGTCCGGGTGGACCGATACCCTCGGAACACGCTCGGAACACCCTGGTTCCGCACCGTACGCAACGTCCCCGCAGGCGCCCCGCCAGGGCCTCGGCACTAGGAGCAGTCATGCACGGCCCCGGCTACGCGCCGCCGCAGCCTCCGCGCCCCTCGACCGCACTGGTGGTCGGGCTCAGGGTGCTGTTCGTGGCTCTCTCGGTGCTGAGTCTCGGCTTCCTGGCCTGGGGCACCATGCTGCGCGTCGCCTGCATGACCCGTGCCCGGCGCGACTGGGCCCTGTTCGTCCTGTCGCTCGTCCTCCTTTTCGTGGGGTGCGTGTTCGTCGGCGTCGACGGGACCGGCGAGGAGGGCGACCCGCAGACCTGGCGCAGCGATGTCGGTGTCGGGCTGCTCCTGCTCTCCGCGTTCGGCAGCGTCGGCTACTTCCTGTACCGGGACCTCCGCCACCACGAGGCCCTCCTGGCCGGCCGGGGCGCCCCCAGTGCCACGGACGCCACCGTCGTGTACGGCTACCCGCCGTCCCCCGCCCCGCAGAGCTACGGTCCGCCGCCCGCCCCGTACGGCGGCCCGCGGCCCGCGCCCTACTCCCCGCCGCAGCCGGGCCCTTACTCCCCGCCGCCGCCCGCCTCCTTCCCACCCGCGCCGAACCCGGCGTCCGCGCCCGCTCCCCACGCGCTGCCCCAGCAGCCGCAGCGTCCCGCGCCCGCCCGGATCGACCAGGTCCGCGCCGAACTGGACGAGTTGAGCGACTTCCTGCGCGGCCAGGACAACGGTCCCGGTCAGGGCGGGCAGGCCGGCCAGGGCGGGCAGACCGGGCCGGGCGGGCAGACCGGGCCGGGCGGAGCCCCGGGCACCGGGGAATCCGGGTTCACCACGAGCTGGGGCGCGGGAGACGGCCGGTGACCGCACGCGTCGTCGCCGGACGCTACGAACTGTCCACGCTCATCGGACAAGGCGGCATGGGCCAGGTCTGGACGGCCTACGACCAGCGGCTCGACCGCCGGGTCGCCGTCAAGCTGCTGCGCCCCGACAAGGTCGCGGGACCCCACAGCCAGGACGCCGCCGAGCTGCGCCGCCGCTTCGTCCGCGAGTGCCGCGTCACCGCGCAGGTCGACCACCCCGGCCTGGTCACCGTGCACGACGCGGGCAGCGAGGACGAGAACCTCTACCTCGTCATGCAGTACGTCGACGGCGCCGACCTCGCCGACCACCTCGCCGAACACGAGCCGTACCCCTGGCAGTGGGCGGTCGCCGTCGCCGCCCAGCTGTGCGCCGTGCTGTCCGCCGTGCACGCCGTGCCGATCGTCCACCGGGACCTCAAACCGCGGAACGTGATGGTGAAGCCGGACGGCACCGTCACCGTCCTCGACCTCGGCGTCGCCTCCGTCCTCAACGCCGAGACCACCCGCCTCACCCGCACCGGCTCACCCATCGGCAGCCCCGCCTACATGGCCCCCGAACAGGCCATGGGCGGCGCCGTCGGCCCGTACACCGATCTGTACGCGCTCGGCGTGGTGCTGCACGAACTCCTCAGTGGGGACGTCCCGTTCGCCGCCTCCACCGCGGTCGGCGTGCTGCACCGCCACCTCTACGAGCCGCCGGTGCCCGTGCGCCGGCTGCGCCCCGAGATCCCCGACGCCCTCGAATCCCTCGTGCTGCGGCTGCTCGCCAAGGACCCCCAGCACCGCCCGGCCAGTGCCCAGGCGGTGTACGAGGACCTGCTGCCGCTGCTGCCCCCGCGCGGGCCGCACACCGGCGGACCCCTCGATCCCACCCGCCCCTTTTTGCGCCCGCACGCCCCCTGGCCCGACCGCGCCGTCACCCCCGCGCCGCGCCCCGAACCGGCCACCACCGGGACCGGCGGCCACCACGATGTCGCCACCGCCGTAGACGAGGTCAAGCGGCTGCTCGGCGAGGGCCGCATCACCCAGGCCGTCGACATCCTCGGCGCGATCCTCCCGGCCGCCGCCGCCCAGCATGGCGAGCACTCACCGGTGGTGCGCACCCTGCGCAAGCAGTACGCGGCCACGCTGATGGACGACGGCCAGTACCGGCGTGCCCTGCCCGAGCTGCGACGCCTCGCCGACGAACGGGCCACCGAGGCGGGTGCCGCCGACCCGCAGTCCCTCCGGTTCCGCTACGACGCGGCGCAGTGCCTCGAACAGCTCGGCGAGCCGGCCGCGGCGCTCACCGAGTACCGCGCCCTGCTGCCCTACTTCGAGAACCGGTTCGCGGAGAACCCGTACACGGCCGCCGACCCCGACCTGCCCTTCGAGATCCGCCGCCGCATCGGGCACCTGCTGCTCGCCCTCGGCGACCGGACCGCCGCCCACGACACCCTGCTGCGCCTGCTGCACGACGCGGAGCGCCGGCACGGACCCGTGCATCCCTTCCCCGCCGAGATCCAGCGCACCCTGCAGTGGCTGGGCCAGGTGCACGGCTGACCGGTGCGGGTTCGGCGCGCGTACGGGGCCGGGGCTCAACGCCCCCGTACGGGGGCGCGGTTCAACGCCCGCGCGGGGCGCGCTTCAGCGCCCGTAGGGGTAGCCGTACGTGCCCTGCGGCACCGTGGGCGAGGAAGGGGCCGCCCCGTATCCGGCCGCTGCCACCGCTTGCGGCATCCGCCGGTCGAACACGGCGAACAGCAGCATCCCCGTCGCCGCCATCAGGCACAGGATGATCACGATGCCGAGCACCGCGGCGGCGTCGCTGTCGTCGGGCACGACGGACAGTCCCGGCATCACGGTGCACTCGTACAGGACGAACGAGGCGAAGGCGCCCCAGTCCGACCCGCGTCCGCGGCGGATCGCCACGTACAGGAACGGCACCCACACAAGCATGCCCAGCGAGCCCCAGACCAGGACGGACCAGGCGATCCGCTGGAACCAGCCGGCCTCCAGCCGCTTGTCCATCTCCACCCCCAAGCGCTCCGCCGCTCGGGGACGGAGTCGTCGCAGGGCAAGATTAGGCCACGGCGGGGGGTGCGGAGGCCGCTTGTGGACGACGGGCCGGGCGGCGGGAGGCCTGATCGCCGGAGCTTGTGCCGCCCGAGCAGGCCGGACCGTCGCATCGCAGGTAGCACGCGTGTTTTTGCTGCGCCTTGAGTGATTCTTGTGCGCTGCGAGGCGATCACTTGTCAGGCCGGAGACATTCCGTCGGTTAATGTGCCTCAGCACACGCGCGACCGGCACGTACACGACAACAGGGGTGGGGATGGCCGAGCACCGGCAGTCGAAGAAGCGCAGGTACATCACGTGGGCGGCGGCCGGAGCCGTCGTCGTCGCCGGCGCCGGGATCGCGGCCCAGACCTCCATGGCGGCCACCGCCTGGCCCGCCCAGAAGACCTTCACCGGCCGTGCCTTCGACACCTGCTCGGCACCCTCGCTGAGCGCCATGAAGGCCTGGAACACCGGCTACTACGGCGCCGCGGCCGTCTACATCGGCGGCAAGAACCGCGGCTGCGCCCAGCCCAACCTGACCGCCTCCTGGGTGAAGTCGGTCAGCTCCATGGGCTGGAAGCTCATCCCGCTGTACGTCGGCGCCCAGCCGCCCTGCCAGAAGAGCGCCAACCCCGAGCGGCTCACCGCCGCCACGGCCGCCTCCCTCGGCACCAGCGACGCCAAGGACGCGGTGGCCAAGGCCTCCGCGCTCGGCATGAAGGCGGGCAGCCCGGTCTACCTCGACATGGAGCCGTACGACATCACCGACAAGGCGTGCAACGACGCCGTGCTCACCTATGTCCGCGCCTTCGACAAGGTGCTGCGCGACAAGACCTACCGCGCCGGCTACTACGGCTTCACCAGCTCCAGCGCCAAGGCCATCGCCACCGCGACCAACAAGACCGACCTGCCGGGCAACCTCTGGTACGCCCTCTGGGACGGCAAGGAGACCACCACCACCGACTGGCCCTGGGGTGCCAACCAGTTCACCGACCACAGCCGCGCCCACCAGTACATGGTCAACAGCAAGGAGACGCGCGGCGGCGTCACCATCACCGTCGACCGCGACTGGTGGGACGCTCCGGTCGCCATCACCGGCTGAGAATCCGCAGGGCGCGGATGCGGCCCGACGGCTTCCCCGCCACGTCGGGCCTCCCCTTGTGCGACGGCGCCCGAAGACGGTGCCCGAAGTCGTGGTGAATCGTTGGTCGAATGGGTTGGCCAGAGCCCGGCCGCTGCCTACCATCGATCATCGCAAGACTTTGTGCACCGCCGCACAATCTCCACAACGGGAGGTTTCCTTGCACCGCCGCCGTCGCACCGCGCTCGTCCTGTCCGCCACGATCCTCGCGGCGGCACCCCTGCTCACCGCCTGTGGAAGCGACGCGCATCCGGGCGCGGCGGCCGTGGTCGGCGGCCAGCGGATCACCTTCGGGCAGTTGCAGAGCCGGGTCAGCGAGGTGCGCGAGGCGCAGCGGGCCGCGGTGGCCGACGAGGCGCAGTACCAGCAGACCGTCGTCTCGACCGGCACGCTCGCCCGGGACACGCTGCACCAGATGGTGCTCGACCAGGTGCTGGACCGCGCCGCCCGGAACGCCGGCCTCAGCGTCAGCCGCGGCGAGGTCCAGCAGCTGCGTAGCGGTCTCGAGCAGCAGGCGGGTGGCGCCAAGGCGCTCGAGGACACCTGGCTCCAGCGGTACGGGGTGCCCCCGCAGCGCCTCGACGACAACCTCCGCCTCCAGGTGAAGGCGCAGAAGCTCGCGGCGCATCTGCACACCGACGCCGGCCAGCCGGCCTTCTGGAAGGCGCTGTCCGAGGCCTCCGCCGACCTCCACGTCGACCTCAACCCGCGCTACGGCACGTGGGACGTCGAGAAGAGCACCCTCGTGAACGCCAAGACGCCGTGGCTGCGGGACGTCTCGGCGGCGGACGCGAAGCAGTCGGCCTGACCGGAGGCCGGACGCCGGACGGCCGGACCTGTGGACAACCGGGCCGGGGGCCGGCCCTCGGCCTGTGGACAACCGGGCCGGGGGCCGGCCCTCGGCCTGTGGACAACCGGGCCGGGGGCCGGCCCTCGGCCTGTGGACAACCAGGGGCGACGTCGCGGGCGTGCGTTACGTTCGGACCGTGAACACCACCAGCACGACCACCTCCGCAGCGGCCACGGGCCGGATCGTCCTGCTCACTACCAGCCACCGGGTCGCCCCCGGGCTGCTGTCCTGGCCCGCCTGGCAGGTGCTGCGCGCGGCCGACCGGGTGCTGTGCGCGGATGGCGCCCATCCGCAGCTGCCGTATCTGCGCGAGGCGGGCATAGCCGTGGACGAGGCGGCACCGAGCGCCGAGGGACTGGTGGACGCGTGCGCCGGCGGCCGTACGGTCGTCGTCGTGGCCACCGGCGAGGGCGAACCCGCCCTGACCGACGGACTGGCCCGCCTGGCCGGCTCCGGCCGTGTGAACATGCCGGAGCTGGAGCTGCTGCCCGCCTCCTACGACCTGCCCGGCGCCCGCCTGCTCGACCTCGTCCAGGTCATGGACCGCATCCGCGCCGAGTGCCCCTGGTCGTCCCGGCAGACCCACAAGGGCCTGGCCAAGTACGGCATCGAGGAGGCGTACGAGCTGGTCGAGGCGATCGAGGACGGCGACCGTGAGGAACTGCGCGAGGAACTGGGCGACGTCCTGCTCCAGGTGGTCTTCCACGCCCGTATCGCCGAGGAGGACTCCGAGGAGCCGTTCTCCATCGACGACGTGGCCGGCACCATCGTCGCCAAGCTGATCCACCGCCACCCGCACGTCTTCGGTGACGAGACCGCCACCACCCCGGAGGAGGTCAAGGCGCACTGGCTGCGCACCAAGGCCGAGGAGAAGCGGCGCACCTCCGTGACCGAGGGCGTCCCCCTCGGCCAGCCCGGCCTCGCCCTCGCCGCCAAGCTGGCCTCCCGGGTCCGCACGGCGGGCCTGGAGGTCCCCCTCCCGGCGAGGGAGGGCTTCGGATACGAGCTGCTGGCACTGGCCGCCCGCGCCGAGGCGGAGGGCGTCGACCCGGAGGCGGCACTGCGCGCGGCGGCGCGCGCGTACCGGGACGCGATCGTGGAGACAGAGGGCACCCGAAGGCCCTGAGGGGCGCGGGCGGGGCGGCAGGGTGCCGGGGACATCGCCGCCGGGGACGGGGAGGGCCGGGGCGGCGGCAGGGGCGGAAGCCCTTGCACCGGATTCCCGGCGCTAGGGTCAACCGTATGCACGACCAGCCACCAGCCCTGTTCACCTGGGAGTTCGCCAGCAACCCCTACCCGGCCTACGCCTGGCTGCGCGAGCACGCCCCCGTGCACAGGACCCGCCTGCCCAGCGGAGTGGAGGCCTGGCTGGTCACCCGGTACGCGGACGCCAGGCAGGCCCTGGCGGACCAGCGGCTGTCCAAGAACCCGGCGCACCACGCCGAGTCCGCGCACGCCAAGGGCAAGACCGGCATCCCCGGCGAGCGCAAGGCCGAGCTGATGACCCACCTGCTGAACATCGACCCGCCGGACCACACCCGGCTGCGCCGGCTGGTCAGCAAGGCGTTCACCCCGCGCCGCGTCGCCGAGTTCGCCCCGCGTGTGCAGGAGCTGGCCGACGGACTCATCGACGGGTTCGCCGGGCGCGGCACCGCCGACCTCATCCACGAGTTCGCCTTCCCGCTGCCCATCTACGCCATCTGCGACCTGCTCGGCGTCCCCCGCGAGGACCAGGACGACTTCCGGGACTGGGCGGGCATGATGATCCGCCACGGCAAGGGCCCGCGCGGCGGGGTCGCCCGCTCGGTGAAGAAGATGCGCGGCTATCTCGCGGAACTCATCCACCGCAAGCGCGAGGCGCTCCCGGCCGAGCCCGCCCCCGGCGAGGACCTCATCTCCGCGCTCATCCGCGCCTCCGACCACGGCGAGCACCTCACCGAGAACGAGGCCGCCGCCATGGCCTTCATCCTCCTGTTCGCCGGTTTCGAGACCACCGTCAACCTCATCGGCAACGGCACCTACGCCCTGCTCACCCACCCCGAGCAGCGGGACCGGCTCCAACGGTCCCTCGCCGAGGGGGACGGCGGCCTGCTGGAGACGGGAGTGGAGGAACTCCTGCGCTACGACGGGCCGGTGGAGCTGGCCACCTGGCGCTACGCCACCCGGCCGCTCACCATCGGCGGGCAGGACATCGCCGCCGGCGACCCGGTCCTCGTCGTCCTCGCCGCCGCCGACCGGGACCCGGAGCGGTTCGCCGGCCCCGACGTCCTCGATCTCGGGCGGCGTGACAATCAACACCTCGGCTACGGACACGGCATTCACTACTGCCTCGGCGCACCGCTCGCCCGCCTGGAGGGCCAGACCGCGCTGGCCACCCTCCTCACCCGGCTCCCGGACCTGCAACTGGGTGCGGATCCAGCCGAGTTGCGCTGGCGCGGAGGGCTCATCATGCGCGGACTGCGAACGCTGCCGGTGCGGTTCACACCCGGTCGGTAAGTCGCGGGGAAGCCGGACAAGGCAGGAAAAGGCGCCTGCCGCCGCACCACGCCTACCCACTGACGGACACGAAGATGACACATGTTCAACGGTGTGATCTTCACGTGATCTGTGCGGCATGAACTTGTGACAAGCGATCGTCAGCCGATACTTTCACCCATCAGCGTGGCGCCGAGTCTGCGGTCGCCACGCGGGTCACCGCTGTCGCACGAAAGGTCTCCGCATGCTCTCCGGGAACGGTCGTCACCGTCGGCCCCGTCAGGCTCCGGCCCTCCTCGTCGCAGCCGGAGTGACCGGATCCGCCATCGCCATCCCACTGATCGGCGCCGGCGGCGCCAGCGCGGCCGACGGCAACGCGTGGGACAAGGTGGCCAAGTGCGAGAGTGGCGGCGCCTGGAGCGCCGACACCGGCAACGGCTACTACGGCGGCCTCCAGTTGACGCAGGACGACTGGGAGAAGTACGGCGGCCTCGACTACGCCTCGAGCGCCGACCAGGCCAGCCGTTCCCAGCAGATAGCCGTGGCCGAGAAGCTGCTCGCCGACAAGGGTCCCGGCGCCTGGCCGACGTGCGGGCTGCTCTCCGGGCTCAGCAAGAAGTCCGGGGCGGCGAAGGTCGACACCGGCGTGGGTGATTCGTCCGGATCCTCCAACTCCTCCGGAAAGTCCCTCACGGACGACCTCGGCCTGTCCGACTCGTCACAGACGTCGTCGGGCGATACGTCCGGTTCGTCCGACTCGTCGGATGTCGACCCTGGTTCGACCGATTCCTCCGGCTCGTCGGTCGCGTCCCCCACCACGTCCTCCCCTTCGCCGTCCTCGCCCGCCAAGAAGGGCGAGCAGGCCGAGTCCGACGCGTCCTCCGATGTCGCGGCGGGCGGGTCGCAGTCGCCCGCCGCCTCGCCCTCGGTCACGGCGCAGCCGGACTACACGGACAACTCGTGGCAGGTCGGCGGCACTTCGGCCCTGGTCGACACCGGCGCACTCAGCGGTGGGCGGCACCGCGGCGGCAGTGCCGTCGAGGACCCGGCCGACAGCCACTCGACCGCCTCCTCCGGCCGTCACGCCTCCCGTGGTGGCTCCGCGCGCGCCGTCGTCGCCGACTCCTACACCGTCCGCGCCGGCGACTCCCTCGAGTCCATCGCCGACTCCCTTGACCTCCCGGGCGGATGGGACGCGCTGTACGCGGCGAACAAGGGGGCGATCGGGTCCGACCCGAATCACATCTCCGCCGGTCAGACCCTGAATGTCCCTACCGAAACGCCCCAAAAGTAGGCGGAGTTCACGCCACGCTTCGCGCTGAATGTCCCATTCGGGGAAAGTGTGGGATGAGTCTCAGAAGCCCTGATCGTCTTTGGAATTCGGCGAAGCGCATGCCTACGGTCGTGACCGCTCGTCACCGCGAGCCCCGGCTGCCGCAACGCCGAATCCTGCCAGCGGCCGCACGGGAACAGTCGTCGCGTCAAGCGCCGTGGGCAGGAGCGGGGGACCCAAGGTAAGTGCCGCGCCGGGCAGTTGACCGGAGCGGCTAGGGGTGGAGCCGTGCCTCGTGTACGAGGCACGGCCGGGCAACTCAACCGGCCCGAACCCGACAGCTCACCTCGCAGGCGTCGGTGAGGGGATCCATCCATGCTGTTCTCCAGCAAGGGCAAGCACCGCCGTACGTCCAGGACCACCCGTGTCATCGCGCTCGCCGGTGTCGCCGGCGCCGCAGTCGCCGCCCCGCTGATGGCGGTCGGCAACGCCTCCGCCGCCACCGCCTCCGAGTGGGACGCGGTCGCCCAGTGCGAGTCCGGCGGCAACTGGTCCATCAACACCGGCAACGGCTTCTACGGCGGCCTCCAGTTCACCAACTCCACCTGGGCCGGGTACGGCGGCACCGCCTACGCGTCGCGCGCCGACCTGGCCTCCAAGTCGCAGCAGATAACCGTCGCCGAGAAGGTCCTCGCGGGCCAGGGCAAGGGCGCCTGGCCGGTCTGCGGCAAGGGCCTGTCCGGCGCCGCCTACACCGGCAGCGCCCCCTCGTCCTCCTCCTCGTCGGCGTCGGCGTCTTCCTCTTCGTCGTCGTCGAGCGGCAGCTCCGCCAAGAGCACCACCACCCGCTCGACCGAGCAGCAGGCCGCCAACCGCTCCGCGACGCGCCCCGCCCCGAGCAGGACCGTCACCACGCCCAACGGCGAGAAGGTCAAGAAGGGCGACGGCGAGTACAAGGTGGTCTCCGGCGACACCCTCAGCTCCATCGCCGCCGAGCACGGCGTCCAGGGCGGCTGGAAGAAGCTGTTCGAGCTGAACAAGAACATCATCGACAACGCCGACCTCATCTACCCGGGCCAGCAGCTCCACCTGAAGTAAGGGCCCGTACCGCCCTTCATGGGCCCCCGCCCCGGCGTGTTCCCCCCTACGCGCCGGGGCGGGTTCTTTTCGTCTCCCGCACACCCGGCCGTTCCCGAACCTTCCCCTTCCCTTTGTTCCGAGCGGGAACAAAGGGTACCGTCACTCTGTCCACGAGGCGGTCGGTCGGCCGGTCGCCGCCCCGGGACGGTTAGGCTCTAGGCGCAAGGCTCACGCCCCGCACTTCCAGCGTCACATCCCAGAAGGAGATGCTCGTGCCGTCCATCGACGTCGTCGTAGCCCGGGAAATCCTGGACTCCCGAGGCAACCCCACGGTCGAGGTCGAGGTCGGCCTCGACGACGGCAGCACCGGTCGTGCCGCCGTCCCCTCCGGCGCCTCCACCGGTGCCTTCGAGGCCATCGAGCTCCGTGACGGCGACCCCAACCGCTACCAGGGCAAGGGCGTCGAGAAGGCCGTCCTCGCCGTGATCGAGCAGATCGGCCCGGAGCTCGTCGGTTACGACGCCACCGAGCAGCGCCTGATCGACCAGGCCATGTTCGACCTGGACGCCACCGACAACAAGGGCTCGCTGGGCGCCAACGCCATCCTCGGCGTCTCCCTCGCCGTCGCCCACGCCGCCTCCGAGGCCTCGGACCTCCCCCTCTTCCGCTACCTGGGCGGTCCGAACGCGCACCTGCTGCCGGTGCCGATGATGAACATCCTGAACGGCGGCTCGCACGCCGACTCCAACGTGGACATCCAGGAGTTCATGATCGCCCCGATCGGCGCGGAGTCCTTCTCCGAGGCCCTGCGCTGGGGCACCGAGGTCTACCACACGCTGAAGAAGGTCCTGAAGAGCAAGGGCCTGTCCACCGGCCTCGGCGACGAGGGCGGCTTCGCCCCGAACCTCGGCTCCAACCGCGAGGCCCTCGACCTGATCCTCGAGGCGATCAAGGAAGCCGGCTACGCCCCCGGCGAGCAGATCGCCCTCGCGCTCGACGTCGCCGCCTCCGAGTTCTACAAGGACGGCAAGTACGTCTTCGAGGGCAAGGAGCGCTCGGCGGCGGAGATGACCGAGTACTACGAGGAGCTGGTGGCCGCCTACCCGCTCGTCTCCATCGAGGACCCGCTGTTCGAGGACGACTGGGCCGGCTGGAAGGTCATCACCGACAAGCTCGGCGACAAGGTCCAGCTCGTCGGCGACGACCTGTTCGTCACCAACCCCGAGCGCCTCGCCCGCGGCATCGAGGACGGCGCCGCCAACGCGCTGCTCGTGAAGGTGAACCAGATCGGTTCGCTCACCGAGACCCTGGACGCCGTCGAGCTGGCCCAGCGCAGCGGCTTCAAGTGCATGATGTCCCACCGCTCCGGCGAGACCGAGGACGTCACGATCGCCGACCTGGCCGTCGCCACCAACTGCGGCCAGATCAAGACCGGCGCCCCGGCCCGCTCCGAGCGCGTCGCCAAGTACAACCAGCTGCTGCGCATCGAGGAGATCCTCGACGACGCCGCGGTGTACGCCGGCCGCTCGGCCTTCCCGCGCTTCAAGGGCTGAGCCGCTTCGAGGGCCGAGCCGTTCCGGGGGCCGAGCCGCCCCGGAGGCTGAGCCGCGAAGCGTAAGGCTTCGCCAGTCGCACGTACGTCCCCGTACCCGGTCCCGTACCGTGTCCGGGGACGTACGCACGTGTGTGCACGGGCACGAACGGGAGGCGGGACGATGGCCGTCAAGGACCGGGACCGGTTCTCCACCACGACCAGGCTCAAGCTGCTCGGTGAGCAGACGGCGGCCCGTGTCTACCGTTCGCAGACCCGCCGCCAGGCCCGCCGCTCCCGTCTCACAGGCCGCGCGGCGCTGCTCGTGCTGGTGCTCTGCTCGATGGTGGTCGCCCTGGCCTACCCGATGCGGCAGTACGTCACCCAGCGCGCCGACATCGCCGACCTGCAACGGCAGAAGCGGCAGGCCCAGCAGCGGGTGGAACAACTGCGCGACCTCAAGGCACGCTGGCAGGACGACGCCTACGCCGAGCAGCAGATCCGGCGGCGGCTGCACTACGTGAAGCCCGGGGAGACCGGCTACGTCGTGGTCGACCCGGGCCCGGCCGAGCGGTCCCGCGCCGAGCGGGGGACGGCCCGCCGCCCCTGGTACGCCAACGTCTGGGACGGGGTCGACAAGTCCGACGCCTCCGACCAGTGAACTGACAGAGAGACATACGCAAGGCATGGAAACCCCACCGCCGCCCACCGAGCGCAGCAAACCCACCGAGGCGGACGTCGAGGCCTTCAAGCAGCAGCTCGGGCGGCCGCCGCGCGGGCTGCGCGCGATCGCGCACCGCTGCCCCTGCGGTCAGCCCGACGTCGTGGAGACGGCCCCGCGGCTGCCCGACGGCACGCCCTTCCCCACGCTGTACTACCTGACGTGCCCGCGCGCCGCCTCGGCCATCGGCACGCTGGAGGCCGACGGCGTGATGAAGGAGATGACGGAGCGGCTGGCCACCGACCCGGAGCTGGCGGCCGCGTACCGGGCCGCGCACGAGGACTACATCCGGCGCCGGGACGAGATCGAGGCGCTGACGGGCTTCCCCAGCGCGGGCGGCATGCCGGACCGGGTGAAGTGCCTGCACGTCCTGGTCGCCCACTCGCTGGCCGCCGGGCCGGGCGTGAACCCGCTCGGTGACGAGGCGATCGCGATGCTGCCCGAGTGGTGGCGCAAGGGCCCGTGCGTGACGCCCGCGGCGCCGTCGTCCGGCGAGGGGCGGCAGGCCGAGGCCTCCGAGGACGGCGGGTTCGCCGCCGGGCCCGCCGGGACCGAGGAGGACCGCGCATGACCCGGGTCGCCGCCGTCGACTGCGGTACGAACTCCATCCGTCTGCTGGTCGCGGACGCCGACCCGGCGACGGGCGAACTTCTGGAGCTGGACCGGCGCATGACCATCGTGCGGCTCGGCCAGGGCGTGGACCGCACCGGCCGGCTCGCCCCCGAGGCGCTGGAGCGGACCTTCGCGGCCTGCCGGGAGTACGCCGAGGCCATCAAGGAGTACGGCGCCGAGCGGCTGCGTTTCGTGGCCACCTCCGCCTCCCGGGACGCCGAGAACCGGGACGAGTTCGTGCGCGGGGTGATGGACATCCTCGGCGTCGAGCCCGAGGTGATCTCCGGTGACCAGGAGGCGGAGTTCTCCTTCACCGGTGCGACGAAGGAGCTGACGGGCCGTGCGGACCTCGCCCGGCCCTTCCTGGTGGTGGACATCGGCGGCGGCTCGACCGAGTTCGTCGTGGGCGACGACCACGTCCGCGCGGCGCGCTCGGTGGACGTGGGCTGCGTCCGCATGACGGAACGTCACCTGGTGCGGGACGGGGTGGTCACGGACCCGCCGACCGAGGAGCAGATCGTCGCCATACGGGCCGACATCGAGGCCGCGCTCGACCTCGCCGAGGAAACGGTCCCGCTGCGCGAGGCGCACACCCTGGTGGGCCTGGCCGGCTCGGTGACGACGGTGTCGGCGATCGCGCAGGGGCTGCCCGCGTACGACTCGGCGGCCATCCACCACTCCCGCGTCTCCCGCGAGCGCGTCCGCGAGATCAGCGACCGCCTGCTGCACTCCACGCACGCCGAGCGCGCGGCGATCCCCTCCATGCACCCGGGCCGTGTCGACGTCATCGGCGCGGGCGCCCTGGTCCTGCTGGCGATCATGGAGCGCATCGGCGCGCGGGAGGTCGTCGTCAGCGAACACGACATCCTCGACGGCATCGCGTGGTCCGTGGCGTAGGCTCGTCCGCCCTGGTTCTACTGGCCGGTAGCATCCGGTTGGGCAGTCCGGATACGGTGTGAGCGCACCCGGGGGGGCCGCCGTACGCCTCTCGGTGACGCTCCGCCAGGAAAACTTCGTGAAGTTCTTCACAAGGAATTCGGCCCTGTCAAGGGCCGAAAGGGCCTCCGGCGACCTTTTCGGGGTCTCAGCAGGCAGAAAACCGTGCTCGGGTGAGCGTCGGGAAGCGGTTCCGGAAGGGTCGCGGGGCCCCTCCGTGGGGGACCTTTTTCGGTCAGAGGAGCAGCTCACGCGGCCTTGACAACGGTCCGAACCGGACGGGGGCCGCCTGCCGCCGCCAGGGCCTGGCGAGCAGGGGGCGCGGAGTTTAGCACAGGGCCTGCCCAACCTTGTGAAGGGGCGCACGAGCGACCCCCCTGAGGCAGGTGGATACTCGATGCCATGAGCACCACGGAGCGTCCCAGGATCCTCGTAGTAGGCGGTGGGTACGTAGGCCTGTACGCAGCTCGGCGCATCCTCAAGAAGATGCGCTACGGAGAGGCGACCGTCACGGTCGTCGACCCCCGTTCGTACATGACCTACCAGCCCTTCCTCCCCGAAGCCGCAGCCGGCAGCATCTCCCCCCGGCACGTCGTCGTCCCGCTGCGACGCGTGCTGCCCAAGGCGGAGGTCCTCACCGGCCGGGTCACCACCATCGACCAGGACCGGAAGGTCGCCACGATCGCCCCGCTGGTCGGCGAGGCGTACGAGCTGCCCTTCGACTACCTCGTCATCGCGATGGGCGCGGTGTCCCGCACCTTCCCGATCCCGGGCCTGGCCGAGCAGGGCATCGGCATGAAGGGCATCGAGGAGTCCATCGGCCTGCGCAACCACGTCCTGGAGCAGCTCGACAAGGCCGACTCCACCACGGACGAGGAGATCCGCCGCAAGGCGCTCACCTTCGTGTTCATCGGCGGTGGCTTCGCCGGCGCCGAGACCATCGGTGAGGTCGAGGACATGGCCCGGGACGCGGCCAAGTACTACAACAACGTGTCCCGCGAGGACATGCGCTTCGTCCTCGTCGACGCCGCCGACAAGATCCTCCCCGAGGTCGGCCCGAAGCTCGGCCAGTACGGCAAGGAGCACCTCGAGGGCCGCGGTGTGGAGGTCTACCTCTCCACCTCCATGGAGTCCTGCGTCGACGGCCACGTGGTGCTGAAGAACGGCCTCGAGGTCGACTCCAACACGATCGTGTGGACCGCGGGCGTCAAGCCCAACCCGGCACTGGCCCGCTTCGGCCTGCCGCTCGGCCCGCGCGGTCACGTGGACGCCCAGCCGACCCTCCAGGTGACCGGCACCGACTACATCTGGGCCGCCGGTGACAACGCCCAGGTTCCGGACCTCGTAGGCCGCAAGGCGGGCAACGAGAACGCCTGGTGCCCGCCGAACGCCCAGCACGCGCTGCGCCAGGCCAAGGTCCTCGGCGACAACGTGATCTCCCAGATGCGGGGCTTCCCGCAGAAGGACTACGAGCACGCCAACAAGGGCGCGGTCGCGGGTCTCGGCCTGCACAAGGGCGTCGCGATGATCGTCATGGGCAAGATGAAGATCAAGCTCAAGGGTCGCCTCGCCTGGTACATGCACCGCGGCTACCACGGCATGGCCATGCCGACCTGGAACCGCAAGATCCGTATCTTCGCCGACTGGACCCTCGCCATGTTCCTCAAGCGCGAGGTCGTCTCCCTCGGCGCCATGGAGAACCCCCGCGACGAGTTCTACGAGGCCGCCAAGCCCGCGCCGGTGCCCGCCGCGAGCAAGACCGAGGAGAAGGCCAAGGCCTCCTGACCTTCAGGCCGTAGGTCTTCGGGCCTCCCGGTCCGACGAACGAACCGAAGGACCTCCCGCCATCCGTGGTGCGGGAGGTCCTTCGGCGTTCCGCGCGGCGTGACCCAGAGCCGTTGCGGTGGAACGCTGGTGTTTGCCCAGTCGTAACTCCATTGCGGGACTGCGCCCGGCGCGTCCCGGTGTTTACGTGGTGGATGACATTCCGGCGTTCGTCGTCATGGAGGTGTGCACCATGCCCGATGCCGCGCTGCGGCTCACACGACTCCTCGAACAGCTGCTGGGGTCCCCGCTTCCCCTGCGCATTCGCGCCTGGGACGGTTCCGAAGCGGGGCCGCCGGACACACCGATGCTCGTCGTACGCAATCGCCGGGCCCTGCGCCGGCTGCTCTTCAAGCCGGGCGAACTGGGCCTGGCCCGTGCCTGGGTGGCCGGCGACCTGACCGTCGAGGGCGACCTCTACGCCGCCCTGGAACTGCTCTCGGGCCTGATCTGGGAGCGGGACGAGGACGCCCGCGGCCTCACCGCGACGCTGCGCGACCCGCAGGCCCGCGCCGCCGTCCGCGGGCTGGTGAAGCTGGCCGGCCCGCCGCTGCCGCCCGCCCCGCCCCGCGAGGAGGTCCCCAGGCGCCACGGCCACCTGCACACCCGACGCCGCGACAAGAGCGCCATCAGCCACCACTACGACGTCGGCAACGACTTCTACGAGCTCGTCCTCGGCCCCTCCATGGTGTACTCCTGCGCCTACTGGCCGGCCCCCGAACCCCTCGCCACCCTCGAACAGGCCCAGCACGACAAGCTCGAACTGATCTCACGCAAGCTGGACCTGAAGCCCGGTCAGCGGCTCCTCGACGTCGGCTGCGGCTGGGGATCCATGGCCGTCCACGCGGCCCGCGAGCACGGCGTGGGCGTCGTCGGCGTCACCCTGTCCCGGGAACAGGCGGCGTACGCCCGCAAGCGCGTCGCCGACGAGGGGCTCACCGACCGGGTGGAGATCCGCGTCCAGGACTACCGGGACGTGCAGGACGGTCCCTACGACGCGATCTCCTCCATCGGCATGGCCGAACACGTCGGCGCCGTACGCTACCTGGAGTACGCGCGTGAGCTGCACGCCCTGCTGAAGCCCGGCGGACGGCTGCTCAACCACCAGATCGGCCGCCGCCCGCAGCGGGACGAATCGTCGTACCGCGTGGACGACTTCATCGACGCCTACGTCTTCCCGGACGGCGAGCTCGCACCCGTCGGCACCACCGTCACCCAGTTGGAGCGGGCCGGCTTCGAGGTGCGTGACGTGGAGTCGATCCGCGAGCACTACGCGCTCACCCTGCGCCGCTGGGTGGCCAACCTGGAGGCGGACTGGGTCCGGGCCACGCGCCTGACCAGTCCCGGCCGCGCCCGCGTCTGGCGCCTGTACATGGCGGCCTCCGCGCTCGCCTTCGAACGCAACCGCATCGGCGTCAACCAGGTGCTGGCCGTGCGGACTCCCGGATCCGGTGACTCGGGGATGCCGCTGCGGGCCCGTACCTGGGGCGCGCCCGCCGCCTAGCGCTGCGACCGGAGAGGTTCACCGGCTCGCGGCGCCCGGCACGGCACCTCGCCGCGTTGTCGCATCACCCGAGCACATCCAGTACGCGGGTAATGCTCCGCCTTGCGATGCTCCCCCACGGCCTGAACGGCGTGGGAGGTACCCCCGCACCGGACGCCGCGAGCTTCCCGGCAAACCTTTCCGGTCACAGCACCAGCGCACACGCCGAAGGGGCCCCTTCCGCCATGGAAGGGGCCCCTTCGGCACGGAGGCGCCGCTACTCGGACTTGATGGCCTGGAGCATGTTCAGCCGCGCCGCGCGCCGGGCCGGCCACAGCGCCGCCAGCACGCCGACCGCCGCCGCGAGCAGCAGGAAGACGGCCAGCCGCGACCAGGGCAGGACCAGTTCGTACGTCGACAGACTGGAGCCCAGCAGCTCACCGGCCGCCCAGCCGAAGAACACGCCGAGCCCGATGCCGAGGACGCCGCCGAACAGGGAGATCACCAGGGACTCCAGGCGGACCATCCGCTTGATGCCCTTGCGGTCCAGGCCGATGGCGCGGAGCATGCCGATCTCCTGGGAGCGCTCGAACACCGACATCGCCAGGGTGTTGATGACGCCGAGGACCGCGACGATGACCGCCATGGCCAGCAGGCCGTAGAGCAGGTTCAGCATCAGGGTGAAGATCTGCGCGATGCCGTTGGAGATGTCCTTCTTGTCCTGGATCTTGATCGCCGGGTTGGAGCCGAGGGCATTCACCAGCCGGTCCTTGGCCGCGTCGGACGCCCCGCCGGAGGTCTTGACCATGACCTGCATGTCGTTCGGGCGGGGCTGGTGCGGCGTGAGGGTGGCGTTGTCGAGCATGATCCCGCGGATCATCTCGTTGCCCTCGTAGACCCCGGCGACGGTCAGGCGCTGCTTCTTGCCGTCCTCGAAGGAGGCGGTGAAGACCGAACCGGCCTTCCAGTCGTGCGACTTGGCGGTCTTGGCGTCCACGACGACCTTCGTGCCGCCGACCGTGAAGGAGCCGTCGTCCACCCGGAGATCGGTCAGCTCGCCGATCGCCTTGCCGTTCACCCCGGTGAGGAACTCGGTCTGCCCGTCGATGCGGGAGGGCGCGTTGCGCAGCGGGCTGGTGGCCGTCACGCCCTCGGCGGCGCGCAGCTTGCTGTCGACGTCCGGGGAGAGGAAGTTGCCGTTCGCCATCGACACCACGTAGTCGGCGCGGATCGCGGACGAGGCCATCTTGTCGATCGCGTGCTGGAGGCTGCCCGCCATCACCGTCATGCCGGTGATGAGGGTCAGGCCGATCATCAGCGCGGACGCGGTGGCCGCCGTACGGCGCGGGTTGCGCACCGAGTTCTGCCGGGCCAGCTTGCCGGAGACGCCGAAGGCGCGCAGGACGGGGGCCGCGGCGGCGATCAGCGGACGGGACAGCAGCGGGGTCAGGATGAACACGCCGATGATCAGCAGCACCGCGCCGATACCCATGGGCGCCTGGGCGGCCTCGATGTCGTTCATCGAGGTGGCCACCAGGACCACGGCGACACCGGCGGCCGAGAACAGGGCACCGATGGTGTTGCGCAGTACCAGCGACTTGGTGGTCGCCTGCGCGTGCAGGCTGCTCATCGCCGCCACCGGCGGGATCTTGGCGGCCCGGCGGCCGGGCAGCCACGCGGCCAGCATGGTCACGAGGACGCCGACCGCGAGGGCGGCGGCCACGGTGCCGGGTGTGACGACCAGCGGCCCGTCGGGCACGGTGGCGCCCATCGAGCCCAGCAGGGACTTCAGCCCGGCGCCGATGCCGATGCCCGCGACCAGACCCGTCACGGCGGCCACCGCGCCCACCAGGAACGCCTCGATCAGCACGGACCGGGTGACCTGCCGGCGGGAGGCGCCGACCGCGCGCAGCAGCGCCAGCTCCTTGGTGCGCTGGGCGACCAGCATGGTGAAGGTGTTGGCGATGATGAACGTACCGACGAACAGCGCGATGCCGGCGAAGACCAGCAGGCCCTGACGCAGTCCGCTCATCGAGTCCGAGATCATCCGCGCCTGGTCGTCGGCGAGCTGCTCGGCGGTGGTCGTCTCGGTCTTCCCCTTCGGCAGCACCCGGTCCAGCTGCGCCTTCAGCGCCGTCTGGCTGGTGCCCGCCTTCGCCCGCACGTCGATCTCGTCGTACGTGCCCGGCTTGCCGAACAGCTTCTGGGCGGTCGCCGTGTCGAACAGGGCGAGGCTGCCGCCGGCGGCGACGTTGCCGTCGTCGGTGGTGAAGACGCCGCTGACGGTGGGCGTCAGGACGGGGCCGTCGACGGAGACGCGGATGGTGTCGCCGACCTTGTACCCGGCGCGCCGGGCGGTCTCGGAGTCGATGAGGACCTGGCCCTCGCCGTGCGGGGCGGTGCCGGACTTCAGCGGGTAGCGGGGGTCGTCCGAGCCCCAGTAGTTCCCGCCCTGCGACTGGAAGCCGCCGCCGATCAGCTTGCCGTCCTTGTCGGCGATCGCGGTGAAGCCCTGCACGACGCCGATGGCGGAGCCCGCGCCGGGGACGCGGGCGCTCTCGTCCAGCAGCGCCTGGGTCAGCTCGGGCCGCCGGCCGACCTGGTCGCCCTTGCTCTGCTGGAACTTGGCCCGCACGGCCACGTCGACATGGTCGAAGCCCTTGGCGGAACTCTTCTGGAACGCGTTCGAGATGGTGTTGGTGAAGACCAGGGTCCCCGACACGAAGGCGACGCCGAGCATCACGGCGAGCACGGTCATGAGGAGCCGGGCCTTGTGCGCGAGTACGTTGCGCAAGGCTGTGCGGAACATGGGTTCGTCTCAGTCCAGGGTGTACGAGTGGGTGGCGAGGGGGCGGGAGGCGGGCGGGACGTCAGCCGGCGCTGCTCTTGCCGTCGGACTCGGGGGTCCGGAGGTTCCCCCCGGGAAGACGCCGCATGAGGTCGAGGACCGCGTCCGCCGTGGGTTCGTACACCTCGTCCACGATCCGCCCGTCCGCGAGGAACACCACCCGGTCCGCGTACGCCGCGGCCACCGGGTCGTGGGTCACCATCACCACCGTCTGGCCCAGCTCGCGCACGGAGTTGCGCAGGAAGCCGAGCACCTCGGCCCCGGCGCGCGAGTCGAGGTTCCCGGTGGGCTCGTCACCGAAGATGATCTCCGGCTTGGCGGCCAGCGCCCGGGCGACGGCGACGCGCTGCTGCTGACCGCCGGACAGCTGGGAGGGCCGGTGGCCCAGCCGGTCGGCGAGCCCGACCATCGCGATCACGGAGTCGAGCCACTTCTGGTCCGGCTTGCGGCCGGCGATGTCCATCGGAAGGGTGATGTTCTCCAGGGCCGTGAGCGTCGGCAGCAGGTTGAACGCCTGGAAGATGAAGCCGATCTTGTCCCGGCGCAACTTGGTGAGCTGCTTGTCCTTCAGTGAACCCAGCTCGGTGTCGCCGATGCGCACCGAACCGGAGGAGAACGTGTCCAGGCCCGCCACGCAGTGCATCAGCGTGGACTTTCCGGACCCGGAGGGGCCCATGATCGCGGTGAACTCGGCCTGCCGGAAGTCGACGGAGACCCGGTCGAGGGCGACCACCTGGGTCTCGCCCTGTCCGTAGATCTTCGACAGATCCGTGGCACGCGCGGCCACGGCGGTGGTCGGGCCGGCGATGGAGGAGGTGGTCACGGGTGGGCGCTCCTGACGGGACGAAGTTCGCGGGACGTAGACCATCGTCGCTGCCGATCGGGCCCGTGCAGTCAGCCGCTGTTCCCGTTCCGGGGGCCGACTGGGGTCGGACCGGGGCCCGGGCACGTCATACCTGGGGATGAGGGCCGTCCCTGATACCTGGGCATGAGGGCCGTCTCCGGGACGCGTCCTGCGGGCCGGATCGTCGAGAACAGGTGGAGCCCCCTGGTTCGGACGGTGAAATTCCGTCATTCCACGTGCGCGTCCGGCGCTCGCCCGCAAGGCTGTTGGCAAGTGCCGATGGCCACCCCCGAGCGCTGATGCTCCCTCAGTTACCAATAAAATAAGACAACATGAGTCCACCCGCCCACTGTTCGGGGAAGGTGTCCCGATAGGGTCGGAGCCGCAGCGCGGAGCCCATGGCCTGCCCGGATGGTGGAAAGCAGACACGGCGAGCTTAAACCTCGCTGCCCCTTCGCGGGCGTGCCGGTTCAAGTCCGGCTCCGGGCACCACCGCGTCACGCACGGTCCGGTCGGCGGGCCGTGCCTCGCGGCGGGAGGGCGGGTCCGAGCAGGCCTCCCCGCATCCGGGGCCCGCGCGCCCTCACGTCACCTCATCCGCGTCAGCGCGCTTCTGCACGCGCGAACCCCCGTCGACGCGGGCACTCATCGACGCGAACCCTCATTGACGCGGACAACCATTGACATCGGATCGGTCCGGACGGAAACTCAGGGGCACATCACAGTGAAAGAAATTTCACCAGGCGAACACCAGAACACCCTGCCGTCCGTTCAGTCAGCCACCCCGTCATCCACCCAGGCGACGACGCCCATCCGAAGGGAACGACCGATGCGCACCACCGTCGGCATCATTGGAGCCGGACCGGCCGGCCTGCTCCTCGCCCGGCTGCTCCACAACGCCGGGATCGACTCGGTCGTCCTGGAAAGCCGCGACCGCGCCTACGTCGAGCACCGGCAGCGGGCCGGGATCCTGGAGCAGGGCACCGTGGACGTGCTGCGCGCGGCCGGGGCGGGGGAGCGGATGGACCGCGAGGGGCTGCGGCACGACGGGATCGAGCTGCGCTTCGACCGGCGCCGGCACCGCGTCGACTTCCCCGCGCTCACCGGTGGGCGGTCGGTGATGGTCTACGCACAGACCGAGGTCTGCAAGGACCTCATCGCCCTGCAGCTCGACGAGGGCGGCCCACTGCTGTTCGAGGCGGAGGCGCTGGCCGTGGAGGGGGCGGAGGGCGACCGCCCCTCCATCCCGTTCCGCCACGAGGGGCGCGAGGACGTCCTCGAGTGCGACTACGTCGTCGGGTGCGACGGCTTCTGGGGCGTGGCCCGCAAGGCCGTCCCCGCCTCGCTCTCCCGGGTGTTCGAGCGGACGTACCCCTTCGGCTGGCTCGGCATCCTCGCCGACGTGGCCCCCTCGCACGACGAGCTGGTCTACGCCCGCCACGACCGGGGGTTCGCCCTGCTGTCCATGCGCTCCCCGTCCGTCTCCCGCCTCTACCTCCAGGTGCCCGCGGACACCGACGCCGAGGCCTGGAGCGACGAGGAGATCTGGGACGAGCTCGAACGGCGGCTGGAGACCGACGACGACTGGGCCCTGCACCGCGGCCCGATCACCCAGAAGTCGGTGACCCCGATGCGCTCCTACGTCCACGAGCCCATGCGCCACGGCCGCCTGTTCCTGGCCGGGGACGCCGCCCACATCGTGCCGCCGACCGGGGCCAAGGGGCTGAACCTCGCCGTCGGCGACGTCGTCACCTTCGCCCGGGCGCTCGTCCACGAGAAGGAGACGGGCTCCGCCGAACTCCTCGACGCCTACTCGGAGACCTGCCTGAGGCGCGTCTGGCAGGCCGAGCGCTTCAGCTACGACATGACCACGATGCTGCACCGCGACCCGGACGCCACCGCCTTCGAGGGACGGCTGCAACTGGCCCGGCTGGACCGGATCGGCTCCTGCCGGGCCGCCGAGACCGACCTCGCCGAGAGCTACACCGGGTTCCCGATCGGCTGACGGACACCCGGGTGGTCTCCGGCCGGTTCCGGACGTGTTCCGGGTCGGTCATGAACGGGGCCCTCCCTGGCCGGGAATCATGCGGCGACGTAGCGTGTTCCGCAGCATGGCGAGGGAAAGATCCTCCCGAGGTACTAGGGTCAGCCCTTTGCCTTTCCATTACTCTTGAGGCCAAGGCCGCGCCGTGCGGCCATGGAGGAGTGAGATGAGGAGCAGAAACCCGGTCTTCTCGCGACGGGGGTTCAGCCGCGACAACGGCTACGCGGGCTTCAACGCCGCGCCGCAGGCCGGGGGTCCCGCTGTCGGCACGCAGGGCAATCCGTACGCGCAGGGCAACCCGTACGCCCAGCCGAGCGGCAACCCCTACGCGCAGAACCCTTACGCTCAGCAAGACCTTCAGCAGGGCGCGCCGCCGCAGGCCCCGGCCACCACCGGCCGGATGACGATGGACGACGTCGTCCTGCGCACCGCGTCCACGCTCGGCACCCTGGTCGTGACGGCCGCGCTCGCCTGGGCGCTGCTGCCGGTCGACAGCGCCAACATCAACCGTTCCTACGGGATCGGTGTAGGCGCCATGGTGATCGGCATGGTCCTGGCTCTGGTGCAGTCGTTCAAGCGCAAGGCCTCACCCGCGCTGATCCTGACCTACGCCGCGGTCGAGGGCGTGTTCCTCGGCGTCGTCTCCAACATCGTCGACACCCACGTCGCCAGTGGCGCCGCCATGCAGGCCGTGATCGGCACGATGGCCGTCTTCGTCGGCGTCCTGCTGGCGTACAAGGCGGGCTGGATCCGCGTCACCCGCCGGTTCTACGGCTTCGTGATGGCGGCGGCGCTCGGCTTCGTGCTCCTCATGGCGGTCAACCTGCTGTTCGCGGTGTTCGGCGGCGGTGACGGCCTCGGCTTCCGCAGTGGCCCGCTCGGCATCCTCTTCGGTGTCATCGGCATCATCCTCGGCGCCTGCTTCCTTGCGCTGGACTTCAAGCAGGTCGAGGACGGCATCGCCTACGGCGCGCCGCGCGAGGAGGCCTGGCTCGCGGCCTTCGGCCTCACGCTGACGCTGGTGTGGATCTACATGGAGTTCCTGCGTCTCATCGCGATCCTCAACCAGAGCGACTAGTCCACAGCGCACCTCGCGCCGGACGAACGCGACGAACGCAAGGGCCCCGGGTCTCCCCGGGGCCCTTCGTCGTTCCGGCACCGTGTCCGTCCGGCGGCACCGGCGCTGCGCTGCGCTGCACGCCTAGAGCAGCTTGCGCGCGGCCCTCCTCAGGTCGTACTCGTGGATGAGCGCCTTGGCGTGGCCGTACGCGAGGTCGTGCTCGTGGCGGAGCCAGCTGACCTTCTCCTCGAAGCGGAGCGCGGGGCCTTCTTCGACGGTGCGCAGCCAGTCGGAGATATCACGACCGGTGCAGTGGGGGATGCGGGCGAGCAGATTGCGATGGGTCTCTTCGGAGAAGACTTGGGACATCGGCGCCTCCGGACGCATTCGAAGCCGGTCCTTCACGTCACCGTGCCTGAGGGTTCGCGTATTGGCAACAGTCGTGCCGCGACGCGTAGTCTCGCGGCGTGGTTGACACGACATCTCTGACCCGGGCAGTGGATCACTTCGCCGACCGCCTCAGGGCGGCGCCGCAGAGCCGGCTGCAACGGGCGGGTGCAGCGGAGGCGCTGGCACTGGCCAGGGAGTTCGCCCGGCGGGCCCAGCTCGCCGAGTGCCCCGGGTGCGAGCCGCGGGAGATGCCCGACGCGGGGATGTTCGCGGCGGCGGACCAGGTCACGGTCGCCGGGCACGACCTGGCGCTCGTACTGAAGACCGACGACGAGGTCGAGGAGGCCGTACGTCTGGTGCAGGAGGCGCTGAAGCGGGCCGGGGTCTGAGCCGCGGACCTGGTCCGGGGCGGACGGGGCGCTGACGCGAGTGGGAGCCGGCGGCCCCCGCTACAGCGACGCGATGACCCGGTCCGCCAGGATGTACACCTGCTCGGTACCGCAGGTGAAGGTGAGCGTGTAGGCGCCGGAGACGCCCGAACCGCCGAGCAGCACCGGGGTCTCGCCCGCGCGCAGGGCGTCGGCCAGGCGTTCCGCGGTCTCGCGGTGTCCCGGGGTCATGCACAGGGTCGTACCGTCGGCGAAGACGTAGACGTCGAGGGTGCCCAGCGGGCCCGGGCGGACGTCGGCGAGTTCCACGCGGGACTCGGCCAGGTCCTCCAGCGTGGCGAGCGTCTGCTCGTGGTCGCCTCCGACGGGCGACGAGTGCGGGGTGAAGTCCGGATGCGAGGGGTGCCGGCGGCGGGCCGCGGCCAGCTCCGGGGACTCGCCGGACGTACCGCCCTGGACGTAGTCCGCCCCGGAGAGCTCGTCGGTCTCCGGGGCGGGCTCGGCCACCGGCTCCAGGTGCTCGAGGCCGGTGAAGTCGGACTGCCGGGGCAGGAACAGCTCGCTGTCGGGGAGCCCGAGCAGGGAGGGCGCGTCGGCGGCGTCGCGCGCCTCCTGGGCGGCCCAGAAGGCGCGCGCCTCGGCCAGCTCCCGCTCCCGCTCCTCGGAGAGCGCCTGCACCACGGCGGCACGTATCTGCTCCGCGTCCGCGTGGCTGCGGGCTGCGGGAACCAGTGCGCGCGCGGTGGCGGCGTGGTTCTCCGCGAGCTGGGTGTGCAGGGCCGCGACCTGGCGGCGCAGCACCCACAAGGCGCGCAGGACGGCGACGCCCACGGCGCCGGTGGCGGCCGTGGTGAGCAGCAAGGCGATCGGCATGGCGCTCACTGACGTACTCCCGGGTTCAAGGTCGACCCCCGACTTCCTACATCAGCTTGAAGGGCGGACTATCCAAGTGTCAGTGCGTAATGTCACGAAACGGACAGAATTATGGTCCGATGCGGCCCCGGGGCCCTCTGGGGTAAAGCGCTGACCTGCGTAAACCTCCGCGCCGAGGGAGATAGGTCACATCCTGAGGGAGATTGGATCACAAAATGGCCCGGAACCAAGGGGTTTCTTGGATTCCGGGCCATTCAGTCACAGTGGGTGGTAAAGCGGCCACTGACGGTCTCTCAGGTGGCCATTGTGACGCGGTGTCTCAGCTGAGGCGTTCGATGACCATCGCCATGCCCTGGCCGCCGCCCACGCACATCGTCTCCAGGCCGAACTGCTTGTCGTGGAACTGGAGCGAGTTGACGAGTGTGCCCGTGATGCGTGCGCCGGTCATGCCGAAGGGGTGGCCCACCGCGATCGCGCCGCCGTTGACGTTCAGCCTGTCCAGGTCGATGCCGAGGTCGCGGTAGGAGGGGATCACCTGGGCGGCGAAGGCCTCGTTGATCTCGACCAGGTCGATGTCGCCGACGGTCAGTCCGGCCCGCTTCAGGGCCTGCCGGGACGCCTCGACCGGACCCAGTCCCATGATCTCCGGGGACAGGGCGGAGACACCGGTGGAGACGATCCGGGCGAGCGGGGTGAGGCCCAGTTCGCGGGCCTTGGTGTCGGACATGATGACGACCGCGGCGGCGCCGTCGTTGAGCGGGCAGCAGTTGCCGGCGGTGACCAGGCCGTCCGGGCGGAAGACGGGCTTGAGGCCGGCCACGCCCTCCATGGTCACGCCGGGGCGCGGGCCGTCGTCCTTGCCGATCACGGTGCCGTCGGGCAGCGTCACCGGGGTGATCTCCCGCTCCCAGAAGCCGTTCTTGATGGCCTCCTCGGCGAGGTTCTGCGAACGCACGCCGAACTCGTCCATGTCCTGGCGGGTGACGCCCTTGAGGCGGGCCAGGTTCTCCGCGGTCTGGCCCATCGCGATGTAGGCGTCCGGGGCCAGGCCGTCCTCGCGCGGGTCGTGCCAGGTCGAGCCGCCTTGCTCGGCCCTGGCCGCGGTACGGGCCTCCGCTTCGGCGAACAGCGGGTTGTGGGTGTCCGGCAGGCTGTCGGAGTTGCCCTTGGTGAACCGGGAGACCATCTCGACGCCGGCCGAGACGAACACGTCGCCCTCGCCGGCCCTGATCGCGTGCAGGGCCATCCGGGAGGTCTGGAGCGACGAGGAGCAGTAGCGGGTGATGGTGCAGCCGGGCAGGTGGTCCATCCCCATCTGCACGGCGACGATCCGGCCGAGGTTGTTGCCCTGCTCGCCGCCGGGCAGGCCACAGCCGAGCATCAGGTCGTCGATGTCCCGGGGGTCCAGCTCGGGGATCTTCGCGAGCGCCGCCTGGATGATCGTGGCGGTGAGGTCGTCGGGGCGCAGGTCCTTGAGGGAGCCCTTGAAGGCGCGGCCGATGGGGGAGCGGGCAGTCGAGACGATGACGGCTTCGGGCATCACGACTCCATGTCGATAGGGCGGCGCGCAACGCTCGTGGAGGGCGGTGGCCGGGCGACCGGGCGGCCGCGTGGTCGATGACGGCGGGCTGCTAGGAAGTTACCCGTACGTACGGCCGGGGTCACTCCAACCGGGGTGTGACCCTGGCCGCAATTTTCTAAGCGCTTGCTTTCCCTGTTTGCTTCCCCCGTGCTGCCGGGTTCGCTCTCGGGCCGCCCTCAGACTCCCCCAGCTCCTCGAACTGAGGGGCGTCCTCGGACGGGCCGGAAGAGGCCGGCTCGGGCTCCGGGACCCGGCGCCGCCGGCGCCGCTTGAGCAGGGCCCACGGTCCGCGCGGACCGGTCGGCAGCGCCGCCGTGACCTCCGTGCCCGCCTGCGACGCGGCCTCGGCCGCCGCACGGGCCACCGGCAGGAAGCCCTCGCTCCGGGACACGTCCGGACGCTCCTCCTCGGCCGGCCACAGGCCCAGCGCCGCGCACACCGTCGGCAGCACGGCCATCGCCGCCGTCGCGTACCCCTCCGCGGAGGGGTGGTAGTTGTCCGGACCGAACAGCTCCCGCGGGTTCGCCGCGAACTCCGGACCCAGCAGGTCGCCCAGCGACACGGTCCGGCCCCCCTGCTCCACCGCCCCGATCGTCTGCGCCGCCGCCAGCTGGCGCGAGGCCCGCCGGGCCAGCCACCGCAGGGGCTGCTGGACCGGTTCGATCGTGCCGAGGTCCGGGCAGGTGCCCACGACGACCTCGGCGCCCGCCGTGCGCAGCCGCCGCACCGCCGCCGACAGATGGCGCACCGAGCGCGTCGGCGGCATCCGGTGGGTCACGTCGTTCGCCCCGACCATGATCACGCAGATGTCCGGCACCCGCTCCGGGTCGCCCAGCACCAGCGCCACCTGGCGGTCCAGGTCGTCCGACCGGGCACCGGGCTGCGCCACGTTGCGCATCCGCACCGGACGTTCCGCCACCGCCGCCAGGCCCGACGCCAGCAGCGCGCCCGGCGTCTGCCCGGCCCGGTGCACGCCCTGTCCCGCGGCCGTGGAGTCGCCGAGCATCACCAGGCTCAGCGGCGGCTCGCCGGGAGTGTCGTAGGCACGGCCGTACAGTCCGTCCGCGACCGGCACGTGGTTGTCCGTGCCGTTGCCCACGTGACGCTTGGCCATCTGCACCTCGGCCAGCAGCAGACCGACGGCCGCGGCACCGACCAGACCGAGTCCGCCGCCGCCGTACGCGGCGCCGGCCGCGATCCGCCGGGCCACTCTCGCCCTCGACATGTTCGTCATGCCCGCCGACACCTCCTCGTAGCCGTACATCCACTCCTTGCCCCGTACGGACCGTCGTCCAATCTCGACGGGGAGTGAACGTCCACCCGGGGTGGTCCCCCCTGGCCTTAGGCTGGCGGCACACTACGACCACATCTTTTGCAGCAACCGGAGACAACGGTGCAATTCCACGACTCGATGATCAGCCTCGTCGGCAACACCCCGCTGGTGCGGCTCAACAGCGTCACCAACGGGATCAAGGCGACCGTCCTGGCGAAGGTCGAGTACTTCAACCCCGGCGGCTCCGTGAAGGACCGCATCGCCCTGCGCATGATCGAGGCGGCCGAGCAGAGCGGGGAGCTCAAGCCCGGTGGCACGATCGTCGAGCCGACCAGTGGGAACACCGGTGTGGGACTGGCCATCGTGGCCCAGCAGAAGGGCTACAAGTGCATCTTCGTGTGCCCGGACAAGGTCTCCACGGACAAGATCAACGTGCTGCGCGCGTACGGCGCCGAAGTGGTCGTGTGCCCGACGGCCGTCGCGCCGGAGCACCCCGACTCCTACTACAACGTCTCCGACCGGCTGGTCCGTGAGACCCCCGGAGCCTGGAAGCCCGACCAGTACTCGAACCCGAACAACCCGCTGTCGCACTACCACTCCACCGGTCCCGAGCTGTGGGAGCAGACCGAGGGGCGGATCACCCACTTCGTGGCAGGCGTCGGCACCGGCGGCACCATCTCCGGCACCGGCCGCTACCTGAAGGACGCCAGCGACGGCAAGGTCCAGGTCATCGGCGCCGACCCGGAGGGCTCGGTGTACTCCGGCGGCTCCGGGCGGCCCTACCTCGTCGAGGGCGTCGGTGAGGACTTCTGGCCGACCGCCTACGACCGGAGCGTGGCCGACGAGATCGTCGCCGTCTCCGACAAGGACTCCTTCCAGATGACCCGCCGCCTCGCCAAGGAGGAGGGCCTGCTGGTCGGCGGCTCCTGCGGCATGGCTGTCGTCGCGGCGCTGCGGGTGGCCGAGCGGCTCGGCCCGGACGACGTCGTGGTGGTCCTGCTGCCGGACAGCGGGCGCGGGTACCTGTCGAAGATCTTCAACGACGAGTGGATGGCCGACTACGGCTTCCTGGACGACGAGGGCCCGAGCGCCCGCGTCGGCGACGTGCTGAACGACAAGGCGGGCGGCTCCATCCCCTCCCTGGTCCACATGCACCCGGACGAGACCGTCGGCGAGGCCATCGAGGTGCTGCGCGAGTACGGCGTCTCCCAGATGCCGATCGTGAAGCCGGGCGCCGGCCACCCGGACGTCATGGCGGCCGAGGTGGTCGGCTCGGTGGTCGAGCGGGAGCTGCTGGACGCGCTGTTCACCAAGCGGGCCGCGCTGGAGGACCCGCTGGAGAAGCACATGTCGGCCCCGCTGCCCCAGGTCGGCTCCGGCGAGCCGGTCGCCGACCTGATGTCGGTGCTGGGCGCGGCGGACGCGGCGATCGTGCTGGTGGAGGGCAAGCCGACCGGGGTCGTCAGCCGTCAGGACCTGCTCTCCTTCCTGGCCAAGGGCGAAAAGCACTGACACGTCGCCGCGGCCGGCGTGCCGGCGGGGAACGTGCGGCGACCCGCGGCTGAGAGGAAGTCGTGGAAACGGTACGTGCGTGTCACGTGCACGCAGCACCCGCTTAACACGCGTCCGGCAGATTGGTGGACGTCGGAAGGGGCGGGGGATCGCCTCCCGGGCGCGGCGCGCCGGGGGAGGCCGTCCGCCCCGGCCGGCGCCGTGCGGCGTCGCGGACCTCCGGAGCGGCTCCCGGACCTCCATGGACGCCACGGACGCGAAGGCCCGGTCCTGACCCGGCCCCGCGTCCCTCGCGGGGACCGCCGTCGTCCCGCCCCCCGGTAACGGGGGTGCGGCGGTCCCCGCGCATACGCCTTGCCCCCGCGCGGTCGTGCCGGGAACGCCGCCGCCCGCTCCTGCCGGGCCGGCGCGGCCGCTCAGTCCCTGCGGCCGCTCAGTCCTTCCAGGTGTCGTCCTCGCCGCGGTCGCGGCGGCGGCCGGTGAACAGGCCCGGGTTGGTGCGCGCGGCCTGGACGGCGTTGACGCCCACGATCCCGAACCAGGCGACGATGAGGCCGGGCAGGTGCGCGACGCCGCCGCCGATCGCGGACAGCGGCACGGCCAGTACCAGCGAGACGATGCCGAAGCCGAAGCGCTCGCCCCAGGAGTCGGTGGCCCTCGGCGAGCGGGAGCCCCGCGCCACCGTCATCTGCTGCTCGGCGAACTGCCGGCGCATCCGGCGTTCGACGGCCCCGTCGATACGCTGGTCGACCTTCTCCAGGAACGAGTCGACCAGCGCGGACTCGTACTCCTCGCCCAGCTCCCTGCGGGCTTGCAGGGAGGCGTTGAGGTCCTTCTTCAGGTCCGTGTCCCGCGCGTCCATTCCGGTCATACGCACCAGGCTAGGGAGCCGGGTCGCCCGCCGCACTGGGGCTAGCCCCCCTGTCCGTGCGGGGGCGGGCCGCCGTCGGCGTCGCCGGGGCTGCGGCCGGCGACACCGACGGGGCCTGCTCACACTAAGCACGTCGATTGTCACGTTCTGTGCGTGTTTGGGCGGTTTTAATGACACTTGGCCGATCCCTTGCCCTGACTGTATGACTTCATGCAGAGTTCTTGGTGTCTGAATAGAAACTGGTCGAGGAGATACCCTCCCGGGGCGTCGACGACATCTGGAGGGGGAGCACGTCATGAGCGTGACCGACAGCCCTGCCGCGCGGCTGCAGGCGCTCTTCGAGGGGCACCGGCTCACACCGACCCAGCGGCGCATCGCGCACAGCATGGTGCGGCGGGCCGCCGACGTGCCCTTCCTGTCCAGCGTCGAGCTGGCCGAACTGGCCGGGGTCAGCCAGCCGTCGGTGACCCGCTTCGCGGTCGCCCTGGGCTTCGACGGCTACCCGGCGCTGCGCCGGCACCTGCGCGAGGTCGCGCCCGCCGAACCGGCGGCCCGGCCGGCCTCGTACAACGAGTACCAGCAGGCGGTCGAGGCCGAGATCGAGAACCTGAGGCACCTCGCTCAGGCGCTGGCCGATCCACGGCCCGTGCGCAGGGCGGGACAGGTGCTCGCCGCCTCACGCCCGCTGCCGGTCCTCGGCCTGCGGGCCGCGGCCGCCCAGGCCTACGGCTTCGCGTACTTCGCCGGCAAGGTCCACCCGGACGTACGGCTGCTCGACGAGGGCGGCACGATGATCCAGGACCGCATCGACGGCGCCGTACGGGCGGGCGCCTCGGCGCTGCTGTGCTTCGCGCTGCCGCGCCATCCGCGCGAGGTCGTGGACACCCTCGCCTACGCCAAGGACGCGGGGCTGACCGTCGTCACGGTCGCGGACTCGGCCTTCGCGCCGGTCGCCAAGCATTCCGACCTGCTGCTGCCCGCCGCCGTCGGCACCGGGCTCGCCTTCGACACCGCGTGCGCGCCGATGCTGCTCGGCCGGGTGCTCCTGGAGGCGATGTGCGACGACCTGCCCGACGCGCAGGCCCGCCTGGAGGAGTTCGACCAGAGGGCGGCGGCGCGGGGGCTGTTCGTGGAGTGACGCCTCGTGGCGTGACGCCCGGGGCCGGGTGCTCTCAGACTCGTCTCACCAACGCTCGTTAGCCTGCCCGCCCGAACGAGGGTGCCGGGACGACGAGGAGGCAGGGCATGGCGCGCGCTGGTCGCACAGGTCGGGGAGGTCAGGGCCTGGCCCGGGTGGCCGTCGTGGTGCGGGCCGGAGCCGCGCCGCTGTGGTGGCTCGGCGTGTTCGCGGCGGGGATCGGCGTTCTGGTGCCGGGGCTGACCGGGCGCCGGATCGGGGTCCTGGCGGGGGCCGCGCTGTTCCTGGTGACGGCGGCCGTCGTGGCCTGCGCCCGGCGCAGGCGTTACCGGGCCCTGGCCCGGGGCGCCGCCCAAGCCGGACGCCACGACGTGCTCCAGGACCGGGCGGTGAGCGTCCGCGTCTGGCGCCGGGGGCACCGCTGGTGGCTCGCCCCGGCCTTCCTGGCCGCGCTGGGCGGCTCCTTCGCCCTGCCCGCGGCCGGCGGCCTGCTGCTGGCCGGCGCCGGAGCGGGGCTGTGGCTCAAGGCCGCCTGGCTCGGGCGGCTGGAGCGGGCCGAGGACACACTGCTGTGGGTGCGCGTCGACTGGCTGGGCAAGCGGGGCGGGCATCCCGCGGGCAAGGCGGTGCGGGGCTACCGCGGTACCGGCCTCGCGGCGGGCGACGCGGCCCCGGGCGGAGCACGCCGCCGCACCGCGGCGCTCGGCTAGGAAAGGTCCAGGGGGTCTGTCCCGGCGGCCCGGGTCAGACCTCCAGGTCCTCCTCGATCCTCCTGAGCTGGTGGCGGGCCATCGCCAGGTTGGCCCGCTTGGCGTCGAGGACGAGGTAGAGGAA
Source organism: Streptomyces sp. NPDC001204 (assembly GCF_053598035.1). Taxonomy (NCBI): domain Bacteria; kingdom Bacillati; phylum Actinomycetota; class Actinomycetes; order Kitasatosporales; family Streptomycetaceae; genus Streptomyces; species Streptomyces sp. NPDC001204. Next base: position 60,786 of record NZ_JBSFJL010000014.1, on the reverse strand, counting down.
CAGGCCGTTCCCGCCGCGCCCGCTGATCAGGCGGATCAGGTGGTACTGGTCGCTCAGGGTGATCAGGATGTCCTCGATCTGCGCCTTGAGGCCGAGGTGCTCCATGGTGCGCATCTTGGCCCGTACGACATCCGTGTTGCCCGCGGCGGCGACGTTCAGGTCGAAACTCTTGCTGCCGCCCATCGTGCCCAGCGCCATGCCGCTGGTGTAGTCGACGAGCGCGACGCCTGTCGCTCCCTCGATGGAGGCGAGCGCTTCCTTCAGGCAGGTCTCGGTGTTGGCCATGGCCGGGTCTCCTTGTTGTGTCAACTATCAGTGGTAGTACGCGCGTTGGTGGCAGTGGTGCGTGGCGCGCGGGTGGTTCTGGTCCGTGCGGTGCCGGTCCTGGTGGCCGGTTTCACGGCTTTCGCGGGCGCCTTGCCGGAAGCGTCGGCCGCCTCGGCGTCGACCAGCTCCCCGATGCGGGCGCCCGCACGGCGGCCCTCCAGATGGAGGCGGCCGACGTTGACGCGGTCCTGGGCGAGCAGGGTCAGCACCGCGGTGCGGCCCGCCGCGTAGGTCGCGACGTAGCCGTGGACGCCTCGCACGAGCAGTTCGCGCAGATCGCCCTGGCCGGTCACGTCCGACATGCGCACGGCGACGCCGAGCGCCGTCGCGGTGAGTGCCGCCACGCTCTCCGGCTCCACGCCGGGGGTGTCGTGGGCCAGTACGAGGCCGTCGACACTGGCGGCGAGGGCGCCGGTGAGCTGGGGTACCCGGGCTCTGAGCCGGCGTAGCTCGTCCAGGATCTCGGGCTCGGCTGCCATCCGGTGTCTCCTCTCAAAGGGCCTCCAGCGCATCCCTGAGCCTCTTCAGCAGCGTGACGTGGGGGTCGGTGGTGTACGCCAGCCGGTCGGCGAGCGCGGGGGTCTGTCCGGCGCCGTCCGGTACGGGCGCGTCCCGTGGCGCGACGACCGGCGCGACGAGCCCCGCGGCCGCCAGACGCCGTACGTCCACCAGGGTGTGGAACGCCTGCCGGCCCAGCTCCCGGGCCAGGTCGGTGGCCGTGCGGGTGCCGTCGACCCGCTCCAGGAGCTTCCGCTGGCGGGGCGTCAGCTTCGGTGCCGCGGCGGCGTGCGTCCGCACCAGCGGGGCGCTGTCCGGCGCGTCGTCGGGCCAGACGCGGTGCAGCAGCTCGCGGCGGCGCAGGATCCCGCGCTCCAGGGCGGCCACCGGGACCCGCAGGACGGGGCCGAGCGGGTGGGCGATGCCGTAGCGGAACCGGCCCGGGGTGCTGCTCGGGGCGAGTGCGAAGTAGGCGGCGTCGTGGAGCGCGCCCAGGTGGCACAGCTCCAGGGCGCCCTCGGTCAGATGGCCGCCGTCCAGCAGCAGGCGTGCGGCGCCGTGCCGGTCGTCGGCGCGGATGACCGCGTCCCGCCACGCCTCGGCCGTCAGCGTGCCGTGGGCGGTGAGCAGCAGGTCCAGGCCGGGGCTCAGGGGGCTCTCGGCGTGCACTACACAGCCCTCGGCGAGGTGGAGCGTGCCGTGCTCGCGGACCAGGACGCCGGTGGCCCGCTCGGCGGCGAGCCGGGTCAGCATCGGCGAGAGGCCGCCCCAGGCCGCGTCCTCGGCGGCCGGCTTGCTGCGCACCGGCAGCTGGGGTGGGGGCGGGGTGTCGACCACGGTCATCCCAGCACCAGCCGCTCGGCCATCTCGCCCAGGCGTATGCGGGCCAGGGCGAGGTTGCCCTCGGTGCGGGTCAGCCACAGGTGCAGGAACACGCTGCTGTCGAAGGACGTGTCCACGAACCGCAGCAGGTGGTAGCTGTCGCGGTTGCTGACGATCAGGTCCTCCACCGGGGGACGCTCGCCGTCGGGGTCCTCGGCGGCGGCGAAGGCGCCGTGCTCGGCGGCCAGCCGGGCCAGTTCGGCGGCCTCCGCCGCGGTGGTCTCGTGGTCGCCGCCCGGGGACTCCCCGACGGTGCCCAGGGCAAGTCCGCTCGTCCAGTCGACCAGCGCGGCGCCTCTGGCACCGGGCAGCCGCATGGCTTCCAGTAGGCACTCGTCGATTCCGGGCACCGTTGTTCCTCTCCCACCGGGGGTTCGGCTGAGTGATGCCGACGCTACGCACGGTGTGCGCCGGTGGTGAGGGTTACGGCATTTTCCGGTGGAACATGCGACCGAGGGGCTAGTGTGGGTCGACTGAACCGGGTTTCAGGCGTGTCTTGCCGTGTCTTGCCGTGTCTTCGACGGACCTCAGGCGCGCTCGGGTGCGCGCAGGGTGGTGAGCGCCGACGCGTGCGCCCCCCCTGACTCGGTGACGATCTCCTCGACCGGCTGCGGCTCGCGCACGACCGCGAAGGCGACACCCCCGCGGCCGTCCGGGACGTAGCCGTAGACCCCGGGCCGGGGCAGGGAGTTGTAGGCGTAGTGGTGGGCGAAGTAGTAGGCCCCGGTGTCCAGCGCCGCCACGTGGTCGCCCGGTTCGAGAGGGGCGAGCGCGCGGGCCTCGGCGAGCAGGTCGCCCGCGAAGCAGGCGGGCCCGGCCACGTCCTGCACCACCTCGGGTCCCGGCTTGGGTCGCCCCTTCGCGTCGTACGCGGCCAGGCGCAGCGGCCAGGCCTCCGGTACGTAGACCGTGCGCGTCGCGACCTGCACGCCCGCGTGGGTCACGGCGACCGGCCGTCCCCCGGCGCTCTTGGTGTACTCCACCCGGGCCACCAGCGTGCCCTGCTTGGCCAGCAGCGACCGCCCGAACTCGGTCACCAGCCCGTACCGCCCCTCGCACAGCCCCGGCACCACCTCGCGCAGCAGCCGCGCATAGTGCGCGTACGTCGGCGCGGTCGCCTCGGAGCCGAAGTTCACCGGCAGCCCGCCGCCGATGTCGAGGGTGTCGATCTGCCGCCGTCCCGCGCGCGCGTTGATCTCCTCGGCGAGTTCGTACGTCCGCGCCACGCCCTGCGTCATCAGGGAGAGCGGGATGCCCTGGGACCCGGTGTGGGCGTGCAGCCGGGTCAGCCACGGACGGTCCAGATACGCCCGCACGACCCACTCGCGGGCGCCCTCGTCCTGTAGCGCCACCCCGAACTTCGAGGTCGCCGTGGCCGTTGACAGCGCCTCGATGGCACCCCCGCCGACCTGCGGATTCACCCGTATCCCGAGCGGTGAGCGAGGAGTGGTGGAGCCCACGAGGGCGTCGATGCGGGCCAGCTCCTGCGGGTTGTCCGCGTTGACGGCGATACCGAGTTCCAGCGCCTCGCGCAGTTCGGCCGCCGTCTTGGCGGGTGAGTCCAGGACGGTACGGGCGGGCGGCACCCCGGCCGCCCGCGCCAGCGCCAGTTCCCCCGGGCTCGCCACCTCGGCGCCGATGCCCTCCTCGTGCAGCAGCCGCAGGACGGGCACGAGCGGGGTCGCCTTGACGGCGAAGGCGTGCAGCACCGGAGTCCCCGGCGCCAGCACCGCCTCGAACGCCGCCCGGAGCGCCGCCGCGGACTCCCGGATGCCGGTGACGTCGAGCAGGCCCACGATGGGGGAGCCGGGGCCGAGCAGCCCCTGCGCCACCGCGGCCCGCACCGCCTCGTCCCGTCGCACCGCCCGCCCGCGGTCCGCCTCGCCGATCCTGTCGCCGTGGTTCTGGTCCATGCCGTCGTCCATGCCGCGCCCCCGGTCTCGTCGGTGTGTCTCCAGGTCCTGCCTTCCTGACCTGGAGCGGGCCAAACATGAGCCGGTCGTGCGGCCCGGCCCGGCCACGCGTATTGACTAGCTCTATTCATCACGCCAGGATGTGAATAGTCGCAGCAACAATCCGCCGGGAGCACCCACCAGGAGGCAGACCATGTCAGGACCCCGCCCCGTACGAGCGCCGCGCGGTACGGAACTGAGCGCCCTGGGATGGCAGCAGGAAGCCGCCCTGCGGATGCTCCAGAACAACCTCGACCCCGAGGTCGCCGAGCACCCCGACAAGCTCGTCGTCTACGGCGGCACCGGCAAGGCGGCCCGCGACTGGCGCTCCTTCGACGCCATGGTCCGCACGCTGAGGACCCTCAAGGCCGACGAGACCATGCTCGTCCAGTCCGGCCGCCCGGTCGGCGTCATGCAGACCCACGAGTGGGCCCCGCGCGTGCTCCTGGCCAACTCCAACCTCGTCGGCGACTGGGCCAACTGGGAGGAGTTCCGCCGCCTGGAGGCCCTCGGCCTGACCATGTACGGCCAGATGACCGCCGGCTCCTGGATCTACATCGGCACCCAGGGCATCCTCCAGGGCACCTACGAGACCTTCTCCGCCGTCGCCGCGAAGAAGTTCGGCGGCACGCTCGCCGGGACGATCACCCTGACCGCCGGCCTCGGCGGCATGGGCGGTGCCCAGCCCCTCGCCGTCACCATGAACGACGGCGTGGCCATCTGCATCGACTGCGACCCGCGCGCCATCGAGCGGCGCATCGAGCACCGCTACCTCGACGTGAAGGCCGACTCCCTGGAGCAGGCCCTCCAGCTGGCCGTGGAGGCGCGCGACCAGCGCAAGGCCCTGTCCATCGGCGTTCTCGGCAACGCGGCCGAGCTCGTCCCGCAGCTGCTCGCGATGAGCGCGCCCATCGACATCGTCACCGACCAGACCTCCGCCCACGACCCGCTGGCCTACCTCCCGCTGGGCGTCGACTTCGAGGACATGGCCGACGCCGCCGCCAAGGACCCGGCCGGCTTCACCACCCGGGCCCGCGAGGCCATGGCCCGGCACGTCGAGGCCATGGTCGGCTTCATGGACGCCGGCGCCGAGGTCTTCGACTACGGCAACTCGATCCGCGGCGAGGCCCAACTCGCAGGGTACGAGCGGGCGTTCGCCTTCCCCGGATTCGTCCCCGCCTACATCCGGCCGCTGTTCTGCGAGGGCAAGGGCCCGTTCCGCTGGGCCGCGCTGTCGGGTGAGGCGTCCGACATCGCCAAGACCGACAAGGCGATCCTGGAGCTGTTCCCCGAGAACGAGTCCCTGGCGCGCTGGATCAAGATGGCGGGCGAGCGCGTCCACTTCCAGGGCCTGCCCGCGCGCATCTGCTGGCTCGGCTACGGCGAGCGCGACAAGGCGGGCGAGCGGTTCAACGACATGGTCGCGAGCGGTGAGCTCCAGGCGCCGATCGTGATCGGCCGCGACCACCTCGACTGCGGCTCCGTCGCCTCCCCGTACCGGGAGACCGAGGCCATGCTCGACGGCTCCGACGCGATTGCCGACTGGCCGCTGCTGAACGCGATGGTGAACGTGGCGTCGGGCGCGTCGTGGGTGTCGATCCACCACGGTGGCGGCGTCGGCATGGGACGGTCCATCCACGCCGGCCAGGTGACGGTCGCCGACGGCACCGCTCTCGCCGGGGAGAAGATCCGGCGGGTGCTCACCAACGACCCCGGCATGGGCGTGATCCGGCACGTGGACGCCGGGTACGACATCGCGGAGTCGGTGGCCGCCGAACGCGGGGTGCGCGTGCCCATGCGCGAGGGTGAGGAGGCGTGACGCGGCATCAGGCCGATTCGAGCGAGGTCCGCGCGGCCGCGACGCGGACCCCGTCGCCCGCCGTGGGCGACTCCTTCCACACGATGTGGCGGGAGTTGCTCCCCATGGGGCGCCACCCCGAGTCCGGTGGCTACCGGCGATTCGCCTGGACCGCGGCCGACGCCGAGTGCCGGGCCTGGTTCCGGCGGCAGGCCGAGGACCGCGGGCTGGCCTACGAGGTCGACCGCAACGGCAACCAGTGGGCCTGGCTCGGGGACCCCGCGGCCGGGGACGCCGTGGTCACCGGGTCGCACCTCGACTCCGTGCCCGACGGCGGGGCCTTCGACGGGCCCCTGGGCGTCGTGTCCTCCTTCGCCGCCCTCGACGAACTGCGCGGCCGGAACGCGCGGTTCACCAAGCCGCTGGCCCTCGTCAACTTCGGTGACGAGGAGGGCGCGCGGTTCGGGCTGGCCTGCACCGGCTCGCGGCTGACCGCCGGGCAGCTCACCGTCGAGCAGGCGCACCGGCTCACCGACGCCGACGGGGTCACGCTGCCCAGGGCCATGGAGGCCGCCGGGTACGACCCCGACGCCATCGGCCCCGACCCGGAGCGGCTCGCGCGCATCGGCGCCTTCGTCGAACTGCACGTCGAGCAGGGACGCGCCCTCGACCTGACCGGCGACCCCGTCGGCGTGGCCAGCGCCATCTGGCCGCACGGGCGGTGGCGGTTCGACTTCCGGGGCGAGGCCAACCACGCGGGCACCACCCGGCTCGTCGACCGGCGCGACCCGATGCTGTCGTACGCCGAGACCGTGCTCGCCGCCCGGCGCGAGGCGGCGCTCGCCGGTGCCGTCGCCACCTTCGGCAAGATCGCCGTCGAGCCGAACGGCGTCAACGCGATCCCGTCCCTGGTGCGCGGCTGGCTCGACTCCCGCGCCGCCGACCAGGCGACCCTGGACACCGTGGTCACCGGTGTCGAGAAGGCGGCCCGCGAGTACGCCGCGGCGCACGGCGTCGACCTGGACGTGGTCCGCGAGTCCTTCACGCCCGTCGTCGAGTTCGACCACGCCCTGCGCGACGAGCTCGCCCGGCTCCTGGGCACGGACACCGACCTGAAGGTGCCGGTGCTCGGCACGGGTGCCGGACACGACGCCGGAATCCTGTCCGGGAGCGTCCCGACCGCCATGCTGTTCGTGCGCAACCCCACCGGTGTCTCGCACTCCCCGGCCGAGTTCGCGGCCGAGGACGACTGCGTGGCCGGGGTGCGCGCGCTCGCCGACGTACTGGAAGGGCTGGCCTGCACGTGACCCCCACCGAGCAGACGCGGACGTACTGGCTGGAGCAGGCCTGGCTCGGCACCCTCCCCCAAGCTCTCGACGGCGCTCGAGCAGGGGGGACCCCCGTCGAGCCGGGCGTGGCGCTCGACGTGCGCGGCGGCCGCGTCGCGGCCGTCCGCACCGGCGTGCCCGTCCCGCCGGCGGGAGCCGAGGTGCTGCGGGGACTCACGATCCCGGGACTCGCCAACGCGCACAGCCACGCCTTCCACCGGGCTCTGCGCGGCACCGTCCAGGTCGGCTCCGGGACGTTCTGGACCTGGCGCGAGGTCATGTACGCCACCGCCGGCCGGCTCACCCCCGAGACGTACCACGCGCTGGCCCGCGCGGTGTACGCCGAGATGGCGCTGGCCGGCATCACCGCCGTCGGCGAGTTCCACTACGTCCACCACGCTCCGGGAGGCGCCCGGTACGCCGACCCGAACGCGATGGGCGAGGCCCTGATCGAGGCCGCCGCCGAAGCCGGAATCCGCATCACCCTCCTCGACACCTGCTACCTGTCCGCCGGATTCGGTCAGCCGCCCGGCACCCACCAGCTCCGCTTCTCCGACGGGACGGCCGAGGCCTGGGCCGAACGCTGTTCAGTTCTCAAGGAACGGGATCACGCGCGGATCGGTGCCGCCGTGCACTCCGTACGGGCCGTGCCCGCGCGGGACCTGGCGACGGTGGCACGGTGGGCCGAGGAGCGGGGGGCCCCGCTCCACGTGCACCTGTCGGAGCAGACCGCCGAGAACGACGCCTGCCAGGCCGCTCACGGCTGCACCCCGACCCGGCTGCTGGCCGACCACGGCGTCCTCGGCCCGCGCACGACCGGCGTGCACAACACCCACCTGACCGAGGAGGACATCGCCCTGCTCGGCGGATCCGGCACCGGCACCTGCATGTGCCCGACCACCGAGCGGGACCTGGCCGACGGCATCGGGCCCGCCGTCGCCCTCCAGCGCGCAGGCTCCCCGCTCTCCCTGGGCTCCGACAGCCACGCCGTCGTCGACCTGCTCGAAGAGGCCCGCGCGATGGAGCTGAACGAGCGGCTGCGCACCCGCACCCGCGGTCACTGGACCGCCGCGGCCCTGCTGCGGGCCGCCACCGCCGACGGGCACGCCGCCCTCGGCTGGTCCGACGCCGGCAGCCTCACCCCCGGCGCCCGCGCCGACTTCACGACGATCGCGCTGGACTCGGTCAGGACAGCGGGGACGCTGCCCAGGCTCGGCGCCGAGACGGCCGTATTCGCGGCGACCGCCGCGGACGTACGCCATACGGTCGTGGCCGGTCGGCACATCGTGCGGGACGGCGCCCACACCCTCGTACCCGACGTGCCGTCGGCGCTGGCAGGCGCCGTCCAGGCACTGCGCGGCTGAATTTCCCCGTCACCCCTGAGGACACCATGAGCAGCACCGCCATCACCAACATCGCCACGCTGGTCACCAACGACCCCTCCCTCGGTGACGGATCCCCCCTCGGACTGGTCCGGGACGCGGCCGTCGTCATCGAGGGCGACCGCGTCGCGTGGACCGGTGAATCCAGCAAAGCACCCGCCACTGACAACCGGGTCGACGCCGGCGGCCGGGCGGTGATCCCCGGCTTCGTCGACTCCCACTCCCACCTCGTCTTCGCGGGCGACCGCACCGAGGAGTTCAACGCCCGCATGTCCGGCCGGGCCTACAGCGCGGGCGGCATCCGCACCACGGTCGCCGCCACCCGCGCCGCCACCGACGCGGAGCTGGAGGCCAACCTCACCCACCACCTCGCCGAGGCCCTGCGCCAGGGCACGACCACGTTCGAGACCAAGTCCGGCTACGGCCTCACCGTCGCCGACGAGGCCCGCGCCCTGCGCATCGCCGCCGCGCACACCGACGAGGTCACCTACCTCGGCGCCCACATCGTCCCCCCGGACTACGCCGAGGACCCGGCGGCGTACGTCGCCCTGGTCACCGGGGAGATGCTGGACGCCTGCGCCCCGCACGCCCGCTGGGTCGACGTCTTCTGCGAGAAGGGCGCCTTCGACGGCGACCAGGCCCGCGCGATCCTCACCGCGGGCAAGGCCAAGGGCCTGCTCCCGCGCATCCACGCCAACCAGCTCACCTACGGCCCCGGCGTCCAGCTCGCCGTCGAACTGGACGCGGCCAGCGCCGACCACTGCACCCACCTGACCGACGCGGACGTGGACGCGCTGGCGAACGGGAACACGGTCGCCACGCTCCTGCCCGGCGCCGAGTTCTCCACCCGCGCCCAGTGGCCCGACGCCCGCCGCCTCCTCGACGCGGGTGTCACGGTGGCCCTGTCCACCGACTGCAACCCCGGCTCGTCGTTCACCTCCTCGGTGCCCTTCTGCGTCGCGCTCGCCGTACGGGACATGGGCATGACCCCGGACGAGGCGGTCTGGGCGGCGACGGCGGGCGGCGCGAGGGCTCTGCGTCGCGACGATGTCGGCCGTCTGTCCCCGGGCGCCCGCGCCGACCTCGCCGTCCTGGACGCGCCCAGCCACGTCCACCTGGCCTACCGGCCGGGCGTTCCGCTGGTCACCCAGGTCTGGCGGCGCGGCGTACGCGAGGTCTGAGCGGGGCCTGTCCGGCGGACCGAGCCGCAGGAGGCCGACGGAAGGCGCCCCGCCGGCCGCCCGGATCACCGTCCGGGTCCGGGTCCGGTCAGGCGCTGCCCGCCCGCCACTCCTGCGCCGTACCTCCGCCGTGCAAGTCGAGGGAGAGGTGGCCGTCCGAGTGCGGGGTGAGGGCGGTCCAGGTGGCGATGGCCGGGCGGATCATGCCGTCCGGGTCGACGGTGAAGCGCAGATTGCGGCCGTTCCTGCCGTCGACCGACGAGCACCTCCAGACGCCGACGCCGTTGTCCACCGAGCCGCGGCTGTCCAGGCAGAAATCGGGGTCCGCCGCCGACTGGAGCACCTGGCGCGAGGCGTCGAACCGCCAGCGCTGGCTGGACGCGGACCCACACGGGGCGGTGACGACGTCCGTGCCGTTGTCGAAGTCGCCGGCCACGTCCAGGCAGCGGCCCGAGGCGGCGTTCACCACCTGCGCGTAGGCCGCGCCGGGCGGATGCACCGGCGAGGGCGACGGGCCGGGCGGAGGCTTCGGGCGCGCCGTCCGGGAGTGGCCCGGCGTCGGTTCGGGGGCCGGATGCCGGGACGGCGGCCGGGAGGTCGCCGACGGGGAGGGCGCGGGCGGGGTCGCCGACACCGTGGCCGTCACCGTGACCCGCACCGGCGGCGTGGGCACGGTCATCGCGCCCGCCGCCCGCTGGTGCGGTGTGCCGTCGTTCGAGGTGAGCAGGAACAGCAGCAGTGTCGTGAGGGCCACGCCGAGCGCTGCCGAGACCAGCGCGTAGCGGCGGGAGCGCGGCCAGGCGGAGGGCCGCGCCCGGGCCCCCGGCGGCGGATCGGCCGGATGCTGTGCGACATAGGCGGCGCCACCCCAGGGCAGCAGGCCCTCGGCCACCGCGGTGCGCGGGTGGTCGCGCAGGGCGGACTGCTCCTCGAACGCGGCCGAGCAGTGGTCGCAGCGCGTCATGTGGGCGTGCAGGTCCAGGCTCGCGCGGGGGTGGTCCGGCCGTACCGCCTCCTCGATGAGCCGCCGGAAGTCGCCGCAGCGTGAGTCGTCCGACGCGGCCAGACGTGCCTTCAGACAGGCCTGGGCCAGTGCCTTGAGCGCCTGTGGGGTGCCGTGCACCACGTCCTGGCGGGTGAGGCCGAGGAACCTGGCCGTCCGCTCCTCGGGTTCCCGCTCCACGATCCCGTACCAGACCAGGCCCTGGACGCGGGTCGGCAGCGACCGGAAGGCGGCGAGCAGGGGCGGTACGGGGCCCTCGGGGCCGGCCGTGTTCAGGACCAGCAGCAGCCCCGGGTCGACGCCGCCGGACCGCTCGTCCCGCGCCCAGGCGGCGGTCAGTCGGGCGGTGAGCAGCAGCAGGCGCAGCCGGACCGGGACGCCCGGGTCCGCACCGCGCGCCGTCTCGCGGGCGGCGAGGGTGAACGCCTGCGCCGCGAGTTGACGGGCGGCCGACTCGCCGGCGGTGCAGTGCCGGGCGTGGGCGAGGGCCCGGGGCAGGTGGCGGGAGCGCAGTTCGCGCAGCGCCGGCCAGAGGGTCGCGGTGTCGGCGCGCAGCAGTTCGGTGAGCCGTGCGTCGGAGGCGTCCGCGTGCGGTCCGCCGCCCGTGTCCCCGGTCTCGACGTCGTCGTCGCTCCCGTCGGCCCGAGCCATTGACCCGCCCTCCTCGCACCCCCGGTGGCACGGCCGGACTCTGGACGTACCGGCCGGTATGGGGGTGACCCATAGTGGGGGAAGCGAGCCGCGGGGGAAAGAGGTTGCCCAGGGTTTTCCGGGGTAACGGCGCCACGGCGGCGGGGCTTCCCGGGGCATGCCCCGCATGCCCCGAACGCTCCGGGGCACGCCCCGCACGTGCCCGGGACGTGCCCCGGACGTGCCGAGGCGCCGGGGGCGCGGTCCGCCCGGCGCCACCGACGGCACCGGACGGAAACGTCCCCCTTCATCTCGTCACACCGTCACTCTTCGAGTGTCAGGCCCTTGCGCAGTTGTCCGAGCGTCCGGGAGAGCAGCCGGGAGACGTGCATCTGCGAGATGCCGAGTTCCTCGCCGATCTCCGACTGGGTCATATTGGCCACGAACCGCAGAGACAGGATCTTCCGGTCCCGGGAGGGCAGTTGGGCGATCAGCGGCTTCAACGCCTCGACGTACTCAATGCCTTCGAGCCCGTGGTCCTCGTAGCCGATGCGGTCCGCGAGGGCGCCCTCGGAGTCGTCCTCCTCGGGCTGGGCGTCCAGCGACGACGCGGTGTAGGCGTTCGAGGCGGCCATGCCCTCCACCACCTCGTCGTTGGACAGGCCGAGGTGCTCGGCGAGTTCGGCGACCGTCGGGGCGCGGTCGAGCCGCTGGGCCAGTTCGTCACCGGCCTTGGCGAGGTCGAGGCGCAGTTCCTGGAGCCGGCGCGGGACGCGCACGGACCACGAGGTGTCGCGGAAGAAGCGCTTGATCTCCCCGATGATGGTGGGCATCGCGAACGTCGGGAACTCCACGCCCCGGGACAGTTCGAACCGGTCGATCGCCTTGATCAGGCCGATGGTGCCGACCTGGATGATGTCCTCCATCGGCTCGCTGCGGGAGCGGAAGCGGGAGGCGGCGAACTTGACGAGCGCGAGGTTCAGCTCGACGAGCGTGTTGCGGACGTACGAGTAGGCGTGGGTGCCTTCCTCGAGGGACTCCAGCCGCTCGAAGAGGGCCTTGGACAAGGCCCGGGCGTCGTCGGGGGCCACTTCGTCGTACGGGGGGATGTCCGGGAGTCCGGCCAGTGCGTCGGCCTGATCGGCCCGCTCGGCGCGTACGTCGTGGAACTCGATGGGATCCAGGGGCTCCGCTGGGGATGCCGACGTCGCCATCGGGGTATGCGATGCGTCGAGCCGGGGTGACATGATGTCCTCCATCGTTCTCGGCATATGGCTGCCGAAGCCAATTCGTGCACTGCGGTGTGCGGCGCCTCCAAAGCCGGCCGTGTCGGGTGCGGGTCTCTACTAGCCCTACCCGCTTTCCCAACACCGCCGCAAGTTCCTTATGTGGGGGTATGTCCGTTTGTGTGCGGATGTTCGGCTGTCGGAGCGATGAGGGAAGGCGTAGTGTTCGAGGGCGTCAGGCAGCAGCGAAGACCCCGGGAGAGAGAGACGGCATGGACCGCGGGACGGTCGGCAGCGCACAGTCGGGCCGGCTTCTGGTGGAGGTGCGGCAAGAGGGCTCCAGCGCCGTCGTGACGCCGGCGGGTGAGCTCGATCACCACACGGCCGACCTGCTGCGCGAACCACTCGAGGAGTGCCTCGACAAGGGACGCTCGCGCCTGGTGGTGGATTGTTCACGCCTGGAGTTTTGCGACTCCACGGGGCTGAACGTGCTGCTGGGCGCGCGGCTGAAGGCGGAGGCGGCCGGAGGGGGTGTGCATCTGGCCGGGATGCTGCCGGTGGTGGCCCGCGTGTTCGAGATCACAGGGGCGGACGCGGTCTTCACCGTGCACGACTCCCTGGAGGATGCCCTGGCCGACGAGGCCGGCTGAGCCGGCCTTCGGGTTCGTCGACGTGCCCCTTCCGTGTTCAGCGCCCGGCGTATGCCGGGCGCACGCGCGGCGGGCCGAAAACGGGGGTGTTCCCCCCGATCGGTCGGGCAGGAGACATCCTGAGTGGATCGGTCGCCCTCGCGGGCGCCGGCGACCGGGGTTCCGGCGTGTGTACGGACGTACCGACCGTGTGCGTGTGAAGTGACTGGTGACTTTTGAATCGTGAACTGGTGAATCGGTGAGGTGAAGCGCTGATGAGCACCACCCGGCCTTACTCGCCGGGCGACCGCGGCCCGGAGCCCAGCGGCGCTTCCGGGGCGTCCGAGGGGGACGCGCCGACGGGCGCGGTACCCACAGGGGGTGCGACGGCCGTGCCGGCGGCCCCCTCCGGGAGTCGCCAGATCCGCAGGCTGAGCTTCGACGGCGAGAGCGGCGTCGTGCCGCTCGCCCGCGACTTCACCCGCCAGGCGCTGTACGCGTGGGGCTGGCTGCCCGCCGCGACCGCCGACCAGCGGGCCGCCGCCGAGGACGTACTCCTCGTCGTCTCCGAACTGGTCACCAACGCCTGCCTGCACGCCGAGGGCCCCGACCAGCTGGAGATCACCTGCGACAACAAGGTGATCCGCATCGAGGTCTCCGACCGCGGCACCGGCCAGCCCGCGCCGCGCACCCCGCACCGCGCCGGGCGCCCCGGTGGCCACGGCATGTTCATCGTCCAGCGGCTGTGCCTGGACTGGGGTGTGGTCCGCGCCCCCGGCGTCGCCGGCAAGAGAGTGTGGGCCGAGCTGGGGGCGCCCGCCTGAACGCGGAGCCGCTCGGCAAGGCCCGACGGCGACCGCGGCACCAGGAGCGCAACACCAGGAGCGCGAGACAGAGAAGACCGCGACACGAAAGGGCCGCCCCTCACGGGGCGGCCCTTTCGGCGATCGGAGGGTGACGTCAGTGGACGTCGCCCATCAGGGACTGCACCTTCCGGCGGTACATGTAGATCGCGACACCGGCGAGGGCGGCGAGGACCGCCTCCAGGGCGACCGCCCCCGTGCCGCTGAGGTCGACCCCGGCCACGGCGGGGTTGGACAGCAGGCTGGTGATGGAGTCGCCCGCGGTGACCGCGAGGAACCACACGCCCATCATCTGGCTGGCGTACTTGGCCGGCGCCATCTTCGTCGTCACCGACAGGCCGACCGGGGAGAGGCACAGCTCGCCGACGGTCTGGATCAGGTAGATGCCGACCAGCCACATCGGGCTGACCAGGGTGTCACCGTGGGCCATGCCCAGCGGCAGCAGGAAGAAGAAGAACGAGACGCCGATGAAGAACAGGGCGGCCGCGAACTTCGCGACGGTGCTCGGCTCCTTGCCCTTGCGGCTCAGCCACAGCCAGAACCAGGCGAAGACCGGGGCCAGCGCCATGATGAACACCGGGTTCAGCGACTGGTACCAGGAGGACGGGAAGCCGAAGCCCAGCAGCGAGGAGGAGGTCTTGGTCTCACCGAACGCCTGGACCGTGGAACCGCCCTGGTCGTAGATCATCCAGAAGGCGGCGGCCGCGACGAAGAACCAGATGTAGCCGGTCATCTTGGACTGCTCGACGGCCGACAGTTCCTTGTCGCGCTTGATGCGCAGCAGGACGCCGGCCGGGATGACCAGACCGATGACGGTGAGCGGGATCATCGCCCAGTTCAGGGTGAAGTGGCCGGTGAAGCCGACGATGCCGTAGAAGACGGCGGCGACGGCGAGCCAGGTCAGGCCCTTGCGCAGCCAGGAGGCACGCTCGGCGGCGTCCAGCGGCTTGGGCACGACGTTGCTCTGCGGGCTCAGGTTCCGGGTGCCGATCAGGAAAGCCGCGAGGCCGATCGCCATGCCCACGGCGGCGAGGCCGAAGCCCAGGTGCCAGCTGACCTGCTGGCCGACGGTGCCGATGATGAGCGGCGCGAAGAAGGCACCCATGTTGATGCCCATGTAGAAGATCGTGAAGCCACCGTCGCGGCGCGGGTCGTCCGGGCCCTTGTAGAGGTGGCCGACCATGGTGGAGATGTTGGCCTTCAGCAGGCCGGAGCCGAGCGCGACCAGCGCGAGACCGGCGAAGAAGGGCGCCTGGCCGCCGGGCAGCGCCAGCACCGCGTGACCCGCCATGATCGTGACCGCGGCGATCGCCACCGTCTTGCGGGGGCCCCAGACACGGTCGCCCAGCCACCCGCCGGGCATGGCGAGCAGGTACACCATCGACAGGTAGACGGAGTAGATGGCGGTGGTGGTGGCCAGATCCATGCCGAGCCCACCGCTCATGCTCCCCTTCTTGGCGTCGGGGCCGCCGGAGAGCAGGTACACGACGAGAAGGGCCCGCATACCGTAGAAGCTGAAGCGCTCCCACATCTCGGTCATGAAGAGTGTGGCCAGGCCGCGGGGGTGGCCGAAGAAGGTCTTCTCGGAACCGGGTGTGCCCGGATGGACCGAGTCCTTCGTCAGGCTGGACGCCATGGTCGTTCCTTGCTGGTCGGGACGCGCCGCCCTCGGCGGGTACGCGCCCGGTGGGGGTGGCCGGCACCGGCAGGCCCGAGGTCCACCCCACGCCCAGGGGGATCCCGCTCCGGATCGCGAAGCGGCGGACGACGGCCACCGGGATCCACACCTCTGCTCGCGTCGACGCGCGTACGAGGCCCGGCCCTAGGTCATTCTTCCCGGGCCGGTTGGGGCCGACCCGCCCACAAAAGAGACCTTCAGCGTCAAGACGATCGCCAAAGGTCCCCTGTGTGCATCAGACGTTCAAGCCACCATACGGCAGGACACCGCCCGATATGGAAGGACTTGAGACACGGATCACAGGTCGCTGGGGAACCCTGCCCGGCTTTCGAAGGTCTATTACCAAGGCCTCAAAGGATCGCATTCCGTGCCGCCCGGTCCGTGCCGCGGAGCCGCACGGGCGGCACCCGACAGGCCGCAAGGTAAGAAGCGCGTGTGTCGATCACACCGCCGGACCACCCCAGCGGGCGGCGCGGGCGGACTACCATCGGCTCATGACCCGTGTACTGCTCGCCGAGGACGACGCGTCCATCTCGGAGCCGCTGGCCCGCGCACTGCGCAGGGAAGGTTACGAGGTCGAGGTGCGTGAGGACGGACCCGCCGCGCTCGACGCCGGAATGCAGGGCGGTGTCGACCTGGTCGTGCTGGACCTCGGGCTGCCCGGCATGGACGGCCTGGAGGTCGCCCGCCGGCTGCGCTCCGACGGCCACACGGTGCCCATTCTGATCCTGACCGCGCGCGCCGACGAGGTGGACACCGTCGTCGGCCTCGACGCGGGCGCCGACGACTACGTCACCAAGCCCTTCCGGCTCGCCGAACTGCTCGCCCGCGTCCGGGCCCTGCTGCGGCGCGGCGCCGCCGAGCCGCAGCAGCCGCCCGCCACGCACGGCGTGCGCATCGACGTCGAGTCCCACCGCGCGTGGATGGGGGACGAGGAGCTCCAGCTCACCGCCAAGGAGTTCGACCTGCTCCGGGTGCTCGTGCGGGACGCGGGCCGGGTCGTCACCCGCGACCAGCTGATGCGCGAGGTCTGGGACACGACCTGGTGGTCGTCCACCAAGACCCTCGACATGCACATCTCCTGGCTGCGCAAGAAGCTCGGCGACGACGCGGCGAACCCCCGGTACATCGCGACCGTGCGCGGCGTGGGCTTCCGATTCGAGAAGAGCTGAGCCGGCCGCCCCGCGCTTTCGTCAGGTAGGAGGACATGCGCCGCCGACTGATCCAGTCCACGCTTGCCGTGGTGCTGGTAGTGATCGCCGTCTTCGGCTTGTCCCTGGTGATCGTCGAGACCCGCACCATCAGCAGCAGCGCCCAGGAGCGGGTCGACTCCGAGGCGCTGCGGCTGGCCAGCATCGTCGACAGCAGGCTGCTCGGCGCGGCGACGGTCGACGCCGACGTCCTGCGCAACCAGATGGCCGACGGCCAGTACGCCGTGATCGGCATCCTCGGGCAGCAGCCCATCAAGGTCGGCGCCAAACCGTCCGGCGACGTGATCCACTCCACGGCCAAGGGAGAGCAGGGCGAGACCGTCCGGGTGGAGGAGCCCCGTTCCTCGGTGACCCGCGAGGTCGGCCGCACGCTGCTGATCATCGGACTGGTGGCGCTGCTCGCGGTGGTCGCCGCGGTACTGCTCGCCGTCCGCCAGGCCAACCGGCTGGCCTCCCCGCTGACCGACCTCGCCGAGACCGCCGAGCGCCTCGGATCCGGCGACCCGCGCCCCCGTCACAAGCGCTACGGCGTCCCGGAGCTGGACCGGGTCGCGGACGTGCTCGACGGGTCGGCAGAGCGCATCGCCCGCATGCTGACCGCCGAGCGGCGGCTCGCCGCCGACGCCTCCCACCAGCTGCGTACACCGCTGACCGCGCTGTCCATGCGCCTGGAGGAGATCACCCTCACCGACGACCCGGACACGGTCAAGGAGGAGGCCAACGTCGCGCTCGCCCAGGTCGAGCGGCTGACCGACGTGGTGGACCGCCTGCTGACCAACTCCCGCGACCCCCGCACCGGCTCCGCCGTCTCCTTCGACCTCGACGAGGTCATCCAGCAGCAGATCGCCGAGTGGCGCCCCGCCTACCGCAGCGTCGGCCGGGCGATCGTCAGCTCCGGCAAGCGGCACCTCCAGGCAGTGGGCACGCCGGGCGCCGTCGCACAGGTGCTGGCCGCGCTGATCGAGAACTCCCTGATGCACGGCGGCGGCACGGTGGCGCTGCGCACCCGCGTGACCGGCAACCAGGCCGTGGTGGAGGTCACCGACGAGGGCTCCGGCGTCCCCGCCGACCTGGGCGCCCGTATCTTCGAGCGCACCATCAGCGGCCGCAACTCCACGGGCATCGGGCTCGCCGTCGCCCGCGATCTCGCCGAGGCCGACGGCGGCCGCCTGGAACTGCTCCAGGCCCAGCCGCCCGTCTTCGGCCTGTTCCTGTCCCGCACCCCGCCGAAGAAGCAGTCGGAGGACCACCCGACGGTGCGTTGACCCCCGGGGCGGGCCCCGGGGCAGGGCCTAGGCCCTGCCGTCAAATTCCCGCCTGCCCCGCGACGCCTGGCACGCACTCTCGCCCCACCGGGCGAAAGCCCAAGTACGTCCAGTACGAGGACTTCCGCCCGGCACGCCGAGAGCACGCACCAGACGCCGCGGAGCCGCCCTTCGGGCGACGACGGGAATTTGACGACAGGACCTAGCGGAAGACCTCGCGCCGGGGCTTCTTCGACTCGGTCTGGAGGAAGGACTCCGCGCCCGCCACGGCCTGCCGGGCCGGCAGGGTGCGGAACACCCAGGTGCGGTACGACCAGAAGCGGAACAGGGTCGCGATGCCGATGCCGAGGAACTTGAAGACGTTGCTCTGCAGCGGGCTGTCCCAGCCGAAGCCGTACGTCGCCAGGTACAGCACGCCGTTCTCGATCACCAGGCCGACCACGCTGAACAGCAGGAACAGCGTCAGTTCCCGGGTGCGCCCGCTCTTGTCGCGGTCCCGGTACGTGAAGTAGCGGAAGCCGACGTAGTTGAAGACGATGGCGACGACGGTCGCGATGACACTGGCCCGCACCACCTGAAGTCCGGTCACGTGCCGCACCAGGTTGAACACGAGCAGGTTGACCAGCAGCCCCGCTCCGCCCACCGCGCCGAACTTCACGAGCTCGCGCCACAGCTGGTCCACGTGCCTGCGCAGCGCGCCGCGGGGTGCCGGGGGCTCCGGTCGATGCCCCGAGGAACCATGTTCCATGGTCGTGCAGGCCCCCGTCTCGGTCGGTTCGGTCAACCCGGCCATGCTAACCAGCGCTCCACGCCCGCGCCTGTGGACAAGGCATCAGCTCGGGAACGGGTCGGAAAGAGTCCGGGAAAAGGCGGGAAAGAGCCGTCGAAGCGACTGGTAAGAGCGCCGACGGGCACGCCGGAGCGGTCGGGCGCGTACGTCAGTGCGGCGGGTGACGATCCCCGTGAGGTGCCGGACGGCCCCGGCGGGCGCGGAAGCGGGCCGCGCCGCGGCGGCCGATACCCTAGGAGCGTGACGTTCCCGGTAGTCGGCATGGTCGGCGGTGGCCAGCTCGCTCGTATGACACACGAGGCGGGCATCCCGTTGGGCATCAGGTTCAAGCTCCTCAGTGACACTCCCCAGGACTCCGCGGCGCAGGTGGTGAGCGACGTCGTCATCGGCGACTACCGCGACCTGGACACGCTGCGCGCGTTCGCGCGGGGCTGCGACGTGATCACCTTCGATCACGAGCACGTCCCCACCGAGCACCTGCGGGCCCTGGAGGCGGACGGCATCCCCGTACGCCCCGGCCCCGACGCGCTCGTGCACGCCCAGGACAAGGGCGTGATGCGGGCGAAGCTCGACGCGATCGGTGTGCCGTGCCCGCGGCACCGCATCGTGAGCGATCCGCAGGACGTGGCCGCGTTCGCGGCCGAGCTCGAAAGGGGCGGGCACGAAGTGCCCCCCGGCAAGGGCGGCGGTGGGCGACGGGCGGGCGGTTTCCCCGTGGTCCTCAAGACCGTCCGCGGCGGCTACGACGGCAAGGGCGTGTGGGTGGTCGACTCCGTCGAGGAGGCCGCCGAGCCCTTCCGTGCCGGCGTGCCCGTCCTCGCCGAGGAGAAGGTCGACTTCGTCCGGGAGCTGGCCGCCAACGTCGTACGCTCCCCGCACGGCCAGGCGGTGGCCTACCCGGTCGTGGAGTCGCGGCAGGTGAACGGCGTCTGCGACACCGTGATAGCCCCGGCACCCGACCTCGACGAGAGACTGGCCCTCCAGGCCGAGCAGCTCGCGCTGACCATCGCCAAGGAACTCGGTGTCGTCGGCCACCTCGCCGTCGAGCTGTTCCAGACCCGCGACGGTCGCATCCTCGTCAACGAGCTGGCGATGCGCCCGCACAACTCCGGCCACTGGTCGATGGACGGCGCCATCACCTCCCAGTTCGCCAACCACGTCCGCGCGGTCCTCGACCTGCCGCTGGGCGACCCCCGCCCGCGCGCCAAGTGGACCGTCATGGTGAACGTCCTCGGCGGCGACTACCCGGACATGTACTCCGCGTACCTGCACTGCATGGCCCGTGACCCCCAGCTCAAGATCCACATGTACGGCAAGGACGTGAAGCCCGGCCGCAAGGTCGGCCACGTCAACACCTACGGCGACGACCTGGACGACGTGCTGGAACGCGCCCGTCACGCAGCCGGCTACCTGAGAGGCACCATCACCGAATGAGCCCAGTTGTTGGCATCGTCATGGGGTCGGACTCCGACTGGCCCGTCATGGAGGCCGCCGCCGAGGCGCTCGACGAGTTCGAGATCCCCTACGAGGTGGACGTCGTCTCCGCGCACCGCATGCCGCGCGAGATGATCGCGTACGGCGAGCGCGCGGCGGACCGCGGACTGAAGGCGATCATCGCGGGCGCGGGCGGGGCGGCCCACCTGCCCGGCATGCTCGCCTCCGTCACCCCGCTGCCGGTGATCGGCGTGCCCGTCCCGCTGAAGTACCTGGACGGCATGGACTCGCTGCTCTCGATCGTGCAGATGCCTGCCGGGGTCCCGGTGGCGACCGTGTCCGTCGGCGGCGCCCGCAACGCGGGTCTGCTCGCCGCCCGGATCCTCGCCGCGCACGACGAGGAACTGCTCGCCCGGATGCGGGAGTTCCAGCAGGAGCTGAACGACCAGGCCACCGAGAAGGGCAAGCGGCTGCGCGCCAAGGTCGAGAACTCCGGCGCCTTCGGCTTCGGCACGGGGAAGTGACGCCGGTGTCCTCGCTGAACGAAGCCCGGGACCTGCTGCGCGAGTTCCCGGTCGTCGACGGCCACAACGACCTGCCCTGGGCGCTGCGCGAGCAGGTCCGCTACGACCTCGACGCCCGTGACATCGCCACCCCCCAGAACGCCCACCTGCACACCGACCTGCCGCGCCTGCGCGAGGGCGGCGTCGGCGCCCAGTTCTGGTCGGTCTACGTCCGCGCGGACCTGCCCGACCCGGTGCCGGCGACGCTGGAGCAGATCGACTGCGTACGGCAGCTGCTCGACCGCCACCCGGCCGATCTGGCCCCCGCCCTGACCGCCGCCGACATGGAGGCGGCGCGCGCGGACGGCCGGATCGCCTCCCTCATGGGCGCCGAGGGCGGCCACTCCATCGCCGACTCCCTCGGCACCCTGCGCGGGCTGTACGCGCTCGGCGTGCGCTACATGACGCTCACCCACAACGACAACGTGGCCTGGGCGGACTCGGCGACGGACGAGCCCGGCGTGGGCGGCCTGTCGGCCTTCGGCCGCGAGGTGGTCCGGGAGATGAACCGGCTCGGCATGCTGGTCGACCTCTCCCACGTGGCCGCGACGACCATGCGGGACGCGCTCGACACCACGAGCGCGCCGGTGATCTTCTCGCACTCCTCCGCGCGGGCCGTGTGCGACCACCCCCGCAACATCCCGGACGACGTGCTGGAGCGGCTGCCCGCCAACGGCGGGATCGCGATGGTGACGTTCGTGCCGAAGTTCGTGCTCCAGGCGGCCGTGGACTGGACGTCCGCCGCCGACGAGAACATGCGCGCGCACGGCTTCCACCACCTCGACACCACCGCCGAGGCGATGAAGGTCCACCGCGCCTTCGAGGAGGCGAACCCGCGCCCGGTCGCCACGGTCGCGACGGTGGCCGACCACCTCGACCACATGCGCGAGGTCGCCGGCATCGACCACCTGGGCATCGGAGGCGACTACGACGGCACGGCCTTCACCCCCGACGGCCTGGGCGACGTCTCCGGCTACCCGAACCTGATCGCGGAACTGCTGGACCGCGGCTGGTCCAGGACCGACCTGGCCAAGCTCACCTGGCAGAACGCGGTCCGCGTCCTGGGCGCCGCGGAGGACGTCGCCCGCGACCTGCGGGCCACCCGGACGCCGTCGAACGCGACGATCGCCGAACTGGACGGATGAGTTCCAGTGCCGGACGGCAGGAGGCCGCGTACCTCCTGCCGTCCGGCGCGCACGACGGCTGACGGACGCCTCTCAGCAGGCGCACAGGCAGAACGGGTGCCCGGCGGGGTCGGCGTAGACCCGGAAGCCACGCGCACGGTCCGTCGCGTCCAGCGGCCGCGCGCCGAGTGCCAGCACCCCCTTCTCCGCCGTGTCCAGGTCCTCCACCACCAGGTCCAGGTGGGACTGCTGCGAGGCGTCCGCGGCCGGCCACTTCGGCGGCACGTACCCCGGCGCCTTCTGGAACGCCAGCGCGGACCCGCCCGGCACCTTCAGGTCCACCCAGTCGCCCTCGCCCTCCACGGTCCCGCCGAGCACCTCGGCGTAGAAGCCGGCGAGGGCGCGCGGGTCGGGACAGTCCAGAACGACGACACCCAGCTTGGCGAGAGCCATGACTTCCTCCCAGTCGGAAACGGTGTTACCCATTGGAGCGGGCAACCGGTAACGGTTACTGCATGCTCGCGCATAGCGGGTAACGGTGCAACCGGATTCGCGAGGTACCGTCGCTGACATGAGTGAGAGATCGTCCGCGCCCGGAGGCCTGGCGCTGGTCGAGTCCCTGGTGAACACGCTGGACATCGAGACGGGCGCCGACTCGCTCGCCACGGCGGAGGGCCGGGCGCGCCTCGGGATCCCCGAGGCGGAACTGCCGCAGGCGCGCGAGCTGCGCGAGTCGCTGCGCGCCACTCTGCTGGCCCACGCCGGTCACCCGCCCCACCGGAGGGTGACACCGCTGGGCGAGCTGCTGGCACGGGCGCCCCTGCTGGTGACCGTCGACGCCCGGGACGGCTCCGCCACGCTCGCCCCCGCCGACGGCGGCCCCCTGCTCTCCCGGGTCGCGGCCGCCGTCGCCGAGGCCCTCGTCGAGGGCACCTGGGCCCGGCTGAAGGCCTGCGAGGCGGTCACGTGCCACTGGGCGTACTACGACCGCAGCCCGGCCGGCCGCGGCCGCTGGTGCTCGATGCGAGTGTGCGGGGCGCGCGCGAAGATGCGCCGCTACCGGGCGAAGCAGACGTGATCCACGAGGAGTTCGCTGCTCACGCCGCGCTCCGGTGGTGCACAATGCGTGCAGACGCCGGTTCGGCCGACTGAGCCTCGGCCGAACCGGCGTCACCTGTCTGCGTGTGTCTGCGTGTGCCTGCGTGTGCCTGCGTGTGTCCTTGTGTGCCCGCCGGCGCCGGGCTACGCGGTCGGGCGTCCCATCGCCCGGTACGTCCACCCGGCCCGCCGCCACAGCTCCGGGTCCAGCGCGTTGCGCCCGTCGAGGACCACCCGGGCGGCCGCGACCTCGCCCAGCCCGGCCGGGTCCAGCTCGCGGAACTCCCGCCACTCGGTCAGGTGCAGGACGACGTCCGCGCCGCGCACGGCCTCCAGCGCGGAGTCGGCGTACCCGAGCGTGGGGAACACCCGCCGGGCGTTGTCCATGCCCTTGGGGTCGTAGACCGTCACCTGGCCGCCCTGGAGGTGTATCTGACCGGCGACGTTGAGCGCGGGGGAGTCCCGTACGTCGTCCGAGTCCGGCTTGAAGGTGGCGCCGAGCACCGCGACGCGCTTGCCGAGGAACGGCCCGCCGCCCAGCGCCTGCCGGGCCATCTCCACCATCTGCCCGCGCTGGCGCATGTTGATCGAGTCGATCTCGCGCAGGAAGGTCAGCGCCTGGTCCGCGCCCAGCTCGCCGGCGCGTGCCATGAAGGCCCGGATGTCCTTGGGCAGGCAGCCGCCGCCGAAGCCGATCCCGGCCCGCAGGAACTTCCTGCCGATCCGGTCGTCGTGCCCGATGGCCTCGGCCAGCTTGGCCACATCGCCGCCGGCGGCCTCGCAGACCTCGGCCATCGCGTTGATGAAGGAGATCTTCGTGGCCAGGAAGGAGTTCGCGGAGGTCTTCACCAGTTCCGCGGTCGGGAAGTCGGTGACCACGAACGGGGAACCCTCGCCGACCGGTGTGGCGTACACCTCGCGCAGCAGCTTCTCCGCCCGCTCGCTGCGCACGCCGACCACGATCCGGTCCGGGTGCAGCGTGTCCTGCACGGCGAAGCCCTCGCGCAGGAACTCCGGGTTCCAGGCCAGCTCCACGTCCGCGCCCGCGGGCGCCAGCTCGGCGATCATGCGGGCCAGACGGTCGGCGGACCCCACGGGCACGGTCGACTTGCCGACGACGAGCGCGGGACCGCTCAGGTGCGGGGCGAGCGAGGTGACGGCGGAGTCGACGTAGCTCATGTCGCAGGCGTACTCGCCGTGCTTCTGCGGGGTGTTCACGCAGACGAAGTGGATGTCGCCGAACGCGGCCACCTCCGCGTAGTCCGTCGTGAAGCGCAGCCGCCCGGTCGAGCCCTCGATCCCGGCCACGTGCCGGCGCAGCAACTCCTCCAGGCCGGGCTCGTACATCGGGACCTCGCCCCGCCGGAGCATCTCGATCTTCTCGGGGACGACGTCCAGACCCAGCACCTCGAAGCCGAGCTCGGCCATGGCCGCGGCGTGCGTCGCGCCGAGATAGCCGGTGCCGATCACGGTGATCTTGAGGCTCATGGGTGCTCCAGGAGAGACGACGGTGATGCGGTGCCCGAGCATATCGGGGGCATACGCGGGGCCCTCGCCGGGCAATGTCCCCGCTGTCGCCAAGCTCACGTATCACTGGCGTGGGCGGGCGCCTAAAATTTGGGTTACTTAACGGTAATTAGCGTTGGAGCGTGAGAGACCTTGGCCGGATCGGCTGACTTCGACCTGTACCGCCCGTCCGAGGAGCACGACATGCTCCGTGACGCCGTCCGTTCGCTGGCCGAGGCGAAGATCGCGCCGTACGCCGCCGCGGTGGACGAGGAGGCCCGCTTCCCCCAGGAGGCCCTGGAGGCGCTGGTCGCCAACGACCTGCACGCCGTGCACGTGCCCGAGGAGTACGGCGGCGCGGGCGCGGACGCCCTCGCGACGGTCGTCGTGATCGAGGAGGTGGCCCGCGTCTGCGCCTCCTCCTCCCTCATCCCGGCCGTGAACAAGCTGGGCTCGCTGCCGGTGATGCTCTCCGGCTCCGAGGACCTGAAGAAGAGGTACCTGGCCCCGCTCGCCAAGGGCAACGCGATGTTCTCGTACTGCCTGTCCGAGCCGGACGCGGGCTCCGACGCGGCCGGCATGAAGACCAAGGCGGTCCGCGAGGGCGACACGTACGTCCTCAACGGCGTCAAGCGCTGGATCACCAACGCGGGCGTGTCCGACTTCTACACGGTGATGGCCGTCACCGACCCCGAAAAGCGCAGCAAGGGCATCTCGGCGTTCGTCGTCGAGAAGTCGGACGCCGGGGTCTCCTTCGGCGCCCCGGAGAAGAAGCTCGGCATCAAGGGCTCCCCGACCCGCGAGGTCTACCTGGACAACGTCCGGATCCCCGCCGACCGCATGATCGGCGCCGAGGGCACCGGCTTCGCCACGGCGATGAAGACGCTGGACCACACCCGCATCACCATCGCGGCCCAGGCCCTCGGCATCGCCCAGGGCGCCCTCGACTACGCCAAGGGCTACGTCAAGGAGCGCAAGCAGTTCGGCAAGCCGATCGCCGACTTCCAGGGCATCCAGTTCATGCTCGCCGACATGGCCATGAAGATCGAGGCCGCTCGCAACCTCACCTACGCGGCCGCCGCCAAGTCCGAACGGGGCGATTCCGACCTCACCTTCCAGGGCGCCGCCGCCAAGTGCTTCGCCTCGGACGTCGCCATGGAGGTCACCACGGACGCCGTCCAGCTCCTCGGCGGCTATGGCTACACCCGCGACTACCCGGTCGAGCGCATGATGCGCGACGCCAAGATCACGCAGATCTACGAGGGCACGAACCAGGTCCAGCGGATCGTGATGGCCAGGAACCTTCCCTAGGCTCTTTGCGCGCGTCCAACGGCCTCCGGCATTGAACCGGGGGCCGTTCGCGGTGCGCCGGGGGAGGGCCGCCGGCCGCGGGCCGTAAGCCGAACGGCGGTAGCCGGTCCGGCGTCCGCGCCGGATGGCGCGGGGACCCGGGCGGGCGTACGACGGTAGGGAGCAGGGCCCCGCCCCGGTGCCCTTCGTCCCCCAGGAGGAGCCATGACCCAGCCCGGAACCATGACCCCCATGAGCAAGGAGATGCAGGACTGCGTCCAGGCCTGCATGTCGTGCCACACCGTCTGCGAGGAGGCCATGAGCTCCTGCATGCAGATGGGCGGCCAGGCGCAGATGCAGATCATGCGCGCGCTCATGGACTGCTCCGAGATGACCCGCATGTGCGCGGACATGATGATGCGCCGCTCGCCCATGGCGGCGGAGATGTGCGCGATGTGCGCCAAGGCGTGTGACATGTGCGCCGAGGCGTGTATGTCCATGCCCGACGACAAGATGATGAAGCGTTGCGCGGAGGCGTGTCGCCGCTGTGCGGAGATGTGCCGCGCCATGGCGGGCGTCAGGATGTGACCTGAGCCCGGCCCGACGGCGAAAGCCCCGCGGTGCCGGCCGGCACCGCGGGGCCCTCCTGGCAGGGGGTCCGGGTCAGTCGCTCGTGACCGTGACCTTCTGGTCGTTCTTCAGTTCGTCGACCAGCGTCTTGACCTTCGCCTTGTCCCAGACGAGGTTGCCGCCCGTGGAGCCGGAGATCGGCATGTTCATGGAGACGCCGTCGCCGCCGTTGACGTTCTTCATCGCCCAGAACATGGAGGCCAGGTCCCACAGGCTCATGTCCTTGTCGACGATCAAGGAGTCCAGGCCCGCACCCAGCGTCGGGTAGAGCCTGAACGGGTTCAGGATCGTCGAGGGGGTCGCCACCTGGTGGGACAGCGCGGCGAGGAACTTCTGCTGGTTCTTCGTGCGCTGCAGGTCGGAGGTGGCGAACGCGTGCCGGGTGCGCACGAAGGCCAGGGCCTGCTGGCCGTCCAGCTTCTGCTTGCCCGCCTGGAAGTCGGCGCCGGAGTACTTGTCCTTGAAGCCCTTGTCGATGGTGAGTTCCACGCCGCCGACCGCGTCCACGATGTTCGCGAAGCCGGCGAAGCCGATCTCCACGTAGTGGTCGATGTGCAGGCCGGTGTTGTACTCGATGGTGCGGACCAGCAGCTCCGGGCCGTCGAAGGCGTAGGCCGCGTTCAGCTTGTTGGGTCCGAGGGGGCCCTTGATCTTGCCGGACTCCGAGCCGCGGAACTGCGGGATCGTGACGTTGGAGTCGCGCGGCAGGGATATCAGCGTGTCGCCGTTGTCGCCGACGTGCAGGATCATCATCGAGTCCGTGCGCTTGCCCTCGGCGGACCCGGTGTGCAGCTGCTTCTTCTGCTCCGAGGACATGCCCTCACGGCTGTCGGAGCCGACGATCAGGTAGTTCGTGCCCTTGCCGGTCTCCGGCCGGTCGATGACCTTGGACAGGTCGACCTCGCGGCGGAGCTTGGAGTCGGCCCAGAAGTAGGTCGCGACCGAGGTCACCACGAGCAGCGTGACCAGGGTGATCACGGACCACTTGAAGCGGCGCCGCCAGTTCGGCGCGGGACGGTAGGCGCGCGGGTCGCCCCCGCCCGGTCCCCCCGGCCCCCCGTAGACGTGGCCGGAGCTGTAGCCGCTGTCGTACCCGTCGTAGTCGCCGGGGCCGTCGTATCCGCGGCCGTCGACGTACGACGGTTGCTGCGGAATGCCGTACGGCGGCGCCGAGGGGCCCGGGCCGCCGGGCGGCGGGTACCCGCCCTGCCCGCCGGGGGCCCCCGGGCCGCCGCGCCGTACCTGGCGCATCACACGCGCCCCCTCCGGCGTCGCGCCGGCGCTGCCGCGTCCGTATCCGGGTCCGCGGTTGCCGCCGGACCACCCCTCGGGCCAATCATTCATGCGCCCCAGTGTGCAGGGCACCGCCGTGTCCCTTACAAGGGGCGTCAGGAAATAGGGGCACCGCTGTTGCGAAGCTGACACAAATTTCCGGGATGCCGCCTCGGCATAAGGTGGGGGTCATGACAGAACAGGCCTCCGCCGCGGAATCCGCCGAGATTCCGGACATCCCCGGCAAGCCGATTTCGGCGTCCCGGACCACCCTGAGCCACATCATGACCCACAACGACACCAACCTGCTGGGGACGGTGCACGGCGGTGTGATCATGAAGCTGGTCGACGACGCGGCGGGCGCGGTGGCCGGCCGGCACAGCGGCGGGCCCGCCGTCACGGCGTCCATGGACGAGATGGCGTTCCTCGAACCGGTCCGGGTCGGCGATCTCGTCCATGTGAAGGCCCAGGTCAACTGGACCGGCCGGACCTCCATGGAGGTCGGCGTGCGGGTCCTCGCCGAACGCTGGAACGAGACCACCCCGACCACTCAGGTCGGCTCGGCGTATCTGGTCTTCACGGCTGTGGACGCCGACGGCAGGCCGCGCGCCGTGCCGCCCGTCCTGCCCGAGACCGACCGGGACCGGCGGCGCTACCAGGAGGCCCAGATCCGCCGCACCCACCGCCTGGCCCGCCGCCGCGCCATCAGGGAACTGCGCGAGAAGCGCGCGGCCGAGGGCTACGAGGACTGACGCCGCCGGTTCTCACTCCGTCAGCCGCACAGCACCTCGTCGCCCGTCATGACCGCGGCGGCGCCCTGTTCCTGGTCCTCCACCCGCACCTGGCGCACCTGGTGGTAGTCGCTTCCCGCGACCACCTTGAGCGTGGCCCCCTGCCCCGGCACGGCCCGCAGATCACTGCCCGGCAGCGCCGCGGCGAGCGACTTCGCCGACCGGTCCCACCGGGGGTCGTAGAGCACGACGGTCCGCCGCACGGTGGGCTCCTTGGCGTCCGCGGGCGCCCCCGTCGTACGGAACCCGGCCGCCGCCAGCGCCTGGTCCACCCGCTTGCCGAGCCCGGTCGCGCCGGTGCCGTTCTCCACCTGGACACGGATCTGCTGCGGGGGGACCTGCACGGTCGCCGGAGAGTTCTCCTGCCGCGGCCGCCGCACGGTCAGCGGCCGGTCCTCCCGCAGCGCCCGGAAGAGCCGGTCCGCCTTGGCCCGGTCCCACTTCACCGTCGAGCCGACGCCGTTGACGGGATAGGACGGCTGCGAGATCGGGACGGTGGCGAACTCCGACGAGGACGGGGAGAAGCTGCGCATCGCCCGCCCGAGGTCCAGCAGCTCGTCGGTGTGGAAACCCTGGTCCGCCCGTACCGAGCCCAGCACGGTCAACGCCACGTTCCGGAACTTCATGGGGTTCAGCAGCACCTGGGAGGAGGTCGCCCGCTCGATCAGGGCGGCCAGGAACCGCTGCTGGCGCTTCATCCGGCCGAGGTCGCTGGCCCCGTCGACGTGCCGGGAGCGGACGTACTGGAGTGCCTGGCCGCCGGAGAGCGTGTGCGTGCCGGCCGCCAGGTCCAGGCCGGAGTAGCTGTCCTTCATCGGTTCGGAGGTGCAGATCTGCACCCCGCCGAGGACGTCCACGGTCCGCATGAAAGTGGTGAAGTCCACCTCGAGGTAGTGGTCGATCTTCAGTTGGGTCAGGTCCTCGACCGTGCGCACGGTCAGATGGGGGCCGCCCTCCGCGTACGCCGCGTTGAGCTTGACGGGGTGCGGCCCGTGCCACCGGCCCGTGTTCCGGTCGACGTGACCGGGCAGCTCGGCGTAGGAGTCCCGGGGCAGGCTCACCACGCTGGCCCGCTGCCGGTCCTGCGACACATGCACGATCATCATCGTGTCGGTGCAGTGGCAGGCCTGGCCGCCCAGCCGGTACTGGCGCCGCTCCTGCGCGCTGATGCGGTCCCTGCCGTCGGTGCCGACCAGCAGGACGTTCATGCCGTGGCCCGCCCGCGGGCGGTTCTTCATGTCCTTGAAGGGGTCGACCCGGGCGATGTCCGCGTCCAGGCTGGAGACCACCGCGTGCCCGATCCCGGCGGAGGCGAGCACCACCACCGACAGGGTGGTCGCCGCCCGCATGGCCCAGCGCGGCCTCCGGCGCGGTGCTGCGGACGCGTGCGGGACCCGGGCCGGCCGCGGCGGTGCGGTACGGCGCTGCGGGGCACGCGGTGGCCGCGGGCGGGGCCGGGACGGCGTGGGGGGCATGGGGACACCTCCGCATAGGCGTGGGTGGGCACCGTGAGCACCGTAGGGCCATACGATCTGCTGACCGGCGCAGTGACCCCCACGGCGCGCACCGGTGTCCCCCGTTCGCGGTAACGTGAGCACCGATGAACGCCAAGCCCGACGTGCGGCTCCCCGCCGTTTCTGTGATCATGCCCGTCCTCGACGAGGAACGGCACCTGCGCGGAGCCGTCGAAGCGATCCTCGCGCAGGAGTACGGCGGCGAGATGGAGGTCGTGATCGCCCTCGGTCCGTCCGCGGACCGCACGGACGAGATCGCCGCCGAACTCGTGGCCGAGGACCCGCGCGTGCACACGGTCCCGAACCCCACCGGCCGCACCCCCGCCGCGCTCAACGCCGCGATCAAGGCATCCCGCCATCCGATCGTGGTCCGTGTCGACGGCCACGGGATGCTCTCGCCGGACTACATAGCCACCGCGGTACGGCTCCTGGAGGAGACCGGCGCGCAGAACGTGGGCGGCATCATGCACGCCGAGGGCGAGAACGCCTGGGAGCATGCCGTCGCCGCCGCGATGACCTCGAGGATCGGGGTGGGCAACGCCGCCTTCCACACCGGCGGCCAGGCCGGCCCGGCCGAAACGGTGTACCTGGGCGTCTTCCGCCGCGCGGCCCTGGAGCAACAGGGCGGCTACAACGAGGAGTTCATCCGCGCCCAGGACTGGGAGCTCAACTTCCGCATCCGCGAGGCGGGCGGCCTGATCTGGTTCTCGCCCGAGCTGCGGGTGTCCTACCGGCCCCGCCCGAACGTCAAGGCCCTCGCCAGGCAGTACAAGGACTACGGCCGCTGGCGGCACGTCGTCGCCCGCTACCACCAGGGCTCCATCAACCTGCGCTACCTCGCCCCGCCGGCCGCGGTGTGCGCCATCGCGGCCGGGATCGTGGTGGGCGCGGCCCTGACCCCGTGGGCCCTGGTGGTACCCGGCGGCTACGTGGCGGCGATCGCCGCCGGATCGCTCCCCGCGGGTAAGGGCCTTCGCCTGGCGGCACGGCTGCGCATTCCGGTCGCCCTGGCCACCATGCACATGTCCTGGGGCTGGGGTTTCCTGACCAGCCCCAAGTCGCTGGCCAGGAAGGTCATCGCCGCCCGGAGGCCGGCGGTCCCCGCCACCGACTGAGCGTTCGCGCCGAGCGTTCTCAGGGCCCCTCTCCGCGGGAGAGGGGCCCTGCTCGCGCTACCAGCGGTAGGGCGCGTACACGTCCATGCACTGGCCCTCGTCCGAGCCGTTGATGGCGTCGGAGTTGTCGGGCAGGTCGCCGGCCTTCGGGGTGGCCTCCTTCGGATAGGTGCTCCCCGTACGCCAGTCGGCGCCGACGATGACGGTGACACCGGAGACGTCGGTCGACTTCCGCACCGAACTCAGCGGAATCCCGAGGGCCTTGGCGACGCTCTGCGCGTCGCCCTCCAGGTCCGCGCTCGGGTAGCGCACGAGCGTCTCCTCCTCCGACAGCGCCGCCGAGGTGTCGGCGGTGGCCCGCGTGAAGCCCTTGCCCGCCAGTTCCTGGCCGATCTCGCGCGCCCGGCCGCCGACCGGGGCCTGTGTGGCGGTGCGGGTGCCGTTCTGCACCAGGACGCCCAACCGGTCGGCCCGGACCGAGGGAGTCCTGACCGCCGCGCTCTCGCCCGTACGCTTCTTCGCGTTCTTCGCGTCCGGCGCCGCGCCCTTGTCGTCGAAGGGCACGTCGTCGCGGAGCATCTTCCACATCTTCGTGGCGCCGGCGCCGTCCGGGACGACGTGGTTCTCGTCCTGCGGGTCGGCGACATTGGGCATCGTCGTCATGGTGATGCGGTCGGTGGGGACCGTCTTGAGCTGCATGGCCAGGTGGTACAGCTTCTCGACGGTGCCGATCTCCTCGGAGACCTGGAGCGACTTCGTGGCCGCCTCCGCCAGGCCCATCAGCCGGCCGGAGTCGGTGAAGACGTTCTGGCTCCGCAGGGTGCGGATCATCGAGTTCATGTACATGTGCTGGGCCCTGGCCCGCAGCAGGTCGCTGCCCCAGGCGTGCCGGGTGCGCAGCCACTGGAGGGCCTCTTTGCCCTTGACCTTGTGCTTGCCCGCCGTCAGCTTCAGGCCGGAGCCCCCTGGCGCCAGGGGCGTGGGGTGGTCCCACACGTTCTGCTTCACACAGACCTCGACGCCGCCTATGGCGTCCGCCATCTTCACCACGCCCGCGAAGTCGATCGTCATCCAGTGGTCGATGTACACACCGGTGAGGCTCTCCCAGGTGGCGAGCGTGCAGCCGGCGCCGCCGCGGGCCAGCGACTCGTTGATGATCTCGTTGACGGGCGGATAGACCTTGCCGGTGTCGGGGTCGGTGCACTTGGGGATGTCGACCCGGGTGTCCCGCGGGATGCTCACCACGGAGGCGCTCTTGCGGTCCGCGGCCAGGTGGATGAGCATCTGCACATCGCCCCGCGGCGGGGTGCCGCGGTTGTCCCGGCTGCCGCCCAGCGCGACGTTCGCGTCGGAGTTGCGGCTGTCGGAGCCGATCAGCAGGATGTTCATGGGCATCTGGCCGGCCGAGTTGGGCTTCGACCTCTGTGCCTTGGAGTCACCGCTGCTGCGCTGGCCCTTGCGGATATTGCCGTTCAGGTGCTGGTAGTAGAGGTATCCGGCGCCGGCCGTGCCGAGTACGACCAGCGCGAGCACCGTCGCCGACCAGCGCAGTACGCGCCGCGCGGGACCTCTGCCCTTGGCATCGCGCTTCTTCCCGCCGCGTCCTCCGCCGCCGTGCCGGCCGCGGCCGTCCGATGCGCTGCCGTTGCGCGGCGCGGGAGGTATCGCTTCCTCGACCGCCGACCCCTCCCCGCGCAGACTGCTCTGCGTCACTCCCCGTCCTCCCACCCTGGTGCCATGCCATGAAACAGGCCTGTCGTGCGCCGGGTTAGACGCATGACAGGCCCATAAGGTGGTGCTGTGCGCTCAACTTGCGCATTCGACCTTGTCCGCCGTGGACTTCCCGTCGACCTCCGGGGCCTTCGTCGGCGCGGTGAGCGGTACGCCCGCACCCTTGAAGTCCTTGCCCAGCGTCAGCGTCATCGTGGGCATCCCCTGGGAGTTGGTGAAGCTCTTGCCCGGCTTCAGCGCGGCCCCGGACAGTCCCATGAGCGCGGCGAGCTTACGGGCCTGCGGAGCCTGGTCGGGCGCGTACTCGAGCGTGGTCTTGGCGACGTCCTCGGGCGCGTTGGCCGCGTTCTCCGACTTGAGCACGCCCACGGAGGTCTGCAGCCAGGTGACGGTGTCCTGGGCGGCACCGCCGGCGGCCCCTCCGTTGAAGACCCGGACCCGCACCTCGGAGGCCTCGGACTGGGTGCCCTTGAGCCGGGCGGCGTCGGCGCTCTTGTCGGCCTTCTTCTTTTTCTTCACCTCGGTGAAGGAGACGTCGTTGTTGATGGCGTCGAAGACCTGGGGCGCCGTGTTCTGGTTGACGACGACCGTCACGGGAACCTTCTCGGCCGGGTTGTCGAGCACCGGCGTGGTCAGGAAGGTGATGTTCTTCGGCGGCACCTTCTGCAACTCCTGCGCCACCTCCATGAGGGTGGTGCCCTTGCCGATGCCCTTGTCGACGGTCAGGGCCTTGGTGGCCGCGTTCGCCAGCTTGTACAGCTTGGTCGGGTCGGTGAGCGTGTCACCGGAGGCCATCTTGCGCATCAGCGAGCTGAGGAACTGCTGCTGCACCTTGATGCGGTCCAGGTCGCCCTTGTTGCCCCAGGCGTGCCGGGTACGGACGAAGGCCAGGGCCTGTTCACCCTCGACGGTGGACTCGCCGGCGGGCAGGTCCAGGTGCGAGTCCTTGTCCTTCACCGCGTGCTTGAGGCACACGTCGACTCCGCCGACCGCCGTCGTCAGCGTCTTGACCGCGTTGAAGTCGGCCATCATGAAGTGGTCGGGCTGAATGCCGGTGACCTCTTTGACCGTGCGCATGGTGCAGCCCGGGTCGCGGCCGTCCTGGCCGAGGCTCGTGTTGAAGCGGACGCCGGCCGTCCCCGGGATGACCTTCGTGCTGCCGTCGGGCTGCTTGGTCGGGCAGTCCGGCACGTTCACGATCAGGTCGCGCGGGATGCTCAACGCGGTCGCGTTCGTACGGTCCTTGGCGACGTGCAGCAGGACGTTGGTGTCGGCGTGGCCCACGCTGCCCTTGTCGCCGTAGCCCTCGTTGCCGGCGCCGGTGCGCTTGTCGGTGCCGATGATGAGTATGTTGAAGGCTTCGTCCTTGCTGAAGCCGTTCTTGGCGGCGCTGCCCACGTCGGTGGTGGTGACGTTGCCCTCGAGGTGCTTGAGGACCAGGTAGCCGGCCGTGCCGACGCCGATCAGGACGAGCGCCATGGTGCCGCCGGTCCACATCAGGACCTTCTTGGTCTTCGACTTCTTCTCCGGCCGGCGTCCCCGCCGCCCGGGCGGCTCCTCCGGCGGCGCCGCCCGGCGCCGACGCGGGGTGGGCACGGTCTCGGAGGGGGCGGCGTCGCGGGTCTGCTGCCGTCCGGGCGCCGCCGGGCGCTGCCCGGTCGCCGTGCCTCCGGCTCTGCGGGAGGAAGGCCGACGGGGACCCGGTACCGCCGACTGCGGAGCGGAAGGGGTCAGTTGCAGTTCGTATTCGCCGGTGTCCGGATTGAGCACCCACTGGTCTGCGGGGTCGACATTGTCCGCCCGCCCACGGCCTTGCGCGTCCACGGTTGTCCGAATCCTCCGTCGGGGGCCACGCGGCGCCTTGCCCCTCTTGGCGCCAGGTCTGCTTCGCACAGTGCGCGACCCCAGGAAGACCTCGCGGCCAGTCGCACCGGATCGCTCACACTATCCGGCAGATTCAACATGGAGCGACGCTGGTGACAAATTCCACTTCCCTACATGGGGGCAATCCGCCCATTTCCTTGGACAAAAGTTCGCCTTTGGCCGTGGCTTTACCCGCAGAGCCCCCAAGTTGGCCGTGTCGTCGCGGAACGACGTCGTGGGTCGGGGCGCGAGCAGCGGATCGCCGGGACGCTCGGCCCGTGGCGTGCACAACCCTCCGGGAAATACCCACCGTAGTCGCGCGACTGCGCAGATGAATCCCTTTCCGGTCCGGAATCCGAATCCACGGCGGCCGAATTCGCGCCGTTCGCCCCGAATCCCGTATTCCGCGGGATTCGGGGCGGGCGTGTTGCACGGGGATCCGGGTCCGGAGCCCGGTCACGTCATCTGGCCGTGGCCGTGACCCGCTCGGACTCGATGCGCTTCGCCAGTGCGTCCTCGGGCAGCTGGTCGAGGTTGCGGCACAGGACGACCGAGGCGCCGGCGGTGAGCGGCGCGTACAGGCCCGCGCTGAGGCCCTCCCAGGTGTCGTACGGCAGCGCCGACAGCAGACGGGAGGCCGGCCCGGTCAGGTTCAGCTCCGGGGCGTCGCCGCGGGCCCGCTCCACGACCTCCGCCGCCGTGTACTCGGCCCCGGCCACGATCAGGGCCGGCTCCTCCGGGTCCACCGGCGCGAAGGGCGCGAACACGTCGCCCTGCCCCGGCACCTCGACGGCGTAGTCCATGAAACCCTCCGGCGGCTGCGGGAACCGCCCGCCCAGCGGCCGCAGCGCCAGCGCCACCCGCTCCCCGGAGCACGCGCGGGCCGCGTCCAGTGTGTCCGGTCCGCTGACCACGACATCGGCGACGCCCGCGTTCCCGTCGACGTCCGCCACTGCGCCCACGGACGCGCACGCCAGCAGCCACACGGCCGTCTGCCAGTGCGCCGGCAGCATGAGCGCGACCCGGTCGCCGGGTCCGGCGCCGAGGTCCCCCTGGAGGAGGTTCGCGGTCTTGGCCACCCAATTGGAGAAGGTGGCCACGGACAATTCGACGCGTTCGCCGGTGGCGTCGTCGTAGAAGGTCACCAGCGGGCGTCCGGGATCCGCGGCGAGCGCGGAACGCAGCAGGTCGGCAGGGGTGCGTTCGGTGGCGTTCACCCGCGCAAGCGTACGCGGCGCCGACCCTGCCCACCGCGTGGTCGGCCACGTGCGGGTGAGTGGCGGGCCACCGGGTCGGCGCAACGGCAGCCGACGGTCCGTCAAATCCCGGATGGACAGGTTTGTCTCATCGTGTCCAGGGTCTGGGGCATGCGTCGATACGGATTCCTCGCGTGCTCGATCGGTGTCATGTGCGCGGCCGCCCTTACCCTCGCGCCCGGCCTGACGGGCGGTCGGGCGAGCGCTGAGCCGGCGTCGGCGACCGGGCCGGCAGACGCCCCCGGCAGCACCCGGTCCCTGCCCCTCGCCCCGCTCACCCGCGACCCCGGCCCCGCCCCCAACCACGGGGCCGCCCTCGAACAGGGCCTGCGCCGCACGGACGTCCGCCACTTCCCCCTGGTCGGAGTCGTCTGGGACGACCCGGACACCGAGTTGCGCGGCAGCGTCCGGATCCGTACCCGCTCCGCCGCCACCGGCGTCTGGTCCGGCTGGCAGGACATCGACACCCACAACGCCGACCACGGCGCCGACCCCGGCACGGCCGAGCGCACCTCCGGGCACGTGCACGGCGCCACCGCGCCGCTGGGGGTGGGCGACTGCGACGGCGTCGACGTGCGCGTCCGCGCCGATGCCGGGAGCCGTGACCCGGCCGCCCGGCCGGTCCCGCTGCCCTCGGGCCTGCGCCTGGAACTCGTCGACCCCGGTACCGCCGGCCCCGGCGTACGGCCGGCGGCGCGGGGCTCCGCGGTCGGCGCCATCAGGATCCCCGCGCTCGATCGCGATGCCACCGAGCGCGAGTTGCCCGCCCCGGCCGGCGGCGAGCCCACGGCGGACCGGCGCGCGCCGTCCCACGTCGGACCGCGCCCGGGTATCGTCACCCGCCGCGGCTGGGGCGCGGCCGAGTCCCTGCGCGAGCGGGGCTTCGTCTACACCGAGAAGGCCGAGGTGGCGTTCGTGTACCACACCGCCTCCGGCAACAACTACAGCTGCGCGCAGGCCCCGGCGGTGATCCGCGGCATCTACCGCTGCCACGTCAAGAGCATGGGCTGGCGCGACATCGGTTACAACTTCCTGATCGACAAGTGCGGGACCGTCTACGAGGGCCGGGTCGGCGAAGTGGCGAAGCCCGTACTGGGCGCCCACACCATGGGGTTCAACAGCAACAGCGCGGGCATCGCCGTCATCGGCGCCCACGGCACCGCCAAGCCCTCCTCGGTCGCGGTGACGGCCGTCGCACGGCTGACCGCGTGGAAGCTCGGGCCCTACGGGATGAATCCGCGCGGAAAGACATATCTGACCTCCGCCGGTGGCAACCTCTACCAAAAAGGAAAGAGCGTACGCCTGAACGTGATCTCCGGCCACCGGGACGGCTTCGCCACCGACTGCCCGGGACAGCGGCTCCACGGCAAGCTCGGCGCGGCCCGCTCGGCCGCGGCGCGCTACCAGGGCCGCTGAGGACGGACGAGGACGGACCGAGGACGAACAGGAAGCGGAGACGACAGGTGACAGAAGCGATCCTCCTGGTCGGCGGCAAGGGCACGCGGCTGCGCCCCCTCACGGTGCACACGCCGAAACCGATGGTGCGGGCGGCGGGAGTGCCGTTCCTCACCCACCAGCTGGCGCGGGCGAGAGCGGCGGGCGTCGAGCACGTCGTGCTCGCCACCTCCTATCTGGCCGAGGTCTTCGAGCCGTACTTCGGCGACGGCTCCTCGCTCGGGCTCCACCTGGAGTACGTGACGGAGGAGGAGCCCCTGGGCACGGGCGGCGCCATCCGCAACGTCGCCCCGCGCCTGCGCTCCGGCCCCGACGAGCCGGTCCTCGTCTTCAACGGCGACATCCTGACCGGGCTGGACATCCAGGCCCTGGTGCGCACCCACGAGGCCACGGGCGCGGACGTCTCCCTGCACCTGACGAAGGTGCCGGACCCCCGCGCCTACGGACTGGTCCCCACCGACGCGACCGGCCGCGTCCTGGCCTTCCTGGAGAAGCCGCAGACCCCCGAGGAGATCGTCACCGACCAGATCAACGCGGGGGCGTACGTCTTCCGGCGCTCGGTCATCGACACGATCCCGCAGGGCCGCCCGGTGTCGGTGGAGCGGGAGACGTTCCCCGAACTGCTCGCGGCGGGCGCCCACTTGCAGGGCATGGTCGACTCCACCTACTGGCTGGACCTGGGCACCCCGGCCGCCTTCGTACGCGGCTCCGCGGACCTGGTCCTCGGCCGCGCGCCCTCCCCGGCCGTGCCCGGTCGCTGCGGCGACCGCCTGATCCTGCCCACGGCCGTCGTCGCCCCCGGCGCCAAGCTGACCGGCGGCACGGTGGTGGGCGAGGGCGCGTTCGTCGCCGAGGGCGCGCGGGTGTTCGGCAGCGCGATCCTGCCCGGTGCCGTCATCGAGCCCGGTGCCGTCGTCACCGACTCCCTCATCGGCAGCCGCGCCCGCGTCGGCACCCGATCCGTCCTCAACGGCACGGTCATCGGCGACGGCGCGGTGGTCGGCGCCGACAACGAGCTGAGAAACGGCGCGAGAGTGTGGTGCGACGCGCGAATCCCGGCCGGGTCCGTGAGGTTCTCCTCGGACCAGTAGCCGGCGGGGCGGGCGGGACAGGGTACGAAGCTGCGAGCGCGGTGAGCCGGCCCGCCCCGTGCCGACCCCACCGCGCGAGCCAGTCGACGCGGGCGGGAGTCCCGGCTCAAAGGCGCCCGATGTCGCCCTTCGGCATCCGCGGCGCCCGCCGGGGCGGCACCCGCCCGCTCAGCAGGATCAGCCGGGTCGCCCGATGCCGCTGCCCGGCGTACGGCTCCAGCAGACGCAGCATCTCCGCGTCGTCCGCGTTCCGGTCGCCGGCCAGCGCCCACCCCACTATGCCCGGCAGATGCAGATCGCCGACCGTCACGGCGTCCGCCGCGCCATGACTGCGCTGCACGGTCTCCGCCGACGTCCACGGTCCGATGCCGGGCACCAGCTCCAGCCGCTCCCGCGCCCGCTCCGGAGGCATCCGCGCCGCCTCCTCCAGCCGCGCGGCGACCCGCACCGCCCGCAGCACGGTCGACGCCCGCTTGTCGTCGACCCCGGCCCGGTGCCACTCCCACGACGGGATCAGCGCCCACGTCCGCGGCGCCGGCATGACGTACATGCGTACCGGGGCGGGTCCGGGCGCCGGCTCCCCGTACGTGCGCACCAGCATTCGCCAGGCCGCGTACGCCTCGACCGTCGTCACCTTCTGTTCCAGGACCGACGGGATCAGCGACTCCAGCACCAGGCCGGTCCGCGTCAGCCGCAACCCCGGCCGCCGGTGCCGGGTCAGCGCGAGCAGCCGGTGCCGCGGTACGAACGCGGACGGGTCGTCGACGGCCCCGAGCAGTTCGGGCAGCTGCTCCAGCAGCCATTCGGCGCCCGGCCCCCACGCCTCGCCGCGCACCGTCTCGCCGTGAGCGGACACGCGCAGCG
Source organism: Streptomyces sp. NPDC001204 (assembly GCF_053598035.1). Taxonomy (NCBI): domain Bacteria; kingdom Bacillati; phylum Actinomycetota; class Actinomycetes; order Kitasatosporales; family Streptomycetaceae; genus Streptomyces; species Streptomyces sp. NPDC001204. The sequence continues at coordinate 21,546 of NZ_JBSFJL010000014.1, read as the reverse complement.
TCCCGGGCCCGAGCGGTGTGCGGCCGGTGCGCCACACCGAACCGTCGGGCATCGCCCGGAACGTGGGATCGCCCTGCCCCCGCCGCAGCGGTCCGAGCACGAGCCCCAGGTCCAGCGGCCCGTCCGGCACCCAGGTGCGGACCCGCCCCGGCGCGGCGGCCTGCCGGGGTACGGCCGCGGGCACGCCGGCCTGCCCACCGCGCACGGTCGGACGCGGGGGCCGCGGAGCGAAACGTCCTGCCACGAATGAGATCCAGGGTTGCCTTGAGGTGCCGTACGAGCCTATGCGGTCACAGGGTGACGACGAACGCGCCCGCGTCCCGCTCCGGCCGCGGCTTCGGCTGCTCCGCCGGATGCCCGACGGCGACCGCCCCCATCGGATCCCAGTCCGCGGGCAGCCCCAGCACCTCGCGCACCACGTCCCGGCAGAACATCGTCGAGGACACCCACGCCGAGCCGAGCCGCTCCCCGGCCAGCGCGACCAGGAAGTTCTGCACCCCGGCCCCGGTGGCGACCACGAACATCTCCCGCTCGGCGCCGTCCCGCCGCTCGTCGCCGTACTCGTGCGAACCGTCCATGACGAGGCACGGCACCACGAGGTACGGCGCGTTGCGCAGCACGTCACCGCGCCGGATCCGCCGGGCGATCGACTCCTCGCTCTTTCCGTCCCGCCGCAGGTCCGCGATCCAGGCCTCCCGCATCGCGTCGAGCAGCCGGGTGCGCGACTGCGCGGACTCGAGGAGCACGAACCGCCACGGCGTGGTGTGGTGCGGCGCGGGCGCGGTCACCGCCGCGGCCACCGCCCGCCGCACCGCGCCGGGATCGACGGGCTCGTCGGTGAAGGACCGCACGGTACGCCGCTGGGTCACCGCCTCCCGCACGGCCTCGGAGGTCCCCAGCCGGAACATGTCGTCGCGCGCGTCACGCACCATGACCCGCGCTCCTCCCTCGTCCTCACCGTTCTCCTCGGCCACCACGTGCCGCAGCCCGCGCACCACCGCGACGGGCAGCCCGGCTGCCTTGCCCTTGACCAGGTCGCCCGCGGCGGCGAGTTCGTCGGCGGTGGCGACGACGGTGGCGCTCAGCGGGTTGCCGTGCGCGTCCGTGCCGCCGCGCAGATCGTCCAGCACGCGTACGCCCGCGGCGCCGATGGCGACGTCGGTGAGCCCCGCGCGCCAGGGCCGCCCGAAGGTGTCGGTGACGAGCACTCCGACGGTGACGCCGAGGGCGTCGCGCAGCCCGTCCCTGATCGCGCGCGCGGACGCGTCCGGATCCTCCGGCAGCAACAGCACCGTGCCGGGAGGGGTGTTGGACGCGTCGACTCCGGCGGCCGCCATGACGTGCCCCTGCCGGTTCTGCACGATCCGCAGCGCTCCGCGCCGGGCCACGACCCGTACGGTCTCGGCATCGATCGCGGCCTCCCGGTCGGCCGCCCGGACCAGCCGCCCCTCGGCCTTGGAGACGATCTTCGAGGTGACGAGCAGAACGTCCCCGTCGGCCAGTCCGGGCTCCGCGCCGGCGATCAGCTTGGCCAGCTCGTCCCCCTGTGCGACCTCGGGGATCCCGGGCACCGCCCAGACCCGGAACTCCGGGGCGCCGGCCGGTGACTCCTCCGTCGTGCCGCTCATGCTCCGCGCACCTCCTCGGCCAGTGCGAGCGCCTCGCCCGCCATCCGGGCGGCGGCGTCGACGTCGGTCATCATCAGCGGCACCGCCCTGCACCGGATGCCCGCGGTCTCGACCCGCTCGACCGAGGCCTCGTCGACCGTGTCGACGAGCCAGCCGTCCAGCAGCCCCGAGCCGTAGTGCTCGGCCACCGCCGCGGCCGTGGACTCCACGCCGACCGCGGCGAGGACCTTGTCGGCCATGCCGCGCACGGGCGCGTCCCCGACGATGGGGGACAGGCCGATCACCGGTACCCCCGCGTCGGCGATGGCCTCCCGGATGCCGGGCACCGCGAGGATGGTGCCGATGGAGACGACGGGGTTGGACGGCGGGAAGAGGATCACGTCGGCCTGCGCGATCGCCTCCAGCACGCCGGGCGCCGGCTTGGCCTGTTCCGCGCCGACCGGCACCACGGCTTCCGCCGGTACCGAGGCCCGCAGCCGCACCCAGTACTCCTGGAAGTGGACGGCCTTGCGCTCGCCGGGACCCGGGGTGGCGCCGCTGTCGGGCAGCGTGACCGCGACATGCGTCTCCACCCGGTCGTCGGTCATCGGGATCAGCCGCACCCCCGGCTTCCACCGGTCGCACAGCGCCTCGGTCACCGCGCTGAGCGGATACCCGGCGCCGATCATCTGAGTGCGCACGATGTGCGTGGCGAAGTCGCGGTCGCCCAGGCCGAACCAGTCCGGTCCTACGCCGTACGCCGCGAGCTCCTCCTTGAGATGGAAGGTCTCGTCGGTCCGGCCCCAGCCCTGCTCCTCGTCGATGCCGCCGCCGAGCGTGTACATCACCGTGTCCAGGTCCGGGCAGATCTTCAGCCCGAAGAGGTGGATGTCGTCGCCGGTGTTGCCGATGACCGTGATGTCCGCGTCCGGCACGGCCCGCTTCAGGCCGCGCAGGAACCGGGCACCACCGATGCCGCCTGCCAGAACCACAATCCGCATGGGCACAGTGTGTCAGCCGCCGGGCCGACTCGGTGCGGCCTGTGGACAGCGGCCTGTGGACAAGGGACACGTCCCCCGCCGGCGGCTCAGGCGCCGGCCGCGCCCGCCGGGCCGGGGAGGACCCCCGCGCACTGGGCGGCGGTGTGGGCCGCCCCGGTCGAGGACCGGGCGTGCATGGGCATCTCGGTCAGGCCGGGGAAGTACACGTGCAGGCTGACCGCCGGCTCCAGCGAGTCGTTGACGACCTCGTGCGCGTATCCGGGTGCGAACACGCGCTGAGCGCCCGCGCCCAGCGCGCGCGTGGCCCGCGCGGTGCGCTCGGTCAGCTGGCCGTCCAGGACCGTGAGCACGCCGGAGGAGGGGCCGTGGTCGTGGAGTCCGCTGCCCTGTCCGGGCACCCAGGACAGCAGCCACACCTCGTAGCCCGGGCCGGTGCGCAGCCGGTGGTACCAGCGGGTCGTCGCGTCGTAGCGGACGAGGTGCGCCCACTGGGCGCGGTCGGCCGCGAGGGAGCGGGCCAGGCCGACGAACTCGGCCACGGTGGAGGGGTGTTCGCGGGGGGCCTGGAGCAGGTGCGGGACTTCGAGGAGGTCGCCGGCGATCTGGAGGTCGCTGTCGCTGTTCATGAGGGTGGGGAGGTTCCTCGGTGAAAGAAGGTCAGAGGGAACGGGGGCCCGGCCGAAAAGGTCCGGACGACGGCTGGAGCACGCGTGACGCGCGGGGGCTCAACAGCCGTAACAGCGACAGCTGCAGCGAGCGTGGGCAGCACCGAGGGACCCGGCGGTGCGGGTCGTGGTGAGTGCCGAGTTCGCGAGCATGCCCTCTAGGCAAGCGGCTCACACCCCCACTGTCAACTTGACGCCCGGAATGTGGGACATGTTTCACCTCATCCGGTTCATCTCGCAGATGAAAGGTTTGCTCGTGGGGGTACGGGGACACATGGCGCACATGCCGGGCGCGCAAGCCCCGTTGCGATCCCGTGATCAGACCGTGATCCAGGTCGCTTCGGTGTGCGTGTCGGAACGAGATCGAAGTCCGGGGCGTCCTTCCCTGTGCGGGCTCCGCGTGGGGCGCGAGACCTTCGGAGCCTCGACCGTGTGTCAGGGTTTATGACGATTTGAACACTTTCCGCATGGCCTTGGTTCCGCAGAGTGAATAAGGGGCTCAATAGCAGATCTCGGCTTGACTCGCCCGGAGCAGCACACTTGTAATTTCACTCGTGTCGTTCAGCCGGACAGATAACGGCTGCATCACGGGGACGCGAAAGACAGACGAGGGGCGCACATGACCGAGCTGGTGCAGCAACTGCTGGTCGACGACGCGGACGAGGAACTCGGCTGGCAGGAGCGCGCGCTGTGCGCCCAGACCGACCCCGAGTCCTTCTTCCCCGAGAAGGGCGGCTCCACCCGCGAGGCCAAGAAGGTCTGCCTCGCCTGCGAGGTCCGCTCCGAGTGCCTCGAGTACGCCCTCGCCAACGACGAGCGCTTCGGCATCTGGGGCGGTCTGTCCGAGCGGGAGCGCCGCCGGCTGAAGAAGGCGGCCGTCTGACCGCCGTACCACCGCAGGCTCCGCTCACATCCCCCGGAAAACGTCACGAACGGCCCGTCGCAGGTGGGTTATCCACAGGCGGCGGGCCGCCTTGTTGGCCAGCCGATAGTGTGGTCGCTCGTCCGACACGCCCCCTTGCCCCCACCGGGCACGGGCGTCCACCGAAGTCCACCGAACCGGGGCCCGTATCTCGATGTCCGTGCACAGCCATACGGCAGCCCACTACGACGGCGCTGCCCCAGTGCCCGACCCCGCGCGTGCGACGGTGTCCGACCAGACCGGCACACCGGAGTACCCGCGCCACGTCGTCACCGCCGTGCTCGTCTCCCACGACGGCGCGCGCTGGCTGCCCGACGCGCTCGCCGGCCTGCTCGGCCAGGAGCGCCCCGTGCAGTGCGCCGTGGCCGCCGACACCGGCAGCGCGGACGAGTCGGCCCAGGTGGTCACCGACGCCCTCGGCGCCGACCGCGTCCTGCACCTCGCCCGGCGCACCGGCTTCGGACAGGCCGTCGAGGAGGCCGTTCACAGCGCCCCGGTCCTCACCCCGGACGACCTGCCGTACCTCAAGCGCCCCAGCAGCTGGGACCCCGTTACGCGCACCTGGCGCGACGAGACCTACGACCTGCCCGAACTGCCGTACGGGGAGCCGGTGCAGTGGCTGTGGCTGCTGCACGACGACTGCGCCCCCGAACCCGACGCCCTGGCCCAGCTGCTGCGCGTCGTGGAGAACGAGTACGAACTCGGCCGGGACGACGTGGCGGTGGTCGGTCCCAAGCTGCGCGGCTGGTACGACCGCAGGCAGCTCCTCGAAGTGGGCGTCAGCATCGCCAACTCCGGACGCCGTTGGACCGGCCTCGACCGACGCGAGCAGGACCAGGGCCAGCACGACCACGTCAGGCCCGTGCTGTCGGTGTCCACCGCCGGAATGCTGATCCGGCGTGACATCTTCGAGGAACTGGGCGGGTTCGACCGCCGGCTCCCCCTGATGCGCGACGACGTCGACCTGTGCTGGCGTGCCCTCTCCGCCGGCCACCGTGTCCTGGTCGCCCCCGAAGCCGTCGTACGGCACGCCGAGGCGGCCTCCCGCGAGCGCCGCACCGTCGACTGCGTCGGCCGCACCGCCGCCTCCCCGCACAAGGTCGACAAGGCCGGCGCCGTCTACACCCTGCTCGTCAACACCCGCACGGCAGCGCTGCCCTGGGTGCTGCTGCGCCTGGTCCTGGGCACCCTGCTGCGGACCGTCGCCTACCTCGTCGGCAAGGTGCCGGGGCAGGCCGTCGACGAGATCCGCGGTCTGATGGGCGTCCTGCTGCGGCCCGAGCGGATCATCGCGGGCCGCGGCAGACGCGGCAAGCCACAGATCGACAAGGGGGAGCTGCGGGCGCTGCTCCCACCGCCGGGCGCCACCATCCGCGTCACAGTGGAACAGGTCGCGGGCAACCTCATGGGCGGCTCCGACGCCGAGGCGTCCTCGGCCGGCCGGCACGGCGGCGCGATCGAGTCCGGGCCCGGCGGCGACGACGCCGACTTCCTGGAGATCGAGCAGTTCGCGCGTCTCAAGCGCATCGCCCGCAAACCCGGCCCGGTGCTCTTCCTGGTGCTGCTGTTCGTCTCCCTGGCCGCCTGCCGTGGTCTGCTCGGCGGCGGCGCGCTCGCGGGCGGCGCCCTGCTGCCCGCGCCCGCCGACTCCTCCGAACTGTGGTCGCGCTACCTCGACTCCTGGCACCCGGTGGGCGCGGGCGGCACCCCGTCCGCGCCTCCGTACCTGGCGATGGTCGCGACGCTCGCCTCCCTGCTGCTCGGCTCGACCGGGCTCGCGGTCACCGTCCTGCTGGTCGGCTCGGTACCGCTGGCCGGATTCACCGCGTACTTCGCCTCCCGCCCGCTGGTCCCCTCCCGCCTGCTGCGCGCCTGGGGCGCCGTCGCCTACGCCTTCCTGCCGGCCACCACCGGCGCGCTGGCCGGCGGCCGCATCGGCACCGCCGTACTGGCCGTGCTGCTGCCGCTGATCGCCCGCGCCGGCGTCGCGGCCGCCGGCCTGGCCAAAGCCCCCGGCGCCCGTGGAAGTTGGCGGGCCACCTGGGCGTACGCGCTGCTGCTGACCATCACCACCGCGTTCACGCCGATCGTGTGGCCCATCGCGCTCCTGCTCGGCCTCGGCGTGCTGGTCGTGCGCCGCGACGACATCGTGGCCCACGGGCTGCGCTTCCTGGCGCAGTTGGGCACCCCGCTGCTGGTCCTCGCGCCCTGGTCGCTGTCGCTGCTGCCGTTCGGCTTCTTCCACGAGGCCGGCCTCGAGTACGGCGCCTCGGCCGCCTCCGCGCTCGACCTGCTCGGCGCCGGCCCCGGCGGCCCCGGCACGATGCACGGGCTGATGCTCATCGGCATCGTCCTGGCCGCGCTGGCCGCCCTGCTGCGCTCCGAGCGCCAGTTCGCGATCTGGACGGCCTGGGCGGTCGCCCTGGTGGCGCTCGTCTTCGCCGTGCTGTCCAACGGCTCCACCTGGGCCGGCCCGGCCACCCTCGTCTACGGCCTCGCCCTCCTCGCCGCCGCCGTGATCGGCGCCGACGGGGCACGTGCCCGCGTGGCCGAGCAGAGCTTCGGCTGGCGCCAGCCGGTCGCCGCGCTGATCGCCTTCGCCTCGGCCGCCGGCCCCCTGCTCGTCGCCGCCGGCTGGATGATCGGCGGCGCCGACGGCCCGGTGGAGCGGCGCGACCCCGTGCAGGTGCCCGCGTTCGTCGCCGAGGAGAGCGGCACCCGCGACCAGGCCCGCACCCTGGTTCTCGACAGCGACTCGCCCGCCCACGTCGGCTACATGCTCGTACGCGGCTCCGGTGCCCGCATGGGCGACGCCGAACTCGCCGCGGTGAACGGCGGGAACAAGCAACTGGACAAGGTCGTCGCCAACCTGGTCGCCGGCTCCGGCGCCGACCAGGCCGGCCAGCTCGGCGGTTTCGCCGTGCGCTACGTCCTGGTCCACAAGGGCGCGCCCCGCGACGTCAGCCGCGTCCTGGACGCCACGCCCGGCCTGACCCGGCTCAGCCAGCAGGACGGCAGCGCCCTGTGGCGGGTGAACCAGGAGGTCTCGCGCGCCGCCATCGTGCCCGCCGCGGGCTCCGGCACCGCCGAGCCCGTCGCCGCCGGACCCGTCGAGATCCACACCACGATCCCGTCCGGGGCCGAGGGCCGCGTGCTGCGCCTGGCCGATTCCGCGGACGCGGGCTGGACGGCCACCCTGGACGGCAGGCCGCTCACCCGCACCACCGTCGACGACTGGGCCCAGGGCTTCCAGCTCCCCGCCTCCGGCGGCAAGCTGGACGTCACCTTCGAGGACCCGTTCAGCCACACGGCCTGGCTGTGGGCCCAGGGCGCCCTCGCCGTAGTCCTCGTCGTGCTCGCCCTGCCCGGCCGGCGCCGCGACGTCGACGACGACCTGCCGGAGGAGGAGCTCGTTCCCGCCCAGGCCGTCGCCGGGGAGGGCCGCCGGGCCCGCAGGCTGCGGGCCCAGGCCGAGGCCGAGGCAGACGAGGCCGGACAGGGCGAAGCGGGCCAGGACGAGTTCGGTCAGGAGGAGTTCGGGCGGCAGGAGTTCGCGGCGGAACCCGGCACCGTGCCGGCTCCCGCCCCGGACGAGGAGCCCGCCGCCGTCCCGCACCAGCAGTCCTACGACGAGTGGGACACCACCGCCTACGCGGGAGCCGCGACCGAGTACGGCGCCTACGGCGACGGCCAGTACGAGGGCGACGGCCAGTACCAGGGCGCCCAGCCCCAGCAGTACCCGGCGGGCGGCTACGACCAGGCGTACCCGCCCGACCCGTACCAGGGCGGCCAGTACGACCAGTACGGCTACGGCGGCCAGACCCCGGCGGCGCCCTACGGCCAGACGTACCAGCAGGGATACGAGGAGCCGTACGACCCGGCTCAGCACCACCCGCACGGCAACGGCAACGAGCGCCCCGACGGGAGCCAGCAGTGAACCGCACGACCCTGTCCCTGATCGCCGGCGTGACCGCGCTCGCCGCCGTCACCGGATTCGCCGCGCTGGACACGCCGGACGCCGCGGGCGCCGGCTCCGCCACGGCGGGCGCGCAACTGCCCGTCGAGCGCACGACGCTGGTGTGCCCGGCGCCGAGCACCTCCGACATAGCCGACACCGCGTACACGTCCTTCACCCCCGTGACCACGGGCACCGGCGGCACGGGCAAGGCCCAGCTCATGCCCGCCACCGAGCAGTCGGACACGGGTGACGGGAAGGACACGGCCAAGGGCGGCTCCACGGGCAAGACCAAGGACGGCGGAAAGAACAAGACCGCCAAGTCGGTCCTGGAACCCAAGGAGCCCGGCACACCCGTCACCCGTGACACCTCGGGCGGGGAAGCGCCCGCGCTGATCGGCACGGCCGAGGGCAAGTTCGCGCCCGGCTGGACGGTGCAGCAGACCACCGAGGTCGCCGTGGGCGCCGGCCGCGGGGTGCTGGGCGTGACCTGCACCGCGCCGGACACCCAGTTCTGGTTCCCCGGCGCGAGCACGGCCGCCGCGCGGTCCGACTACATCCACCTGACCAACCCGGACGACTCCCCGGCCGTCGTCGACATCGAGCTCTACGGCGCGGAGGGCGCCGTGAAGTCGCCCGCCGGCGAGGGCATCACCGTCGCGCCGCACTCCAGCGAGCCGCTCCTGCTGTCCACGCTCACCGACTCGGCGCAGCAGGACCTCACGGTGCACGTGAGCGTGCGCAGCGGCCGGGTCGGGGCGGCGGTGCAGGCCCTCGACAACAGTCTGGGCGGGGACTGGCTGGCGGCGTCCGTGGACCCGGCGGGCAGCCTCGTGCTCCCGGGCATCCCCAAGGACGCCACGGACGTACGGCTGATCGCCTTCACGCCCGCCGACTCCGACGCCGACCTGAAGGTGCGCCTCGCCTCCCCGTCCGGGCTGATCACGCCCGCCGGACACGAGACGGTCCACCTCAAGGGCGGGATGACGACCGCCGTCGACCTCGGCGAGGTCACGCGCGAGGAGGCGGGGTCGCTGGTGCTGACCCCGACCTCGCGGTCGGTGCCCGTGGTCGCGGCGCTGCGGGTCCTCAGGGGCAAGGGCGACCGGCAGGAGACGGCGTTCATCCCGGCGGCCGGCCCGTTCGTGACCCGGGCGACCTCGCCCGACAACAGCGCCAAGGGCTCGACGCTGTCGCTGACGGCTCCCACCGCCACCGCACAGGTCAAGGTCACCGCGTCGGCGGGCAGCGGGGGCGGCACGGCCGTCTCGAAGACCTACACGATCAAGGAAGGCACGACCCAGGACATCGCCCCGCCGGTGCCGTCCGGCCTGAAGGGGACGTACGCGCTCACGGTGGAGCGGATCTCCGGCGGCCCGGTCTACGGGGCGCGCACCCTCACGGCGTCGGGGGAGGGCAACTCCGGCTTCACGATCCAGACGCTGCCGGACGACCGCGGGATGGTGGCGGTGCCGCGCGCGGAGCAGGATCTGTCAGTACTGCAGAAGTGAGCCGGGCGGCCCGAGGGCGGCCCGGCGACGGGCCGGGGCTGTCCTCGCCGTACCGGGGCGGTCAGTCCTCGCCGTACCGGGGGTCGACCGTCTCCGGGGTCAGCCCCAGCAGCTCTGCCACCTGCTCGACGACGATCTCGTGCACCAGGGCGGCGCGCTCGTCGCGGCCCTTGGTGCGGATCTCCACCGGCCGCCGGTAGACGACCACACGCGCGCGTCGCCCCTCACGCGACGCGACCGTGCCCCCGAGCGGCACCGCCTCGTCGCTCCACGGCTGCCCCGGCCCGTCCAGCCGCGGCACCTCCACCACGAAGAAGTCGACGTCGGCCAGTTGCGGCCAGCGCCGCTCCAGCCGGTCCACGGAGTCCTGCACCAGATCCGCGAACGCCTCGGCCCGGCTCGCGGCGAGCGGCACCTGCGGCGGGGCGATCGGGCCGCGCATGCCCCGGCCGTGGCGATCACGTCGGCGGGGCCCGGGGCCGGCGGCACGGGGCGGTACAGGGTTGTCCATCACTGGTGAAGAGTAGTCCCCGGCGTCCCCGGGTGCCCGGTCCCGCGCGTCATTGCGGACCCCGTGCCGGACCCGTGCCGGACGCTGCGCCGGGTGCCGCACCGGACACGGCATCGGACCCCGCGCCGGACGCCGTACCCGCCCCGCCGTGGCCGCTCGCCCGGTGAGCATTTCAGCCAAGCTGGGGCTCGATTCCATATCTCTCCAGGACCGTCGATATCAAGGTAATTGACTGATTTTGTACCCGGTCGTGACCGGATCCGACTTGTTCGAGATTCCGACAGGGGGCGTTCCCGCAGGTCAGCGAAGTGTGACAGAAGGTGTGTCCGGGACGTTTCATACCGCGACACGGTGGAGTGGCCTGGTGGAGAGTCGTCGCGGCCCGCTCAAGAGTGCGGTACCGTCCATCGTCGTGAGCCTTGTACGTCGCTGTTCGCGCACCGCTTGCGGCCGTCCCGCCGTAGCGACGCTGACGTACGTCTACGCCGACTCGACCGCTGTCCTCGGCCCGCTCGCCACCTACGCCGAACCCCACTGCTACGACCTGTGCGCCGAGCACTCCGAGCGCCTCACCGCGCCCCGGGGCTGGGAGGTCGTCCGGCTCCTCGACGGCTCCGCTCCCGCGCGGCCCAGCGGAGACGATCTGGAAGCGCTTGCCAACGCCGTGCGCGAGGCGGCCAGGCCCCAGGAACGAGCGGCCGAGGCCGGTGGCGGCGCGCGTACCGCGGACCCGATGGAGGTCGCCCGCCGCGGCCACCTGCGCGTGCTCCGGTCGCCCGACAACTGACGCCGGGCAGCCCGCGAAATCCTTCCGCCACCCGCGGCCCTCGCCTCCGCCGCCTTCTGTTCGCATGCCGACGGTAGTTTGTGGTGACCGATAGGACCTCAGAAGGGCTGGCCGTGGCTGCTGATCTGTCGCAGATCGTGAAGGCGTACGACGTACGCGGGGTGGTCCCGGACCAGTGGGACGAGCCGCTGGCCGAACTCTTCGGGGCGGCCTTCGCCCAGGTGACCGGCGCCGACGCCCTCGTGACCGGCCACGACATGAGGCCCTCCTCGCCGGGCCTGGCCCGGGCCTTCGCCCGCGGCGCGGCGCGCCACGGCGCGGACGTCACCGGGATCGGCCTGTGCTCCACGGACCAGCTGTACTACGCCTCCGGCGCCCTGGACCTGCCCGGCGCGATGTTCACGGCCTCGCACAACCCGGCCAGGTACAACGGCATCAAGATGTGCCGCGCGGGCGCGGCCCCCGTCGGCCAGGACTCCGGGCTGGCGGAGATCCGCGAACTGGTCGAGCGGTGGCTCGCCTCGGGCGCCCCTGAGCCGGCCGCCCGGCAGGGGACGATCAGCCGGCGCGACACGTTGCGTGACTACGCGGCGTACCTGCGCTCCCTCGTCGACCTGGACTCCCTCCGCCCCCTGAAGGTCGTCGTCGACGCGGGCAACGGCATGGGCGGCCACACGGTCCCGACCGTCTTCGACGGTCTGTCCGTCGACCTCGTCCCGATGTACTTCGAACTGGACGGCACCTTCCCCAACCACGAGGCCAACCCCCTGGACCCGGCCAACCTCGTCGACCTCCAGAAGCGGGTCCGCGCGGAGGGCGCCGACCTCGGCATCGCCTTCGACGGCGACGCCGACCGCTGCTTCGTGGTCGACGAGCGCGGCGAGCCGGTCTCCCCGTCGGCGATCACCGCGCTGGTCGCCGCCCGTGAGCTGGCGAAGAACGGCGGCAAGGGCGTGATCATCCACAACCTCATCACCTCCTGGTCGGTCCCGGAGGTCGTCGAGGAGAACGGCGGCACGCCCGCCCGTACCCGCGTGGGCCACTCCTTCATCAAGGCCGAGATGGCGAGGACCGGGGCGATCTTCGGCGGTGAGCACTCCGCGCACTACTACTTCAAGGACTTCTGGAACGCCGACACCGGCATGCTGGCCGCCCTGCACGTCCTCGCGGCCCTGGGCGGCCAGGACGGCCCCCTGTCGGCCCTCGTCGCCCAGTACGACCGCTATGCCGGTTCCGGGGAGATCAATTCCACGGTCGACGACCAGGCCGCCCGCCTCGCCGCCATCAGGTCGGCCTACGCCGGTCGCGCGGACGTCACCCTCGACGAACTCGACGGCCTCACCGTCACCGCCGCGGACTGGTGGTTCAACGTCCGCCCGTCCAACACCGAGCCGCTGCTGCGGCTGAACGCCGAGGCCCGTGACGAGGCGACGATGGCCAAGGTGCGGGACGAGGCCCTGGCGATCATCCGGGGCTGAGGGGCCGTCCACCCCCCGCCAGGGCGGCGTCCGGGCGTGCGGGCCCGGCCCGACCCCGCCACGCCGCCCCCACCGGCGGTACCCTGACCAGGCACGTCCGTACGACCGCACCGACGCACCCACCCCGCCCGCCCGAAGGGAAACCCCATGCCGCTCGAAGCCGGCCTTCTGGAGATCCTCGCCTGCCCGGCCTGCCACGCCCCCCTCAAGGAGCAGGACGCCGAGCTGGTCTGCACCGGGCAGGACTGCGGTCTGGCGTACCCCGTCCGCGACGGCATCCCCGTCCTGCTCGTCGACGAGGCCCGCCGCCCCGCGTGACGCAGACCCGTCCGGAAGAGGCCCAGCGCCTCGCCCGGACGGGCTCCGCTGTCCGCACGAAGACGACCCGGCGCTCGGTGCCCGATCGGGAGGCTGCCGCCCATGCTCGACGAATCGCTGCTCGACGCCCCGGAGGGGCTCGCCCAGGCCGACCGCCGCGGACTGCTCCGCGGTGCCGCCGAGGCCGGCGCCCGCGTCCGGACCGCCGCCCGGAACGCCGCCGAGGCCGGCGTGAGCGGCCTCAGGCCCGACGGCCGCCCCCGCGCCGTCCTGATCGCCGGCCCCGGCGCCGCCGCCACCCACGCGGCCGACCTGCTCGGCACGCTCGCCGGCGCGGGCAGCCCCGTGACCCGGCTGGCACCCACGGGCGTGGCCTCCGCCGCCGGAGCCCTGCGCTGGGAGCTGCCCGGCTGGGCAGGCTCCGTCGACCTGCTGCTGATCGCCACCCCGGACGGCACCGAGCCGAGCCTGTCCCTGCTCGCCGAGCAGGCCTACCGGCGCGGCTGCACTGTCGTCGCCGTGGCCCCGGCGGGGACGCCGCTCGCCGAGGCCCTCGAGGGCGCCCGCGGCCTGTTCATCCCCATGGCCACGGCCCCCTACGACCACGGCGAACCCCTCGCCGGATCCGCCCCCGGCGTCCTGTGGGCGCTGCTCACGCCGCTGCTGGCGCTCCTGGACCGCGTCGGCCTGCTCACCGCCCCGCCCGACTCCCTGGAAAGGGCCGCCGACCGGCTGGACCACATCGCCGAACGCTGCGGACCCGCCATCGTCACCTACAGCAACCCGGCCAAGACCCTCGCCGCCGAACTCGCCGACGCGCTGCCGGTCATCTGGACCGAGGGCGCCTCCGCGGGCCCCGCGGGACGCCGGTTCGCCGCCGGGCTCGCCGAACTGTCCGGCATCCCCGCGATCGTCGCCGAACTGCCCGAAGCCCTCGCCGCGCACACCGCGCTGCTCGCCGGTCCGCTGGCCGCCAGTGCCGACCCGGACGACTTCTTCCGCGACCGCGTCGAGGAGCGGCCCGCCCTGCACGCGCGCGTGGTGCTGCTGCGCGACCGCCCGCTCGGCGGCCTGACCGCCGCCCCGGCCGCCCGAGACCTCGCCCTCAGCCACGACACGCCGATCAGCGAGCTGGAGCCGGACCCCGGCGACGATCTCGAGACCCTCGCGGAACTGATCGCCGTCACGGATTTCACCGCCGTTTACCTGGCGCTCGCCTCCGGCACCTGATCTGTCCTTGAGCGCAGACGAGAACGCTGAGAACGCCGAGAACGCCGAGAACGCCGAGAACGCCGAGAACGCCGAGAACAGCCCAGAACCGCAGAGAGAAGCGCATGGACCGCCTCGACAACACGATCCGCCCCTACGCCTGGGGTTCCACCACCGCCATCCCGCACCTGCTGGGTGCAGAGCCGAGCGGCGAACCCCAGGCGGAGCTGTGGATGGGGGCCCATCCGGGCGCACCCTCGCGCACCGCACGCGGCACCCTCGCCGAGGTCATCGAGGCCGGCCCGGAGGAGGAACTGGGCGCCAAGACGGTCGCGAAGTTCGGCCCGCGCCTGCCCTTCCTGCTCAAGATCCTCGCGGCCGGCGCCCCGCTCTCCCTCCAGGTCCACCCCGACCTGGCACAGGCCAAGGAGGGATACGCCGACGAGGAGCGCCGAGGCGTCCCCGCCGACGCCCCGCACCGCAACTACAAGGACGCCAACCACAAGCCCGAACTGGTCTGCGCGCTCACAGAGTTCGACGGCCTGTGCGGCTTCCGCGCGCCGAACCGGGCCGCCGAACTGCTCGACGCCCTCGGTGTCGACTCCCTCAAGCCGTACGTCGACGTGCTGCGCGCCCGCCCCGAGGAAGCCGCCCTGCGCGAGGTCCTCACCGCCCTCCTCACCGCCGACCGCGAGGAGATGGCCGCGACGGTCGCCGAGGCCGCGGCCGCCTGTGCCCGCCTCGGCGGCGACCACGCCCCCTACGCCGGCATCGCCCGCCACTACCCGGGCGACCCGGGCGTGCTGGCCGCGATGCTCCTCAACCACTTCCGCCTCAAGCCGGGCGAGGCGGTCTTCCTCGGCGCCGGCATCCCGCACGCCTACCTCAACGGCCTGGGCGTGGAGATCATGGCCAACTCGGACAACGTCCTGCGCTGCGGCCTGACCCCCAAGCACGTCGACGTCCCCGAACTCCTGCGCATCGTCCGCTTCGAGGCCCGCGACCCCGGCATCCTGTGCCCGGAGGCCGGCCCCGACGGCGAGGAGGTCTACGACACCCCTGTCGACGAGTTCCGCCTGTCCCGCTACGTCCTGCCCGAGGGCACCGACGCCGAACGCGACCTCACCCTCGACACCCCGCAGATCCTGCTCTGCGCGGCCGGCTCCGTCCGGACCGGCGAACAGGAACTCGCCCCGGGGCAGTCCGTGTTCGTCCCCGCCGGCGAAAAGACCGAAGTGTCCGGCACCGGCACCCTGTTCCGGGCCACCGTCGTCGTATGACCGCGCGGGCGGCGGCCCAACGGGCCGCCGCCCGGGTAACCGTCGCCGAACCGGGCTGCGACAATGACCCACCGGCCGAGGACTGGCCAAGGCCGCAAGCGAGTACGACGGCGAAGGGACAACGCGAACAGATGAGCGCGTCAGGCGGCACCAAGGCGATCATGGCGGCACTCGGCGCCAACCTTGCCATCGCGGTAGCCAAGTTCGTGGCATTCGCCTTCAGCGGCTCCTCGTCGATGCTCGCCGAGGGCGTGCACTCCCTCGCCGACTCCGGCAACCAGTTCCTGCTGCTGATCGGCGGCAAGCGGGCCCAGCGCGAGGCGACCCCGCAACACCCCTTCGGCTACGGCCGCGAACGGTACGTCTACGCCTTCCTCGTCTCCATCGTCCTGTTCTCCGTCGGCGGCATGTTCGCCATCTACGAGGGCATCGAGAAGATCCGCAACCCGCACGAAGTGGAGCACTGGTACTGGCCGGTGGGCGTCCTCGTCTTCGCGATCGTCGCCGAGGGCTTCTCCTTCCGCACGGCTGTCAAGGAGGCCGACGCACTGCGCGGCAAGCTGTCCTGGCCGCAGTTCATCCGCCGCGCCAAGGCCCCCGAACTGCCGGTCGTGCTCCTGGAGGACTTCGGCGCGCTGATCGGTCTCGTCCTCGCCCTCGGCGGCGTGGGCCTCGCCCTGCTCACCGGCGACGGGCTCTGGGACGGCATCGGCACGGTCTGCATCGGCGCCCTGCTCGTGCTGATCGCCCTCGTCCTGTCCGCCGAGACCAAGTCCCTGCTGCTCGGCGAGGCCGCCGGCACCGACGTGGTCCGGCAGATCGAGACCGCCATGGTCGACGGCGACACCGTCACCGGCGTCATCCACATGCGCACGCTCCACCTCGGCCCCGAGGAACTGCTCATCGCCGCCAAGGTCGCCGTCCAGCACGACGACACGGCCGCCGAGGTCGCCGCCGCCATCAACGCAGCCGAGGCCCGCATCCGCGACGCCGTGCCCATCGCCCGCGTCATCTACCTGGAACCGGACATCTACAGCGAGGCCGAGGCGGCCAAGGGCCCGGACCGCGAGGCCACCCCGGGCGGACCCGCCCCGCACCCCACCGGCCACTGATCCCGGCCGCCCCGGCGACGATCACGAGGCCCCGCGGACGTCCTGTGTGTCCGGACACGGACTGTGGGCCGCCGCTCTTCGCGGTGTAGCTTGGGACGGAGCCAGACGTCGCTGCTGATGGCGGTCGGGCGGCCCGAGCAGAGGCCGGCCGAGGGAGAGAGGGCCTCCGACGGACTGTGCTGCGCGCACGCGGGCATGCCTGTGTCCTCTTCGGGCACCCTGTGTCCGCCGCCGCGCAGGTCAGCCGTACCCACCTCGCCCCAACCCCGAGGAGCAGCACCCCATGACGACTGTCGAGAACCGACAGGACTTCAAGGTCGCCGACCTGTCCCTGGCCGAGTTCGGCCGCAAGGAGATCTCCCTCGCCGAGCACGAGATGCCTGGCCTGATGGCGATCCGCGCGGAGTACGCCGAGCAGCAGCCGCTCAAGGGCGCCCGCATCACCGGCTCCCTGCACATGACCGTGCAGACCGCCGTCCTGATCGAGACCCTGACGGCCCTCGGCGCGCGGGTCCGCTGGGCGTCCTGCAACATCTTCTCCACGCAGGACCACGCGGCCGCCGCCATCGCCGTCGGCCCCGACGGCACCCCCGACAACCCGCAGGGCATCCCGGTCTTCGCCTGGAAGGGCGAGACCCTCCAGGAGTACTGGTGGTGCACCGAGCAGGCGCTGACCTGGCCGGACAGCCCCACCGGCGGCCCGAACATGATCCTGGACGACGGCGGCGACGCCACCCTGCTGGTCCACAAGGGCGTCGAGTACGAGAAGGACGGCAAGGTCCCCTCGCCCGACACCGCCGAGTCTGACGAGCACCGCGTCATCCTGGAGCTGCTGAACCGCACTCTGGGTGAGAGCCCGCAGAAGTGGACCCAGCTGGCCTCCGAGATCCGGGGCGTCACCGAGGAGACCACCACCGGCGTGCACCGTCTGTACGAGATGCAGCGCGAGGGCACCCTCCTGTTCCCGGCGATCAACGTCAACGATGCGGTCACCAAGTCGAAGTTCGACAACAAGTACGGCTGCCGGCACTCCCTGGTCGACGGGATCAACCGCGCCACCGACGTCCTGATCGGCGGCAAGACCGCGGTCGTGTGCGGCTACGGCGACGTGGGCAAGGGCTGCGCGGAGTCCCTGCGCGGCCAGGGCGCCCGCGTGATCATCACCGAGATCGACCCGATCTGCGCCCTCCAGGCGGCGATGGACGGCTACCAGGTCACCACGCTGGACGAGGTCGTCGAGACGGCCGACATCTTCGTCACCACCACCGGCAACAAGGACATCATCCTCGCCTCCGACATGGCGAAGATGAAGCACCAGGCCATCGTCGGCAACATCGGTCACTTCGACAACGAGATCGACATGGCCGGCCTCGCCAACGTCCCCGGCATCGTCAAGGACGAGGTCAAGCCGCAGGTCCACACCTGGACCTTCCCGGACGGCAAGAAGATCATCGTGCTGTCCGAGGGCCGCCTGCTGAACCTGGGCAACGCCACCGGTCACCCGTCGTTCGTGATGTCCAACTCCTTCGCGGACCAGACTCTGGCCCAGATCGAGCTGTTCACCAAGCCCGACGAGTACCCGACCGGCGTCTACGTGCTGCCCAAGCACCTCGACGAGAAGGTCGCCCGCCTCCACCTGGACGCCCTCGGCGTCAAGCTCACCACGCTGCGCCCCGAGCAGGCCGCGTACATCGGCGTGGAGGTCGACGGCCCGTACAAGTCGGACCACTACCGCTACTGACCACCACCGAGCCGCACCCCGCGTCTCAGTCAGGTCCTTCGAGGCAGGCCCCCGCACCCCCGTGTCGGGGGCCTGCCCCTTTCGGCCGGACCAGCGGTGCCGACCGGACCGGCGGCCGTCACGCCCGCCTGCCCGCAGTGCCGAAGCGGCCGGACCACCCCGTCACACCCCAGGACCCCCATGCCCCGCGGCCGTTATTCGCTCCACGATCCGCACGATCACACCCCCCTCGCGGAAGAGCACTTCCATTGCGCCCCCGGCCCCTCCGGCTGGCGCTACGTATCCCAGCTGACCACCCCCTCGGGCGCCCATCACGGTTCCGTCGACCTCGCCATCGACGACCTCGGCCGCCCCATCCGCCTCGAACTCCACGCGGGAGGCTGGCAGGTGCGCGGTGCCGCCCTCGACGGCGTCACCTGGGTCCGCACCGACCCCACCGGCATCCATGCCACCGAAGGCACTGCGCGCGCCCACGCCTTCACCGGCACATCCCCCGCGTTCCTCATCGCCACCGCCCGTCTCCTGCGCCTCACCCCCTCCGCCTCCGCGACCCGCGTCCGCCTCGTGGCCTTCACGGATCCGGTCCTCGCCCCCCGCACCGTGGACCAGTCCTGGGCTCTGGTGGAAAGAGAAGCACACGCCACTGACAACGGCCCGCTGATCGTGGACGAATACCAGGTCACAGCCCTGGACACGGGCGAACAGCACACCGTGCACATCGCCGGGGACGTGGTTCTGGCGGCCCCCGGCATCGAGCTGGAGGACCTTCAGTCACCCCCGTCGGTCTTCGACTCCTGAGCCTGCGGGCGGGGAAGGCCGGGAGAGGGCGAAGGAGGTTGAGGAAGGGTGAATGAGGTTGACGGACCCGGACCGGCCGACGCGTCAGGCCGGCGGCACGAACCCGGTACCGGGACGCTCGGTCGGCGATGTGTCCTCGGACGCCGCGTGCTGCGCCGGGAGGCCCGTGGACGGGGCGCCCCGGGCCGGGGCGCCCCGGGAAGCGGTGTCCTGAGGTACGGCGGGTGAAGCCTCAGCGGCGGATACGCGAGTCCCCGGCTGCTCGCCGACGCCGTGCGCCGGCGGCTGCGGCACGCCGTGGGCCGGCGGTTGCGGCGCCGGGAAGCCGGGAGCACCGGGCGCCGTGCCGGACCCGGCGACCGGGACGCCGGCCTCCCCGACGGACGCGCCCGTCGCCGAGCCGCCGCCGAACGCGCGCCGGGCCTCACGCGCCTGCCGCTCCTGCAACACCGCCGCCAGATACATGGCCGGCGGAACCTCGCGCGGCGCCGGAGTCCCGGTGCGGGCGGCGAGATCGGCGGCGAGCCGCTCGGCCATGCTCCAGCCGACCTGCGGATCCAGAGTCTGCATCCGCGTCAGGTACTGCCGGACCGCCAGCCACAGCCCGTCGGGAACCGCCGACAGATCGAGAGCGGAGAAACGCCCCGCCAGCCAGGGCGGCGGCGGAGGCACCGCGGTCGCCTGCCCGGCCGGCACCCGCTCCCGTACGACCAGGGTGCCCGCGAACACGTCTCCCAGCCGACGCCCCCGCGACGACACCAGCGAGGCGATACAGGCGACGACCCCGGACGTCAGCAGAATCTCGACCACACCGATCGCCCCACGCACGAGCGCGTGCCGGAACCGGATCGGCCCGCCGTCGTCCCGGACCACACGCAGCCCGCATGCCATCTTCCCGAGCGACCGCCCGTGGCTGAGCGTCTCCACGGCTATCGGCCCCCCGACCAGCACGAGCAGAAACGCCCCGATCGACACCGCGATCCGGGCGGCCTCGTCCAGGGAAGCGGTGGACGCCACGAGAGCCAAGGACACGGCCATGTACACCATCACCGTAACGACGAGGTCGAGGATCACCGCCAGTGCCCTGCTGGGCAGCCTCGCCGGGCGCACCTCCAGCGCCACGGCCTCACCCGTCACCAGCTCACTCACGCCCGTCGTCCTTCCCCTGGCCTGCCCCGAGAGGGGCCAGTCTGCCAAGCTGAGGGCGACCGCGCCGCAGTAGGACAAGCTGACACCGCCGACGAGTTGTCGAACAACCAGCCGAGGAGCAGGCAGACACGATGGACCTGGACGTCTTCGTCTCCGCCCACCGAGCGGAATGGGACCGCCTCGACACCCTGCTCCGGCGCCGACGCCGGCTCACCGGCACGGAGGCCGACGAGCTCGTCGCCCTCTACCAGCGCACCGCCACCCACCTCTCCCTGATCCAGTCCAGCGCGCCCGACCCGCAACTGACGGGGCGGCTCAGCCAACTCGTGGCGGCCGCGCGCAGCGCCGTGACCGGGACACGCCGCGCCTCGTGGCGGGACGTCACCCGCTTCCTGCTGGAGGGCTTCCCCGCAGCGGTCTACCGGGCCCGCCACTGGTGGGTTCCCACCGCGCTCCTGTCCACCGTCGTCGCGGCGCTCCTGGGATGGTGGATCGGTACGCACCCCGAGGTACAGGCCGCGATCGCGGCCCCGAGTGAGCTGCGGCAGCTCACCCGCCCCGGCGGCGAGTACGAGACCTACTACTCCAGTCACCCCGCGGCCGCCTTCGCCGCCCAGGTCTGGACGAACAACGCCCAGGCCGCCGCGATGTGCCTGGTCCTGGGCGTCTTCCTGGGACTGCCGGTCCTGTGGATCCTCTTCCAGAACATGCTCAACCTGGGTGTGGGCATCGGCCTGATGTCCTCGGCAGGCCGGCTCGACACATTCCTCGGCCTCGTCCTCCCGCACGGTCTGCTCGAACTGACGGCGGTCTTCGTCGCCGCCGGTACCGGGCTGCGCCTCGGCTGGACGGTCATCGATCCCGGCCCCCGCTCCCGACGCGTCGCTCTCGCCGAAGAAGGCCGAGCCGCGCTGGGCATGGCGATCGGCCTGGCCCTCGTCCTCTTCGTCTCCGGAGCCATCGAAGGCTTCGTCACGCCGTCGGGCCTGCCCACCTGGGCCCGCATAGGAATCGGGATCGTCGCGGAGCTGGCCTTCCTGGCCTACGTCTACGTCCTCGGCGGTCGAGCGGCACGGGCCGGCGGTACAGGGGACGTTGCGCCAACCGAGCGAAGCGCGACCGTGCCGACGGCCGCCTGATGTGCGTTTGGGCCCGCCGAGCTGCTAATCTCCTCTTCGCCGCACCGGAGCCGTTGACACGGGTCGGGTGGGGAGGTAGATTCAAACAGTTGCCCGGAGGTGGACTTCCACGAGGGTGACAGTGAGCGTCTATCTGCTTCTGTACATGTCGACAAGATCGATCATGAAGAAGCCTCTCCCGATGAATCGGAAACGAGGGCCGGTCAGACTGGCTCAAAAGTTCTGGTAAAGTCGGAATCGCCGGAAAGGGAAACGCGAAAGCGGGAACCTGGAAAGCGCCGAGGAAATCGGATCGGAAAAAGATCTGATAGAGTCGGAAACACCGAAGGGAAGCCCGGAGGAAAGCCCGAGAGGGTGAGTACA
>NZ_JBSFJL010000013.1:0-225706 GCF_053598035.1 Streptomyces sp. NPDC001204 | reverse complement strand
GCGATCACCGGGATCTGCGACTTCCGCGCGATCGTCGCCAACACGTCCGCGTCATCCTGCGTCGGACACGCCACCCGCACGATCTGACAACCCGAAGCCGTCAGCTCCGCGATCTGCTGCAAGGTGGCGCCGACATCCGACGTACGCGTCGTCGTCATCGACTGCACCGACACCGGCGCGCCCCCGCCCACCGCCACCGGCCCGACGTGGATCTGCCGCGACGCGCGCCGCTCGGCGATCGGCCGGGCCGGTACCTCCGGGACGCCCAGGGGAATGGCCGTCATGGCGTCAGTCCCGGTTTCCGGAGACCGTCTCGCGCATGGCGCGCAGGGACTCCTTCAGCGATCCCATGGTGGCCAGCACGGCGGTGGGCTCGTAGCCGCAGTGCGCCATGCAGTTGGCGCAGCGCGGGTCCTTGCCCCGGCCGTACTTGTCCCAGTCGGTGTCCTCGATGAGTTCCCGGTACGTCGGCACGTACCCGTCGCTCATCAGGTAGCAGGGGCGCTGCCAGCCGAACAGCGAGTAGTTCGGGATCGCCCACGCGGTGCACGGGAAGTCGACCTTGCCCTCGAGGAAGTCGAGGAACAGCGGCGAGTGGTTGAGCCGCCAGCGGCGCCGGTTGCCGCCCGCGAAGGCCTTCCTGAACAGCTCGCGGGTCTGCTCCACGCCCAGGAAGTGCTCCTGGTCGGGCGCCTTCTCGTAGGCGTAGGCGGGCGAGATCATCATCTCGTCGACCTTGAGGTCGTCGTTGAGGAAGTTGAGCACCTCGACGACGGTCTGCGGGGTGTCGGTGTTGAAGAAGGTGGAGTTGGTGGTCACCCGGAAGCCGCGCCGCTTGGCCTCCTTGATGGCCTCCACCGCCTCGTCGAACACGCCCTCCTTCGCCACCGACTCGTCGTGCCGCTCCCGCAGCCCGTCGATGTGCACCGCGAAGGCGAAGTAGGGGGACGGCTTGAACTTGTCCATCTTCTTGCGCATCAGCAGCGCGTTGGTGCACAGGAAGACGTACTTCCGCTTGGCCACCAGCTGCCGTACGATCTCGTCGATCTGCGGGTGCATCAGGGGCTCGCCGCCCGCGATGGACACCATCGGCGCACCCGACTCCAGTACCGCACCCACCGCCTGGGCGACGGGCATGCGTTGCTTGAGCACTCCGGCCGGGTGCTGGATCTTGCCGCAGCCCTCGCACTTGAGGTTGCAGGCGAAGAGCGGCTCAAGCTCGACGATCAGCGGGAACTTGTCCCGCTTGCGAAGCTTCTGTTCGGCCAAGTATGTGGCGACTTTGACGGACTGGCGCAGCGGCATGGCCATCTGGCTCACCTCCTGGGGAGCAGCACATTACGGTGCCATTCGAAAAAAGTCGGCAGGACGGAACGGAGAACGCGGAAGGCTGATATTCCACCGCGGACCGTACCGATACGGACGAGTTCATGTTCTGGAGCGTCCACGACCACCCGCACGGCCGCAACAGGGCGCACACCCGAGCGCACGGCGCTCAGAAGCGTGGCCGCCGACTCCATGTCGACCGCGATCGCCCCGGTGGCGCGCAGATCGGACCGCTCGGGTCCGCGCACGACGTGGTCGGAGCCGGTCAGCGGCCCGGTGTGCACGGTGCGCCCGGGCAGGGTGCGGGTGAGTTCCTTGACGAGCAGTTCGGTGCCGACGCAGGGAACGGAGCCGCGCGGGTCCCGGGTCTCCTCGGCGACGACGAGGTCACCGGGGTGCATGCCCGGGGCGAGTCCCGCGCAGAAGCCCGTGGCGAGCACCGCGGCCCGGTCCAGCGGCGGGCCGGCGAGGACCCGGGTGACGGAGCGTTCCGCCGCCTTGGGTCCCATGCCCGTCCGCAGGACGGTGACCGGCCCGTCGGCCCCGCCGCGGTCACCGGCGCGCAGGGCGAGACGCTCGATGCCGAGCGCGCAGGCGATCAGCAGCGGAGCCGGTGCGGGCCGTGTGCTCATCAGCTCCCCTTGACCTCGGCGCCGGGCCGCTCGGCGAGGGGATCGACGGTGGGGCGACGGCCGGCGAAGGGCTCGCCGTGCACGTACCGGCCGAGCGCGGTGAGCGGGAAGACCTGCCGGTACAGGTGGTAGTTGATGGAGAAGTCCCACGGGAAGCCGGTGCCGGTGAAGTACGGCTCGTCCCAGGAGCCGTCCTGCCGCTGGGTGGCCGCGAGCCACTCGACGCCGCGCTCGACGGCCTTGGAGTCCTTCTCCCCCGCCGCGAGCAGGGCGAGCAGGGCCCAGGCGGTCTGCGAGGCCGTGGAGGCGCCCTTGCCGCTCCACTCCTTGACGTACCGGTAGGAGCGCAGGTCCTCGCCCCAGCCGCCGTCGTCGTTCTGCACGCTCTCCAGCCAGGTCACCGCGCGGCGGACGGCCGGGTGCGAGCCGGGCAGGCCGGCGGCCGTCAGGGCGGGTACGACGGACCCGGTGCCGTAGATGTAGTTGACGCCCCAGCGGCCGAACCACGAGCCGTCCGGCTCCTGTTCGGCCAGCAGCCACTCGATGCCGCGCCGGGTGCGCGGGTCGTGGGTCATGCCCTCGGCGGCGAGCATCTCCACGACGTGCGCGGTGACGTCCGCCGACGGCGGGTCGATCACCTCGCCGAAGTCGCAGAACGGCAGCCGGTTGGGGAAGGGGCTGGTGTTGTCGACGTCGAAGGCTCCCCAGGCGCCGTTCTTCGACTGCATCCCGAGGTTCCAGCGCACCCCGCGCCCGATGGCGTTGTCCATCCGCTCCGGGTCGTGGTGCCTGACCCGGCGCAGGGCGAGGACGACCTCGGCGGTGTCGTCGATGTCGGGGTAGTTGTCGTTGTGGAACTCGAACGCCCAGCCGCCCGGCGGAAGTCCGGGACGGCGCACCGACCAGTCGCCGGGCCGGACGATCTGCTCGCCCAGCATCCAGTCGGCGGCCTTGACCAACTGGGGGTGGTCGGCGGGCAGTCCGGCGTCGGCGAGCGCGATGGTGGCCAGGCAGGTGTCCCACACCGGCGACTGGCAGGCCTCGATCATGCGGGCGCCGTCCTCGCGCCGCACGGCGTAACGGTCCAGCGATTCGAGGCCGGCCCGCATCACCGGGTGTTCGAGGTCGTAGCCGAGCAGGTACAGGGCGATGACCGAGTACACGGCCGGCGGCTGGATGCCGCCCCAGCAGCCGTCGTTCTCCTGGCGCTCGATGATCCAGCGGGCGGCCGACTTCATGGCCGCCTCGCGCACTCTGCGCACGGCGACGGAACGGTAGCCGCGCACCACCATGTCGAGCCGCTGGAACAGGCCGTCCCAGGTCCTGGCCGGGGCGAGCGCCCGCGGCGGACGGGGACTGCCGGGGTCGGTGTGCAGCTCGTCGAGCGGGAACGGGGCCGGACGCACCGGGCGCTTGGCCGAGACGATGGTCAGGGGGACGATCGTCTGCCGCGCCCAGCACCCGAAGTTGTAGATGTTGAGCGGGAACCACTTGGGGAACCAGATGAGCTCGGGCGGCAGTTCGGGCAGGTCCTCCCACTTCCACCAGCCGAACAGGGCCAGCCAGATCCGGGTGAAGACGCGGGAGGCCGCGATGCCGCCCTGTGCGCGGATCCAGGCGGAGGCCCGGGCCATGTGGGGCTCGTCCGGCGCGTCGCCGGCCAGCCGGAGGGCGACGTAGGCCTCGATGGTGGTGGAGAGTTCGCCCGGGCCGCCGTAGAAGGTGGCCCAGGTGCCGTCCTCGCGCTGCTCGCCGCGGATGAACAGCGCGGCGGCCCGGGTGGTGTCCTCTTCCAGGATGCCCAGGAACTGGCGCAGCAGCAGGTCCTCGGCGTCCATGGTGACGTTCGTCTCGAGGTCGCCCTTCCACCAGCCCTCGGCGTCCTGCTGGGCGAGCAGGAAGTCGGTGGCCCGCCTGACGGCGGCTGCGGCGGCTTCTTGTACCCCGGCCGCCTCGGGGGTGCTGAGTACGGTTTCACTGGCCGCGGCAGCGCGGGACGGCAGTGTCGCCCCGGTGCTTCCGTCGGTCGTCGCTGTCATGGCTTCCCCTTCGTGCAGTCGTGCAAGTCGTGCTGCTGTGGGTCCGCCGTCGGCCGGTGCCTGAAACCTCCTTGCTGCACCGGCCGGCGACTACGCGAGGCTGGTTCGACCGATAGTGATCATCTCTTTCGTACGACGACGAAGTCTGCGAGTGCCGTGAAGGCGGCCCGTACCTGCTCGGGCATGCCGACGGCGTCGAGGGCTTCGATGGCGATGGTGTGCTGACGGCGCGCCTCCTCGGCCGTCCACTCCCGGCCGCCCGCCTCCTCGATGAGGGCGGCGCGGGCCGCGAACTCCTCCTCGGAGAAGTTCGCGAAGTCGCTGCTCTTGGCGTCGGCGGCGAGGATCTCGCCGAGCCGCTCGGAGGCCGGGCCGCCGGCCGCGAGCGCGGCCACGACCGGCAGGGACTTCTTGCGCTGGCGCAGATCGCTCCAGGTCTGCTTGCCGGTGGCGTCCGGGTCGCCCCAGATGCCGAGGAGGTCGTCGACGGCCTGGAAGGCCAGACCGAGGTGGTACCCGTACTTCTCCAGCGCGTCGGCCGTGCGGTCGTCCGCGCCGCCGAGGACCGCGCCGACGGAGGAGGCGCAGGCGAGCAGGGCACCGGTCTTGTTGCCCTCCATCTCCAGGCACTCCGCGACGCTGACCCGGTCGCGGTGCTCGTAGGAGATGTCCTGCGCCTGACCGTCGATCAGCGCGCGGGTGGCGGTGGTCAGCCGGCGGGCGGCCCGGCCGGCCTCGACCGTGCCGAGCTCCAGCAGCACCTCGTTGGCCAGGGCGAACAGCGCGTCGCCGACCAGGATGGCCTGGGCGGGGCCGTGCACCTTCCAGACCGTGTCGCGGTGGCGGCGCTGTTCGTCGCCGTCCATCAGGTCGTCGTGCAGCAGGGAGAAGTTGTGGACGAGCTCCACGGCGACCGCGCCGGGCACACCGGCCTCGGGCGCGGCCCCGGCAACCTCGGCGGAGAGCACTGCCAGGGCGGGGCGCACGGCCTTGCCGCCGTCCCCGCGTGCCGGGTTGCCCTGGGCGTCGATCCAGCCGAAGTGGTAGGCGGCGACGGTGTCCATGGGGGGCGCCAGGCGGTCGACGGCCGCCCGCAGTACCGGCGTGGCCAGGGTCCGGCCGCGCTCCAACAGCGCGGTCACGTCCACCGCGGTCCTCCGAGCGGCCGTCGAGGCCGGGGGCACAGTGGGCACAGTCTCTCCTCTTGTTGCGGTGCCGGAGGTGCGGGGGCCCGCCGCGGGCTGCGTATCGAACGTCATGCCGCCGCCTCCTCGATGGCGAAGAGACGGCTCGGGCGGGGCCGGCCCAGGGCGCTCAGCGCGGCCTCGGCCGCCTTCACACCGCTGCGGACCGCACTCTCCATGGTCGCGGGCCACCCTGTGGCGGTCCACGCTCCGGCCAGGTACAGGCCGGGGGCCTTGGTGCGGGCGCCGGGCCGCAGCCGTCCGACGCCGGGGGCCGGGGCGAACGTCGCCGTGCGCTCCCGGGTCACGAAGAAGTCCTTCACCTCGGCACCGCGCGCGCGGGGCAGCAGCCGCCTCAGTTCGGGCAGATAGCGCTCGCGCAGCACGGCGACCGGCGCGTCGATCTCGTCCTGCGCCACCGACTGGGACACCGCGAGGTACTGACCGTGCTTCAGGCCGGCCGCCTCGGTGCGGTCGAAGACCCACTGCACGGGCGTGCCGATGGCCGCGAAGAACGGCGCGTTCAGCACCGTGCGGTCAAAGACGACGTGGGCGTTGAGGATGGGCGCGGTGCCGATCCTGAGCAGCCGGTCCGGCGCGTCCAGGGCGCCGGCCGGCAGCAGGCCGTGCGCCTCGCGCTGCGGTACGGCGAGGACGACCGCGTCGGCGACCAGGCTCTCGCCGGGAACCTGAACGTTCCAGCTCCCGTTTCCGTTGAGGGAGACGGAGGTGACGCGTGTTCGGACCTCGGTACGCACGCCCGCGGAGTCGAGCGCCCCGCGGGCCAGCCGGTCGTGCAGTTCGCCCAGCGGGACGCGGGCCCAGCCGATGTCGGCCGCGCCCGGGTCGGACAGCAGTCCGGTCTTGAACACCATCGCGGCGAGCCCCAGGGAGGAGTCGCCCGCGACCGCGTTGAGCGTGGCGACCCCGACCAGGTCCCACAGGGCCTCGACGGCACGCGCCGACTGGCCGTGCTCGGTCAGCCAGCTGCCGAAGTCCTGCGCGTCCAGGGCCGGATCGGTGAGGTCGAGTCCCTTGAGCGCGAGCGCGGCGCGGCCCACCCGGACCCGCTCGGCGAGCGAGAGGTGCGGGTAGGTGGCGAGGCTGCGCCCCAGGTGCAGGGGCACGGGCAGCGCGTCGCGCCGCAGTGTGCCGAGCCGCCGGCCCTCGGGTCTCGCGGCGTCGACGACGGGCACCTCCAGCCGGTCCTGCAACGGGGCGAGCGCGGCGCCGCCGATCCGGTCGAGGAACCAGCGGTAGGCGGTGCAGCAGCGCAGGTACACGTGCTGTCCGTTGTCGATGGTGAGGTCGCCGCGCTGGAAGGAGAAGGCGAGCCCGCCCAGGCGTGGTCTGCCCTCCAGCAGCGTCACGCGCATCCCGGCGTCGGCGAGCGCGAGCGCGGCGGTGAGGCCGGCCAGGCCGCCGCCGACCACCACGGCGTGCCGTCCGGCCGGTCCCGAGGCGTCCGTGAGCGGTCCGTCCCGCCGTGTGCCGTCGGTCATCGTGCGCCCTCCCCTGTGCGTCCGCCGCGGTGAGCGGGTGCGTCGCCGGCGACCGTCGCCGTCAGGGACGCCGCCCGGCATCGGAGGGTTGCCCGCCGCTTCCCGCCGGTGACCTCACCGTGCGGTGACATCGCCATCAGGCACGCCTCCTGACGGTCTGCCGGGACACGTACCGGGCGTCGAGGCCGGACAGGCCGCGCACGGCGACGTACGCCTTCTCGTGTCCGGGCAGCGAGACCCGGCCGCGCAGCACGGCCTCCGGCTCGCGCTCGATGCGGTCGAGCAGGCGGCGGTAGATGCCGGCCATGGCGGCGACGCACGCGCCGCTGCGCCGGTCCAGCAGGGGCAGCAGCCGGTAGCCCTCGGCGAACAGGGCGCGGGCCCGCCGCACCTCGAAGTGCACCAGGCCCGCGAAGTCGGAGCCCTCCGGCGGCGTCGGCCCGTGGAACCCGGCCGAGCAGCCGAACTTGGCGAGGTCGTCGGCGGGCAGGTAGGTGCGGCCGCCCTCGGCGTCCTCGCGGACGTCTCTGAGGATGTTGGTCAGCTGCAGCGCGAGCCCGAGCGTGTCGGCGTACTCGGGAGCGCGGTCGGCGCCGCGCGCCCCCGGTTCGGTGCCGAACACGCCGAGGGAGAGCCGTCCGATGGCCCCGGCCACACAACGGCAGTACGCCTTCAGGTCCTCCCAGGTCTCGTACGTCTCGCCGCGGACGTCCATCAGGACGCCGTCGATGAGTTCGTCCAGGCCGCCGAGCGGGATCGGGAAGACCCGGGCGGCGTGGCTCAGGGCGACGGCCACCGGGTCGGTGTCGTCGTCCTCGACCGCTCCGTCGCGGACCCGGCCGAGCAGCGCCCGGGTGTCCTCCAGACGGGTGATCTTCACGTCGTGAGCCAGCGTTCCGTCGCCGATGTCGTCGACACGCCGGGAGAACGCGTACAGCGCCGACATCGCCCGCCGTTTGGCCGTCGGCAGCAGTCTGATGCCGTAGGCGAAGTTGCGGGCCTGCTGTCCGGTGACGGCCTCGCAGTAGCTGTAGGCGGCGAGTACCGGCGCGGACACGTGCTGTTCCGGCTCCACGGCCCGGATCACCCCTCTCCTCGCAGAGTCACGCCCACCTCACGCAGCAACCGGGTCTTGCCGGGCTTGGGCGGGCCGGGAAGTACGTCGTATTCGGCGGCGGCGATCGCGTGGACCGCCGCCCTTCCCCCCGCCACGAACCCCGCGAGCAGCAGCTTCAACCTGCCGTGGACGCTACCCACCAGGGGGGCGCCTTCATTCAGCAGACCGCGGGCGCGTTCCGCTTCGTACGCGACCAGTGCGCGCACCGATGCGCCCGCGGTGGGCGCGGCGAGATCCGACTCCTGCACGTGGAAACGTTTCATGTCGGCGGCGGGAAGATAGATGCGGTCGCGTCCGAGGTCCTCCTTGACGTCCTGGAGGTGCTCGACGATCTGCAGGGCGGTGCAGACGGCGTCGGAACGGCGGATCCGCTCGGGGGTCGAGGTGCCGGTGACGGCGAGGACGAGGCGGCCGACGGGGTTGGCGGACAGTTCGCAGTAGGCGAGGAGGTCGTCGTAGGTCTCGTACCGCGCGACGAGCTGGTCCTGGCGGTTGGCGGCGATCAGGCCGAGGAACGGCTCGGTGGTCAGCGATCTGCGGCGGACGGTGGGCTGGAGCCGGCGCAGCAGGGGGTGGCGCGGGGTGCCGTCGAAGACCCTGCGCAGATCGGCCTCGAAGGCGTCGAGGAGGACCAGTCGGTCCTCGGCCTCGCCGGGCGACACGCCGAGCAGCCGGGCGTCCGCGCCACCGGGGGCCAGGTCGCCGTCGCCGATGTCGTCGACGAGGCGGGCGAAGCCGTAGACGGCCATCAGGTCGACGCGCCAGGCTCTGGGCAGGAAGAACGGCGCCACGGGGAAGTTCTCACCCGCGGCCTTGTCGAGGGTGGCGCGCTCGGGGTCGCGCGCCGTCGGCGTTCTCGTCATCGTCCACTGCCCGGTACGGGGACGGCACCTGCTGCGTTGAGCTGGGGAGTTTCCGTAGCCATTGCCGTCACATCTCCCGTTCTACACTGCCGACCCAAGACACACTATTTCGGACACGCCGCCCGGCCGTCCGCGGGGCGGCGTCGGCGGAGGGTGTCGCGCATTATCTCCCCACTTGCCGCTTTCCGGGACCGGTACAGCTTACGTTGTACAACGCAGCGAGCCGCGCGGGGGGTGTCCCGCACATCACAACAACACACCAATTGGTGTCAAGATTCCTCAGGACGGCGCGAGTTGACACATCCTTTGCGGACGAGGGGCCCCACCGGACGCGTTCCGGCGGGGCCCTGGCGCCTGCGGGCTACTTGCCCGTGAACTTCTCGTACTCCTTGAGCACCTCTTCGGTGCGGCCGTCCATGCGCAGTTCGCCGCGCTCCAGCCACAGCACCCGGTCGCAGGTGTCGCGGATCGACTTGTTGTTGTGGCTGACCAGGAACACCGTGCCGGCCTCCTTGCGCAGCTCCCGGATACGCGCTTCGGACCGCGTCTGGAACTTGCGGTCGCCGGTGGCCAGCGCCTCGTCGATCATGAGGACGTCGTGGTCCTTGGCGGCGGCGATGGAGAAGCGCAGCCGGGCCGCCATGCCGGAGGAGTACGTCCGCATCGGCAGCGTGATGAAGTCGCCCTTCTCGTTGATGCCGGAGAAGTCGACGATCCCCTGGTAGCGCTCCTTGATCTGCTCGCGCGACATGCCCATGGCCAGTCCGCCCAGGATGACGTTGCGCTCGCCCGTGAGGTCGTTCATCAGCGCCGCGTTCACACCGAGCAACGAGGGCTGGCCGTCGGTGTAGACCCGGCCCTTCTCCGCGGGCAGCAGGCCGGCGATGGCGCGCAGCAGCGTGGACTTGCCGGAGCCGTTGGAGCCGATCAGGCCGATCGCCTCGCCGCGGTAGGCGACGAAGGAGACGCCCTTGACGGCGTGCACCTTGCGCACGCCCCGCGCCGCGTCGTCGGAGCCCCGCTTGAGGATGCGGCTGAGCGCGGCGGTGGCGCTGCCCTTGCCGGACTTGGCGCCGTTGACGCGGTAGACGATGTGCAGCTCGTCCGCGATCACGGTGGGCACCCGCCCGGCGTCGCGCATGTGATGGTCCCGGTCAGCCACGGCCGTACCTCTCCTCCGCCTTCCAGAAGTACACGAACCCGCCGGCGAAGAGGACCACGGACCAGCCCAGGGCGACGGCCCAGACGTGCGGCGGGAGGTGCGAGGAGCCGTAGCCGTCGATCAGCGCGAAGCGCATCAGGTCCATGTAGACGGCGGCGGGGTTGAGCTGCATCAGCCGGATGAACCAGTCCGGCTTCCCGGCGAGCATGCCGCTGATGGAGAACATCACGCCCGACGCGTACATCCAGGTCCGCATGACGAACGGCATGAGCTGGGCGAGGTCGGGGGTCTTGGCGCCCAGCCGGGCCATGATCAGCGCCAGTCCGGTGTTGAACAGGAACTGGAGCGCCAGCGTCGGCACGATCAGCAGCCAGGACAGGCCCGGGTAGCTGCCGAAGGCGATGACCACCAGGAAGAGCACGATCATCGAGTACAGCAGCTGCTGGAGCTGCTGGAGCGCGAACGAGATCGGCAGCGAGGCCCGCGGGAAGTGCAGCGCGCGCACCAGCCCCAGGTTGCCGGAGATGGCGCGGACCCCGGTCATGACCGAGGTCTGGGTGAAGGTGAACACGAACACCCCGGTCACCAGGAACGGGATGTACGTCTCGCGGCTCAGCCCCCGGCTGGCCTTGAGGATGACGCCGAAGATGAAGTAGTACACCGCGGCGTTCAGCAGCGGCGTCGCCACCTGCCAGAGCTGGCCGAGCTTGGCCTGGCTGTACTGGGCGGTCAGCTTCGCCTGGGAGAAGGCCAGGATGAAGTGGCGCCGCCCCCACAACTGCCGGATGTACGCCCCGAGCGGGGGCCGGGCGCCGCTGACGGACAGCCCGTACTTGTCGGCGAGCTGGGCCGGGGTAAGACCCTCGTCGGGCGACGGAGCCGCGCCGAGGGCGACGCCGCCGTCATGCGTTGTCTCACTCACTAGTGGAAACTTTCGTCTTCGAGATGCGCTGCCAGTGCGGATGTACGGCCGTGGCTCGAGCACCGGCCGGGTGGCGCCGCGTACTCGGGGGAACGATCTTGTCAGATGACCGGCGGCCGGCCCAGTCGGGTGAGTCGCCACACCGTACGCCACTTCATGGGCCGGCGCGGCCCACAGGGTGTGGCCCAGCCCTCCCGGAAGCCGCCGAACCAGGCCTTCAGGGCCGGACGCGACGGGCGGCGGGCGAGGGTGAGCAGCAGCCACACCCCGAGGTAGACCGGGACGAGGAGCACCGGGAGGTTGCGGCGGGCCAGCCAGACCCGGTTGCGGGCGACCATGCGGTGGTAGACCGCGTGCCGCGACGGCGCGGTCGTCGGGTGGTACAGCACCATGTCGGACCGGTAGTCGATCATCCAGCCCGCGTCGAGGGCCCGCCACGCCAGGTCGGTTTCCTCGTGCGCGTAGAAGAATTCGTCCGGCAGGCCGCCGACTTCCGCGAAGACCTTGGTGCGGACGGCGTTCGCGCCGCCCAGGAAGGTGGTGACCCGGGAGGAGCGCATCGGGTCGGCGGCGCGCAGCCGCGGCACGTGGCGGCGCTGGGTGACGCCGGTGTCGGGGTCGGCGATGCGGAAGCTGACGATGCCGAGCCGGTCGTCGTCGGCGAAGGCCCGGCGGCACAGCTCGGCGGTGTCGGTCCGGGCGAGCAGGCCGTCGTCGTCGAGGAAGAGCAGGATGTCGACGTCGCCGCCGGCCGGGCCGAAGGCCTCGATGCCGACGTTGCGGCCGCCGGGGATGCCGAGGTTCTCCGGCAGCTCGACGGTCCGGACAACCGACGAGAACTCTGCGACGTCCGGGACGGGCGAGCCGTTGCCGACGACCACCACCTCGACCCGGTCGCCGTCCTGCTTGGCGACCGAGTCGAGCAGGGCCCGCAGTTCCTCGGGCCGGTTGCCCATGGTGATGACGACGGCGCCGACCTTGAGCGGAGTGTTCGCAGAGGTCACGCCGCTCACCTCAGCCTGCTGGAGACGAGGATGGACACCAGGTGCAGCAGGGTCTGGAGCAGCGCGATGCCGGCGAGCACGGCCGTGCCGAGCCGGGTGAAGAACAGGTCGCCCCTGATCGTGTCGGCGATCGCGAGGACCAGGATCAGCAGGGACGCCTCGATCCCGAGGATCAGCCGGTGGAACTTGAGCGCCGCGGCGGCCCTGCGGGCCAGCGCCATGCCCGACGAACGCGGTTCGGCCGCGCTCTCCTGGACCGGCGGCAGCCCGCCCTGGTGGCGGGCCACGCCGACGAGGTCGGTCTCGGCCTTGATCAGGATCGCGCCGAGAGCGGCCAGGGTCCCGAGGAAGGCCCACAGCCAGTCGATGCGCCCGGGACCCCACAGGTCGGCGGCGCGCAGCCCGAGCCCGACCAGGACGGCGGCGTCGGTGAGATAGGCCCCGACCCGGTCCAGGTAGACCCCGCCCAGCGAGAACTGCTGCTTCCAGCGGGCGATCTCGCCGTCGACGCAGTCCAGCAGCAGGTACAGCTGGACCATCAGCACACCGAGCACGGCGCCCGCGATCCCCGGCACCAGCAGGGCCGGGGCCGCGAGGACGCCGCAGACGGTCATCAGGTACGTGAGCTGGTTGGGCGTGACCCTGGTGCCCACCAGGTAGCGGTCCACCCGCAGGGACACCTCGCGCATGTAGAGGCGTCCCGCCCAGTGCTCTCCGCTGCGCCGGTCCTTCACCCCTGCCGGATGGACGACCGGTCTCAGTTCAGCTACCGATGGCCTTGACATAGTCGGCGTAGATGTCCTTGATCTGGTCGGTCTTGAGGTCGAGGTGTTCGAGGATCGTGTAGCGGCCGGGCCGGGTCTCCGGGGCGAACTCGACGACCCGGACGAACTCGTCCACCGTGAAGCCGATGTCCTTGGGCAGTACCGGCAGCCCGTGCCGGCGCAGCACCTCGGCCATGCCGGCCGACTCCTCGTGGGCTCCGCGCAGGTACATCGCGAAGGCCGCGCCGAGCCCGCACTGCTCACCGTGGCTCGCGGACCGCTTCGGGAACAGCAGGTCGAAGCCGTGGTTGATCTCGTGGCAGGCGCCGGAGGCGGGCCGTGAGTCGCCCGAGATCGACATGGCGATCCCGGTGAGGACCAGGGCCTCGGCGAGTACCTGGAGGAAGTCGTTGTCACCGATGTCGCCCGGGTGCCGCAGCACCGCCTCGCCCGCCTGGCGGGCCATGGCCGCGGCCAGGCCGTCGATCTTCTCGCCGGTGACGCGGTGGGACAGCTCCCAGTCCGCGATGGCGGAGATGTTGGAGACGGCGTCGCCGATGCCGGAGCGCACGAAACGCGGCGGGGCGTCGCGGATCACGTCCAGGTCGATGAGGACGGCGATCGGGTTCGGCACACCGTACGAGCCGCGGCCCGCGTCGTTGTCGAGGGTGGCGACCGGGGAGCACAGACCGTCGTGCGAGAGGTTCGTGGGCACGGCGACCAGGGGCAGGCCGACGCGCGCCGCGGCGAACTTGGCGCAGTCGATGATCTTGCCGCCGCCCAGGCCCACCACCGCGTCGTAGCGGCCTGCCTTCATCTCGCCGGCCAGCCGGATGGCGTCGTCGAGGGTTCCGCCGCCGACCTCGTACCAGGTGGCGCCGGGCAGCGAGGGGGCGATGCGCTCGCGCAGCCGGGCACCGGAGCCGTTGCTGACGGCGACGGCGAGCCTGCCGGAGTGCGAGACGCGCTCGTCGGCGAGCACACTCGCCAGGTCGTCGAGGGCACCGCGGCGGATCTCCACCACCACCGGCGACGGGATGAGCCGGCTCAGTACAGGCACGCGATCCCCCGGCCCTTGGCGAGGTCGTCGTGGTTGTCGATCTCGACCCACTTGACGTCGCCGATCGGCGCCACGTCGATCGTGAAGCCGCGGTTGACGAGCTCCTGGTAGCCGTCCTCGTAGTACAGCTGCGGGTCCCGCTCGAAGGTGACCTTCAGCGCGTCGGCCAGCTCGGGGGCGGCGTCGCCCTCGATGAGGGTCACGCCGATGTACTCGCCGGTCGCCTCGGCCGGGTCCATCAGCTTGGTGATCCTCCGGACGCCCTTGTCGGGGTCGACGACGACCTTCATCTCCTCGTCGGCCAGCGACTTCACCGTGTCCAGGGCGAGGATGATCTTCTTGCCGTCACCGCGGGCGGCGAGCAGGGTCTTCTCGACGGAGACCGGGTGCACGGTGTCGCCGTTGGCGAGGATCACGCCGTCCTTGAGGGCGTCACGACCGCACCACAGGGAGTAGGCGTTGTTCCACTCCTCGGCCTTGTCGTTGTCGATCAGGGTGAGCTTCAGGCCGTACTTCCGCTCCAGGGCCGCCTTGCGCTCGTACACGGCCTCCTTGCGGTAGCCGACGATGATCGCGGCCTCCGTCAGGCCGACCTCGGCGAAGTTGCCGAGGGTGAGGTCCAGGACCGTGGGGCCGTCCTCCGCGCCGTCGGGCCCCACCGGCACCAGCGCCTTGGGCAGGGTGTCGGTGTAGGGGCGCAGGCGCCGTCCGGCGCCGGCCGCCAGCACGAGGCCGATCATGCGGGTTCTCCTTCGTCGTGTACTGCGGGCGCGCCCCTCAGATGAGAGGCCACCCAGAAACGGATGCTCTCGGTGAGCACCAGCAGGGCGACGGCCACGGCGAGGACCGTGAGCGCGACCTGGAATTGCGAGGCGGTGAGCACCGCGGCCAGCACGGTGACGAGCAGCGTGCGCCCCTCCTGCCCTCCGAGGGCGCGCACCAGCCAGACCGGCGGCGCTCCGGCGTTGCCGCGGATGCGGTACACCGTGTCGTAGTGATGGTAGGCGACGGCCGCCACCAGGCCGAAAGCCGCAGGAAGGGCTCCGTTCACCTCCGCTCTGGCCGCCAGCACCAGCACGGTGCCGTATTCGGCGGCGCGGAACAGCGGGGGGACGAGCCAGTCGAGGGGGCCCTTGAGGGGCTGGGAGAGGGCCAGGCCCGAGAAGACGGCGTAGAAGATGGCGCCCACGACAGGCAGCCAGCTGTCGCCGGAGTACAGGGCCCCGGCGAGGAACGCCGCACCGGCCAGGGCGCGCAGCAGCGGGAAGTCGAGGTACCAGCGCGCGTTGGGATCGCGCAGCCTGGCGACGAGGGCCGCGATCGGTCCGTTGTCCGCGAGGTCCGCCAGCGCCCGCGCCGCCCGGTCGGTGCGCCGCGCCTTGCGCGTCACGGACCGCAGCACACGGCCCGCCGTGGTGTACGTCGCCGCGAGGGCGCAGCCGGCGAGCAGGACGCAGAACGTGATCCTGGGGGTCGTGACCGCCGTCAGGACCGCGATCATCGCCCAGCGCTCGCCGATGGGCAGAACGATCATCCGGCGTGCCCAGACCGTCCAGCCGACGCTGTCCAGCTTGTCGGAGAGCGCGGCGGTGGGGCTGGTGTTGGCGGTGGCGGCCGTGTCTCCGGCGTTCGCCTCGTTGAAGGAGAAGTCGACCACGTGCCGGCAGGTCTGGAGGATCATCGCGCCCAGGGCCAGGGCCCAGACGTCGTCGCCGCCGCGGGCGGCGCCCAGCGCGAGGCCGGCGTAGTAGGCGTACTCCTTCGCCCGGTCGAAGGTGGCGTCCAGCCAGGCGCCGAGGGTGGAGTACTGGAGCGAGTAGCGGGCCAGCTGGCCGTCGGCGCAGTCCAGCACGAACGAGGCGATGAGCAGCACGCCTGCGGCGACGAAACCGCCGCGGGTGCCGGTGGCGGCGCAGCTCGCGGCTATGAGCGCGGTGAGCAGGGAGGCCGTGGTGACCTGGTTGGGGGTCAGGCCGCGGCGGGCGCACCAGCGGGCGACGTAGCGCGAGTACGGGCTGATGAGGAAGGTGGTGAAGAAGCCGTCGCGGGCCTTGAC
This sequence comes from Streptomyces sp. NPDC001204, assembly GCF_053598035.1. NCBI lineage: Bacteria > Bacillati > Actinomycetota > Actinomycetes > Kitasatosporales > Streptomycetaceae > Streptomyces > Streptomyces sp. NPDC001204. The sequence goes on along the minus strand of NZ_JBSFJL010000013.1, from coordinate 210,075 downwards.
GGCCGACTTCAGGCGGACGGCCTCGTCGTCGACGGCGGCCACGGCCTGCCGTGCCTCGTTGCGGGTCTGGGGGTCCTCGGGCACGGCGGCGACGAGAGTGCCGAGCACGGGGCGGTGCACCTCGGAGCCGTCGGCGTCCAGGGCTTCGGAGATCCGGTCGGCGAGGCCGGCGACGGCGACCGCGGTGTCGCCGCCGGCGGAGTTCTCGCGGGCCATCGCGCGGATCAGCGCCTGGCGGCCGGCCGGGCGGGCGGTCACCGCGCCGGGGACGGCGCCGAGCGGGAAGCGGGGGTCGGTCAGGCCCAGACGCAGCGCGTGCAGATGGCCGACGAACCGGGCGTCGACGATGGCGACCCGCTGGTCACCGGGCACCTGGGCGAGCAGCGTCTCGGCGTCGGTGCCGTCGGAGGCGACCCGCACGTCGAATCCGAGGGACCGCAGATCGCCCTCGATCGACGATCCGGGGACCGGCTGACCGGTCAGGATGGCGGTCGACAACGAACTCACTCCCTGGGGGCCGGCGCGCCCGCGCCGGTCATGTGCGTATAGGGGCACCGCCTGCCTGTGGCACCCGGGCGGCATGTCGGCAGAGGCTATCGGATGGCCGGAAGCCCGCGTTCACCGCCCGTTCACCGGTCCGATCGACGGGGTCTGCCGCAGCCTTCGCCGCGATCATCATGGGTGATCCGGCCGCCGGGCCACAAACTCCGCACCAGATCGGGCATTCCTCACATCCGGCCCCGGCGCGGGCTCGACGGCCACGGCATGACCGATCACCGAACGGCCTCCACCGGCGTACGGGGCCGGCTGCCGCACCACGGCGCCCGAGCCGTCCACACACCCTGACCTGCGGTTCGTTTGCGCAGGTCAGAGCACATGACAACGGTGTTCAGTGCCGCGTTGCCCCATACCCCCCACCCGTAGTTCACTGTGATCCGGGACGCAATACGGAAAGGGCGGTCATCCCATGGGGGCCGGTCACGACCACGGGCACGCGCACGGCGTAGGAGCAGGCGGCACGGCGGGCGCCGCGCACCGCGGCACGCTGCGCATCGCGCTGTCGATCACACTCACCGTGATGGTGGTGGAGATCGTCGGCGGCCTGCTCGCGGACTCGCTGGCGCTGGTCGCGGACGCCGCCCACATGGCCACCGACGCCCTCGGCCTCGGTATGGCGCTGCTGGCCATCCACTTCGCCAACCGCCCGCCGAGCCGGAACCGCACCTTCGGCTTCGCCCGCGCGGAGATCCTCGCCGCGCTCGCCAACTGCCTGCTGCTGCTCGGCGTGGGCAGCTATGTGCTCTACGAGGCGATCCAGCGGTTCCTCACCCCGGCTCCCACCCATGGCGGGCTGATGATCGTGTTCGGCGGGATCGGCCTGGTGGCGAACTCGATCTCCCTCATGCTGCTGATGCGCGGCCAGAAGGAGAGCCTGAACGTGCGCGGTGCCTTCCTGGAGGTGGCCGCGGACGCGCTCGGCTCGGTGGCCGTCATGCTCTCGGCGACGGTGATCCTGCTCACCGGCTGGCAGGCCGCCGACCCCGTCGCCTCCCTCCTCATCGGCCTGCTGATCGTGCCGCGCACCTTCCGGCTGCTGCGCGAGACGCTCGACGTACTGCTGGAGGCGGCGCCGAAGGACGTCGACATGCAAGAGGTGCGGGAGCACATCCTGGCACTGGACGGCGTGGAGGACGTGCACGACCTGCACGCCTGGACGATCACCTCGGGTCTGCCGGTGCTCTCCGCGCACGTGGTCGTCCGGTCCGACGCCCTCAGCGCCACCGGTCACGAGAAGCTGCTGCACGAGCTTCAGGGCTGCCTCGGGGACCACTTCGACGTGGAGCACTGCACCTTCCAGCTGGAGCCGAGCGGGCACGCGGAGCACGAGGCCCGGCTGTGCCACTGAGGAGGCACTCCCCGCGCTCCTGACCCCAGAGGGCGCCCGGCGCGCACGGCGCCCGGGCCGGTACAGGGAGGCGCGGTGTGCGCCCGCGTCCGCTCCGCGGGGGCGGCCGGACGGTTCCGGGCCTGCCCGCCCGGGCACGATCACCTACGGTGCCCGGCCCGTGACAGCCGCGGCCCACGGCGCCGCGCGGGACATGCGGAGTGCCGGGAAGTGCCGGGAGTGCCGGTTTCGTACGGCAGACTTGGGACTCGAGGACCGAAGTGAAGGATGGGTATGCCGACCACACCTGCCACCGCGAAGCACAGCTCGTCGAACGGCGCCGCGGACGCGATCTTGCTGGAACTGGTCGACGAGGACGGCGTGACGATCGGCACCGCGGAGAAGCTCTCCGCCCACCAGCCACCGGGACGCCTGCACCGCGCCTTCTCCGTGTTCCTGTTCGACAACCGCGGCCGGCTGCTGCTCCAGCAGCGGGCGCTGGGCAAGTACCACTCCCCCGGCGTGTGGTCCAACAGCTGCTGCGGCCACCCCTACCCCGGTGAGGCGCCCATGGCGGCGGCGGCCCGGCGTACGTACGAGGAGCTGGGGATCTCCCCGTCGCTGCTCGCCGAGGCCGGCACGGTCCGCTACCACCACCCGGACCCGGACTCGGGCCTGGTGGAGCAGGAGTACAACCACCTCTTCGTCGGCCTGGTGCAGTCCCCGCTGCGGCCGGACCCGGAGGAGGTCGGCGCCACGGCGTTCGTGACGCCCGCCGAGCTGTCGGAGCGGCACGCGCGGGACACCTTCTCCGTCTGGTTCCCGACCGTGCTGGACTCGGCCCGTCCCGCGATCAGGGAGCTGACGGGGCCCGCCGGCTGGTAAAGCGGGCCTCAGGAGTGCTGTTCCAGCTGGTGCGCGGGTTTGAGCGGCAGGGCGGCCCAGATCACCTTGCCGCCGCTCGCGGTGTGCTCGACGTCGCAGACCCCGCCGGCCTCCCGCGCGATCTCACGGACCAGGAGCAGCCCGCGCCCGCCGGTCCGCCCGTGGTCGGTCTCCAGGGCGGTCGGGCGGTAGGGGTGGTTGTCCTCCACGGACACCCGCACCCACTCGGCGCCGACCGCGACCTCCACGGCGAGCATCGGCGACAGCAGCGCCGCGTGCCGTACGGCGTTCGTGACCAGCTCGGACACGATCAGCAGCAGCCCGTGGACCAGGTCGTCGGAGACCGGGACGCCCTGGCGCAGCAGCAGGTCCCGGACCGCGTGCCGGGCCTGCGGGACCGAGGCGTCGACGGCGGGCGCGGTGAACCGCCAGACCCCCTCGTACGGCAGCGGATCCGGGGGTACGTCGTGGAGGGGTGCCCCCGCGCCGCCCTCCGGGCGTGAGCCGTGCCCGCGCCCGTGGTTGTCCATCGTCCGGTCGCCACCCTCGCGCTCGATTGTCACCACACGTCGAGTGTTGGTAACGCACCGCTCTCAGCCCAAGGACTGAACACAAGTCAGCGTGTTTCAAGCGCCTTGTGACCGTTGGCGTACGAATCCGTCACGCCAGGGATCGGTCCTGTCCCGTCCCCGCCGACATCGCGAACTTTTCGGGTTGTACGGTCCACGTGCCCCCCGCGCACGGACCGCCAGGACGGCTGGGACGGCTAGGCCGTCCGGTCGGAGACCATGCCGACGACGCGGCGGCCGCCGAAGCCGGTCGCGATCAGGCCGAGGCCGTCGAAGAGGAGGGCGAGGGAGAAGAACGCGCCGATGACGTACTGGCTGCTGCTCGGCCAGGAGGCCAGCACCATGATGCCCAGCAGCAGGTAGAAGGCGCCCAGCAGCAGCGTCCAGCCGAACTGGGGGCCGCGCACCACGACGCTGCCGACCACCCGGAACAGGCCGCCGGTCAGGAACAGCAGGGCCGCGAACATGGTGAGCGCGGCGGCGGTCGCGTGCGGATGGCCGATGACCACCACGCCCGCCGCGATGTTCAGGGCGGCCACGACGGCACCGAGCCAGAAGAAGTTCGAGCCGCGCGCCTGGACCGCGTGCAGCAGCCCGACCAGCCCGCCGATCAGCAGCAGCCAGCCGAACAGCAGCATGGAAGTCAGCGTCACGGCGGCCGTGTAGACGAGCCCTACGAGTCCGGCGACCACCAGAAGCACCCCGAGTCCGGCGAGCCAGCCGAAACCGCGGCGCATCCTCGCCGTCTCGCTGCGGGGCTTGGTGAACCTGGCCATCGGCGCCTCCTCAAAGCCGCACGATCCCCCCGGTCTCCACCCTTTGTTCCGTTTGCTGCCGTGTCGTAACTGTCCCCCACCCCTTCTTGATCAAACGCTCGGCCGGACGGATAGCATCCGGCGCATGGAGCCGCAGTTGCTGCACGACGTCACCGACGCGGTGGCCACCGTCGTGGTCCACCACCCGGCCAAGCGCAACGCGATGACCGCCGCGATGTGGCGGGCGCTGCCACCGCTCCTGGACGGCCTCGCGGCCGATCCGGACGTCCGGGCGCTGGTGCTGACGGGGTCGGGCACGACGTTCTGCGCCGGCGCCGACATCTCCACGCTGCGCGGCTCGCCGCGGGAGGCGCAGCGCCTGGCGGGGCGGGCCGAGGAGGCGCTCGCCGCGTTCCCCAAGCCGACGCTGGCGGCGGTGCGCGGGTACTGCGTGGGCGGCGGCGCCCAGCTCGCGGCGGCCTGCGACCTGCGGTTCGCCGAGGCGGGCGCGCTGTTCGGGGTGACGCCGGCCAAGCTGGGCATCGTCTACCCCGCCTCCTCCACCCGCCGTCTGGTCTCCCTGGTGGGCCCGGCGACCGCCAAGTACCTGCTTTTCTCGGGCGAGTTGATCGACGCGGAACGCGCGCTGCGCACCGGCCTGGTCGACGAGGTGCTGCCCGAGGGCGAACTCGCCAAGCGGATCGCGGAGTTCACCAGGATCCTCACCGCGCGCTCGCAGCTGACGCAGGCCGCGGCGAAGGAGTTCGCGGACGGCCGCACGGACCGCGACGCCCACTGGGCCGAGCAGGCACACGCGAGCGACGACACCGCGGAGGGGGTCGCCGCGTTCCTGGAACGGCGAACCCCCCGGTTCACCTGGAGCGTGCGGTAGGCGGCCGCCTACGTCAGCGTGAAGCGGCTGTTGGTGCGCAGCTCCTCGACGAGGTGCGCGGGCGCCTTCTCCGGGGATCCGGCGTCGTAGGGCGGCTGCGGGTCGTACTCGGTCAGCAGCTGGACGGCCTGGGCGTGTTCGTCGCCGGCGATGCGGCCGAGCAGCGTCAGGCCCATGTCGATGCCCGAGGAGACGCCGGCGGCCGTGACGTACTTGCCGTCGAAGACGACCCGCTCCCCCGTGGGCTCGGCGCCGAAGCGCCTCAGCTGGTCGAGGGCCAGCCAGTGCGAGGTGGCGCGGCGGCCGTCCAGGAGTCCGGCAGCGGCCAGCAGCAGCGAGCCGGTGCACACGGAGGTGGTCCAGGTGCTGGTGGCGTCGGCGGTGCGCAGCCAGTCCAGCAGGGTCTCGTTCTCCATCTGCCCCGACTGGCCGGGGCCGCCCGGGACAACGACGATGCCGGGGTCCGTGACCTCGTCCAGGGTCCGGTCGGCGGTGAGCGCGAGGTGCCCGGTGTCGGTGCGGACGGGGCCGGTCCGTTCGGCGACGAAGACGGTCTCCGCGCCGGGGAGTCGGCCGAGGGTCTCGTAGGGGCCCACGGCGTCCAGGGCGGTGAAGCGGTCGAAGAGGACGATGGCGATCTGCACGGATATCCCTCCGGTGGGTGTCAGGTGATGGCGGGAGCGGGGCGGAACCGCCGCCGGTACTCGGCCGGGGCGGCGCCCAGCGCCTTGACGAACGCGCGCCGCATGGCCTCCGGCGTGCCGTAGCCGCTGGCGCGGGAGATCTCCTCGACGCCGTCGGCGGTGTCCTCCAGGAGCCGGCGGGCGTGTTCGAGGCGGACCCGGTCGACGTAGCGGCCGGGGGTCGTGCCGGTCTCCGCCCGGAACGCGCGGGCGAAGTGGCGGGGCGAGAGGCGGGCACGGGCGGCGAGCGCCTCGACGGACAGGTCGTCCGCCGGATGCTCGTTGATCCACTGCTGTACGTCCCGCAGGGGCTCGCGCCGGGCCGTCTGCGCGGCGAGCTGGGCGCTGAACTGGGCCTGGTTGCCGGGCCGGCGCAGGAAGACCACCAGGTGGCGGGCGACGCTCAGCGCGACGTCGCGGCCGAGGTCCTCCTCGACGAGCTCGAGGGTCAGGTCGATGCCGCAGGTCACGCCGGCCGAGGTCGCCACGTCTCCGTCGCGCACGTAGACCGGGTCGGCGTGCACGTCGACGGCGGGGTGGTCGCGGGCGAGCTTGGCGCAGTACGCCCAGTGGGTCGTAGCCCGGCGGCCGTCCAGCAGGCCCGCCTCGGCCAGCAGGATCGCGCCGGTGCACACCGAGACCAGGCGCGCGGCAGCGGGCCCGTGCGCGCGGACCCAGTCGACCAGCCGCGGGTCCGGCCGGCGGGTGCCCTGCCCGCCGGGCACGAGCAGCGTGTGCGGTGCGGGCGCCTCGGCGAGCGGCGAGTCCGGTACCAGGGTCAGGCCGCTGGAACTGCGTACGGGACCGCCGTCCAGGGAGGCCGTGTGGATGCGGTACGCCCCCGGTGCGTGCCGGTCCGCACCGGCGAAGACCTCCACGGGGCCGGTGACGTCGAGACTCTGGACGCCGTCGAAGAGGACGACGAGAACGGTTCGCTGCGTCATGCGACCGATTCTTCGTGGGCCGGAGGATGGCCGCAATGACGGGTTTCCCACCTTTCCCGCCATGCCCGGCCCCGTCTCCACCGGTACGAGTACGCCTCGCCGGGTGACGCCCTGCGGCCCGGTTGTCGGTGCGGCCTGCCACAATTGCGGCGCACACCGGAGTGGAGAAGGCGGTACGGGATCGTGACGACACCCCTCACAGCGTCCATCGAGGGCAGGATCGCCGAGGAGCTCGGCGTACGGGAGCGGCAGGTCAAGGCCGCCGTGGAGCTGCTGGACGGCGGTTCGACGGTGCCCTTCATCGCTCGCTACCGCAAGGAAGCGACCGAGATGCTCGACGACGCGCAACTGCGCACCGTCGAGGAGCGACTGCGCTATCTGCGGGAACTGGAGGAGCGGCGGACGGCGATCCTGGAGTCGGTGCGCGAGCAGGGCAAGCTCACCGAGGAACTGGAGGCGCAGATCCGCGGCGCGGAGACCAAGGCGCGCCTGGAGGACGTGTACCTGCCGTACAAGCCGAAGCGGCGGACCAAGGCGCAGATCGCCCGGGAGGCGGGCCTGGAGCCGCTGGCCGAGGGCCTGCTCGGCGACCCGGGCGTGGAGCCGCTCGCGGCGGCCACCGCCTTCGTCGACGCGGACAAGGGCGTCGCCGATCCGCAGGCGGCCCTGGACGGCGCGCGGGCGATCCTCACCGAGCGGTTCTCGGAGGACGCCGACCTGATCGGCGAGCTGCGCGAGCGCATGTGGGTGCGCGGGCGGCTGGCCGCCAAGGTGCGGGAGGGCAAGGAGGAGGCGGGCGCCAAGTTCGCCGACTACTTCGACTTCGCCGAGCCGTTCACCGAGCTGCCCTCGCACCGGATCCTGGCGATGCTGCGGGGCGAGAAGGAGGAGGTCCTGGACCTCGTCCTGGAGCCGGAGGAGCCGGTGGACGGCCCCTCGTCGTACGAGGGCATGGTGGCCCACCGGTTCGGGATCGCCGACCGCGGACGGCCCGCCGACAAGTGGCTCCAGGACACGGTCCGCTGGGCCTGGCGCACCCGGATCCTCGTCCACCTGGGCATCGACCTGCGCCTTCGGCTGCGCACGGCCGCGGAGGACGAGGCGGTGAACGTGTTCGCGGCCAACCTGCGCGACCTGCTGCTCGCCGCGCCGGCCGGCACCCGCTCGACCCTCGGTCTGGACCCCGGGTTCCGTACGGGTGTGAAGGTCGCCGTGGTCGACGCGACCGGCAAGGTCGTCGCCACCGACGTCGTCCACCCGCACGTTCCGGCCAACAGGTGGGACGAGGCCGTCGCCAAGCTGGCGCGGCTGGCCAAGGAGCACGCGGTCGAACTGATCGCGATCGGCAACGGCACGGCGTCCCGGGAGACCGACAAGCTGGCCGCCGACGTCATCACCAGGCACCCGGAGCTGAAGCTCACCAAGGTGATGGTGTCGGAGGCGGGCGCGTCGGTGTACTCCGCGTCGGCGTACGCCTCGCGGGAACTGCCCGACATGGACGTCTCCCTGCGCGGCGCGGTCTCCATCGCCCGCCGGCTCCAGGACCCGCTGGCCGAACTGGTCAAGATCGACCCCAAGTCGATCGGTGTCGGTCAGTACCAGCACGACCTGTCCGAGGTGAAGCTGTCCCGCTCCCTGGACGCGGTGGTCGAGGACTGTGTGAACGGCGTCGGCGTGGACGTGAACACCGCGTCCGTGCCGCTGCTCGCGCGCGTCTCCGGCGTCACCTCGGGACTCGCCGAGAACATCGTGGCGCACCGCGACGCCAACGGGCCGTTCACGTCGCGGGCGCAGCTGAAGAACGTCTCGCGGCTCGGCCCGAAGGCCTACGAGCAGTGCGCGGGCTTCCTGCGGATCCGCGGCGACGACCCGCTGGACGCCTCCAGCGTGCACCCCGAGTCCTACCCCGTGGTCCGCCGGATGGTGAAGACCACGGGCCAGGAGGTCGCCTCGCTCGTCGGCAACACGGGGGTGCTGCGCTCGCTCAGGGCGGCCGACTTCGTGGACGACACGTTCGGTCTGCCGACGGTGACCGACATCCTGCGGGAACTGGAGAAGCCGGGGCGTGACCCGCGGCCCGCGTTCAAAACGGCCACCTTCAAGGAGGGCGTCGAGAGGATCTCCGACCTGGCGTCCGGGATGGTCCTGGAGGGCGTGGTGACGAACGTGGCGGCGTTCGGCGCGTTCGTCGACGTCGGCGTCCACCAGGACGGCCTGGTGCACGTCTCGGCGATGTCGAAGCAGTTCGTGAAGGATCCGCGGGACGTCGTCAAGCCCGGTGACATCGTCAAGGTGAAGGTGCTGGACGTCGACATCCCGCGCAAGCGGATCTCGCTGACGCTGCGTCTGGACGACGAGGCGGCGGCGCAGGACCGCCAGGCTCAGGGCGACGGCGGCGAGCGTCGCCGGCGTGGCGGGCGCCCGCCGCAGCAGCGCCAGGGCCGTGGCGGCGGTGGCGGTGGCGGTGGTGGCGGCTCGCGCCAGGCACCCCCGCCCGCCAACAGCGCGATGGCCGACGCCCTGCGCCGCGCGGGCCTCCTGGACCCGAAGAACGCCCGCCGCTGATCCACCCGCCTGCCTCGGACCCGCACCACCACCGGTGGGCGGGTCCGGGGGCGGGCCTCCCGAACCGGCCGGTGGCGGCGGACGGTTGAGGACCGCTACGGGTGGACCGTCGACCGGACGACACGGGCCCGCCGACGACCGGCCGGTCACGGCGGGTCACGGGCGGGCCGGTGGCCGCGGGAAGTCGAGCGGCTGGCAGCCCCGGATCATGAACCGGCCGATGGCTGCGGGCAGTTGAACCGGCTGGGTCCTGGACCACCCTGTGGCAGCGAACCATCAACGGACCGATAACAACGGCCCGTTGGCCCGGTCAGTATCAGCAGGCCGTTGACCGGCCCGCAGCAGCAGGCGTCGGCCGACGGACCCATTAACCGGCCGGGTTGACGGGGCAGTTGACCGGCCGGTGGCGACGTGCCACTGACGGGCTGGTGGCGTGGCTACGGCCGGTCGACCGACCTGGACCGGCTGGACCCTCGACCACCCCGTAGCAGCGGTACATCGGCGGGCCGCCACGGGCGACCCGTTGGCCCAGCCGGCATCCACGAGCGGTTGACCGACGCGCGGCAACGGAACGCCCGCCGACCGCCACCAGCCGCCCATTGACCTGCCGATGGCAGAACACGGTTGACCAGCCGGTGGGTGCCGGTCGCTGACGGGCTGGCGGCTGCCGGTAGTTGGCCGGGCCGGGCCGGCTGGGCCCGTTGGCCGCCCCGTAGCAGCGCCGGACCGTCGACGGGGCGGCGGTGGCCACCCGTTGGCCCGGCTCTTGGCGGCGGGGCGGTGCGGCCGGTGCCGGCGGGGGCGTTATCGCGGAGGGTGCTGGCCCGGGGGGAGTTCGGTGTGGGGACGTGGGGTCGCGCCCGGGGGCGGCGGGCCTGGCTGGAAGGCGGCGTTGGGCCGCCCTGTTCGCATCACGTCCTCGAGTTGCCTGTGTATGGCCGTGGCCGCGTCCCGTACGCGTGCGGGCACGTCGCCTCGCTCGGCTACGAGTTGGTGATATATGGGGGCGTCTTGGAACATGGGCGACCATGCCTTCCGATCTGCGGTTTCGTTCCGCTGGGCAACGGTGACCGAGTGTAAGACCCAGCGTCGGAGCGTTCACCGCGGGTCCGGCCAGGGCGGCACAAGGCCTAGCGTTCCGTCACTTTGCCCGCGGCGACCTCCAGTCGGCGGGTGACGCGTACGGCGTCGAGCATGCGGCGGTCGTGGGTGACCAGCAGCAGGGTGCCCTGGTAGGAGTCCAGGGCCGATTCCAGTTGCTCGATGGCCGGCAGGTCCAGGTGGTTGGTGGGCTCGTCCAGGACCAGGAGGTTGACGCCCCTGCCCTGGAGGAGGGCGAGCGCGGCCCGGGTGCGCTCGCCCGGGGAGAGCGTCGCGGCGGGACGCGTCACATGGTCCGACTTCAGGCCGAACTTGGCGAGCAGCGTGCGCGCATCCACCGGCTCGGTGTCCGGCACCGCCGCGCAGAAGGCGTCCAGCAGGGCCTCGGGGCCGTGGAAGAGGCGGCGGGCCTGGTCGACCTCGCCGACCAGCACGCCGGAGCCCAGGGCCGCGTGCCCGGCGTCCACCGGGATCCGCCCCAGCAGTGCGCCCAGCAGCGTCGACTTGCCCGCGCCGTTGGCGCCCGTGACCGCCACCCGGTCCGCCCAGTCGATCTGGAGGGACACCGGGCCGAGCACGAAGCCGCCGCGGCGTACCTCCGCGTCCCGGAGCGTGGTGACGACCGCGCCCGACCTCGGGGCCGACGCGATCTCCATGCGCAGCTCCCACTCCTTGCGCGGCTCCTCGACGACCTCCAGGCGCTCGATCATGCGCTGGGTCTGGCGGGCCTTCGCGGCCTGCTTCTCACTGGCCTCGCTGCGGAACTTGCGGCCGATCTTGTCGTTGTCGCTGCCCGCCTTGCGCCGGGCGTTCTTCACGCCCTTGTCCATCCAGGCGCGCTGCGTCTGGGCACGGTCCTGGAGGGCGGCCCGCTTGTCGGCGTACTCCTCGTAGTCGTCGCGGGCGTGCCGACGGGCCACCTCCCGCTCCTCCAGATAGGCCGCGTAGCCGCCGCCGTACAGGTTGATCTGCCGCTGGGTGAGGTCGAGTTCGAGGACCTTGGTGACGGTGCGGGTGAGGAACTCGCGGTCGTGGCTGACGACGACCGTCCCGGCGCGCAGTCCGGTCACGAACCGCTCCAGGCGTTCCAGGCCGGCCAGGTCGAGGTCGTTGGTCGGCTCGTCGAGCAGGAAGACGTCGTAGCGGGACAGCAGCAGCGAGGCGAGGCCCGCGCGGGCCGCCTGGCCGCCCGAGAGGGACGTCATGGGCTGGTCGAGTCCGACGGCCAGGCCGAGCGAGTCGGCGACCTCCTCGGCGCGTTCGTCGAGGTCGGCGCCGCCGAGGCCGAGCCACCGCTCCAGGCTGGTCGCGTACGCGTCGTCCGCGCCCGGCGCTCCCTCGACGAGGGCCTGCGTGGCCTCGTCCATGGCCCGCTGGGCCCCGGCCACCCCGGTGCGCCGGGCGAGGAACTCCCGTACGGTCTCCCCGGGCCTGCGCTCCGGTTCCTGGGGCAGGTGCCCGACGCTCGCCGCCGGCGGGGACAGGGTGACCTCGCCCTGCTCCGGGGTGCTCAGCCCGGCGAGCATCCTGAGCAGCGTGGACTTGCCCGCGCCGTTGGCGCCGACCAGCCCGATCACGTCCCCGGGCGCGACGACGAGGTCCAGTCCGGCGAACAGCGCGCGGTCGCCGTGCCCGGCGGCGAGGTTCTTGGCAACGAGGGTGGCAGTCATCAGAGGACCGATCCTAATGGCCGTGCCCCGGCGCGCTCAGTGCGCCACCTCCGCAACCAGCACGCCCCCCGCCGTCCGCGCCACCACGAAGGACGTGCCCTTCACCTCCCCGGCGTCCAGCGCGAGCCGGTGCCGGCCCGGCTCCAGGACGCCGTCGAAGACCTCCCGGGTGTGGCTGCGATGGAACCGGTCGAGGCGGTGGACGGTGAGCCGGACCCGGCAGGCGGAGGTGACCTCGACGTCCGCCACGCCGTCCGAGACCGTCAGCCGGGTGAGCCGGCGCCGCTCCACGGGACCGCGGTCCAGGGCCTGTTCGACCTGGGCGACCAGGAGCGGCACGATGGGGACCGGCCCGTCGACGTGGGTCACGTCGGCGCCCGCGCGCTCGAAGGCGCCCCGGACGGCGGCGCGTTCGGCCGGGCCGACCGCCGGGCCGAAGGCGACGGCACCGTACTGGCGCAGTTCGCCGGCGTGGACGTGGAGCGCGTCGCGGGTGATGTCGGCGCCGATGCCGATGGCGCGCAGGCCGGCGGCGAGTCTGGCGAGGACGGCGACCCGGGCCCCGACGAGCAGCACCCGGCGGCGGGGCGCGGGGCCACCGCCGTCCAGCAGCGCGCCCAGTGCCGCGCGGTACTCGGCGCCGGCGAAACGGAACGGGCCGATGCCGTGGTAGCCGTCCCGTTCCAGGTCGGCGTGTTCGTCCGTCTGCCAGGCGAAGTCCCGCCAGACGTAGTCCGCCTCGTCCGCGCCGGCCCTCTCGATGACGGCGGTGACCGCGCCGCAGGCCAGGTCCTCGCACTCGGGGCAGCCGTAGATGAGGTACCGGCCGCCCGGCAGCGGCGCCTCGCCCTCCAGCAGCAGGCCGCGCACCTGGGCGGCGAGGATCGCGGGCGGTACGTCGGAGGCGAGCGGGGAGACCGCGTCCAGGTCGGCGAGCCGGAACAGCAGGGGCCGTCCGTCCACGACGAAGTCCACGAAGTCGCGGTGGAGCTGGTGACCGCCGTCGGCGAGGATCTCCCCGGGACGCGTCGCCGGGGCCAGGCCGAAGGTCGTGTACTCGGCAGGCATGCCGTGAGTATTCCCGGCCCGGGGGCGAGGTGAGCACGGAGTGCGCCTTCCGCTACCGTGCGCCGCGTGGACAGTGGGCCGGGTATCGAGGTGGTGGTGGTCGGCGGCGGCGTCATCGGACTGACGACGGCCGTCGTGCTGGCCGAGCGCGGCCGGCGGGTGCGGGTGTGGACGCGTGAGCCGGCCGAGCGGACGACGTCGGCGGTCGCCGGCGCGCTGTGGTGGCCGTACCGGATCGAGCCGGAGTCGCTCGTCGGCGAGTGGTCGCTCGAATCCCTGGCGGTGTACGAGGAGCTGGCCGGGCGTTCCGATGAGACGGGCGTACGCCTGGTCGAGGGCGTGCACGGCGGGACGCGGCTCGACTCGCTGGGGCCGTGGGCGGCGCGGGTGCCCGGCCTGCGCCCGGCGCACGCCGGGGAGTGGGCGGCGGGCACGGCGCTGCGGGCGCGGCTTCCGCTGATCGACATGCCGGCTCATCTGCCGTGGCTGCGGGAGCGGTTGACCGCGGCGGGCGGCATCGTGGAGGAACGGGAAGTGACGGATCTGGCGGCGGTCGGCGCCCCGGTCGTCGTGAACTGCACCGGCCTCGGCGCCCGTGCGCTCGTCCCCGATCCCGCGATGCGTCCCGTGCGCGGTCAGCTCGTCGTCGTGGAGAACCCGGGGATCACGACGTGGCTGACGTCCGTCGACCCCGCATCGGATTCCCCCACCTACGTCTTCCCGCAGCCGGGCCGGCTCCTCCTCGGCGGCACGGCCGAGGAGGACGACTGGTCGCTGACGCCCGATCCGGCGGTGGCCGAGCGGATCGTCGAGCGGTGTGCGGCTCTCCGGCCGGAGATCGCCGGGGCGCGGGTGCTGGAGCACCGGGTCGGGCTGCGGCCGACCCGGCACGCGGTACGGCTGGAACGCGAGGAACTGCCAAACGGGCGGGTGCTCGTGCACAACTACGGGCACGGCGGGGCCGGGGTCACCGTGGCCTGGGGCTGTGCGCGCCGGGCGGCCGCGCTGGCGTACCCGGCCGCCTGAGCGGTGGGCGGAGGGCGGGAAAGGCCCCTGAGCGTGTTTCACCCATGACGGCCGAATGGCGATCGTGTGACAGGGGTGGGCATGGACACGCCTGCGGCCACCGGGACTCAATAGGCTCCGAACGAACCTCATGTCCCTACGACTTGGAGCTGACGTGCACCGCAGAATGATCGCGCCGGGCGCACTGGCGGCGGCCACCCTGCTGCTGGCGATCCCGGCATCGGCCGCGAGCCACTCCCCCGGCGCACCGGGCATCGGCGACCCCTACTACCCGTACTACGGCAACGGCGGATACGACGTCTCCCACTACGACCTCAGGCTGAAGTACCAGCCGGCCACGGACGAGCTGGAGGGCACGGCGACGATCGAGGCGCGGACCACGCAGGACCTGTCCAGCTTCGACCTGGACTTCCTGCTGGACGTCAGCGAGGTCCGGGTCAACGGCGCGACGGCCGCCTTCGCCGCCTCCGGTCAGCACGAACTGGTGGTCACCCCGAAGAAGCCGCTGGCCAGGAACACGCCGATCACCGTGGTGGTCCGCTACAGCGGGGTGCCGTCCACGAAGAGCGCGTACGGCTTCACCACCTGGCACCGCACCCCGGACGGCGGGATCGCGGCGGACGAGCCGGAAGCGGCCTGGTGGTGGTTCCCGAGCAACGACCACCCGAGTGACAAGGCCACCTACGACGTGTCGGTGGCCGTGCCGGACGGCACGCAGGCGATCTCCAACGGCACCCTCCAGTCGACCGGCTCGCAGCTCGGCTGGACCCGGTACAACTGGCGCCAGAACAAGCCGCAGGCCACGTATCTGGCCACGCTCGCGATCGGGAAGTTCGACATCACGACGGGTACCTCGGAGGACGGCGTCCCCGTCCTCAACGCCTACAGCAGGGACCTCGGCGACAACGCCGGGGCGGCGCGCGCGAGCGTCGAGCGCACCGGGGAGATCGTCGACTGGCTGAGCGGCTATTTCGGGCCGTATCCGTTCAGCTCGGCCGGCGGCTACGTGCCGAACACGACGACCGGGTACGCGCTGGAGACCCAGACCCGGGTGTACTACAGCCCGAGGCAGTTCGCCAACGGCTCCAACACGTCCGTCGTCGTGCACGAGCTGGCCCACCAGTGGTACGGCGACAGCGTGTCGCTCAAGGGCTGGAAGGACATCTGGATCAACGAGGGCTTCGCGCGCTACGCCCAGTGGCTGTGGTCCGAGCACGAGGGCGAGGGCACCGCGCAGGAGCTGGCGGACTGGGTGTACGCCTCGCACCCCGCCGACGACCCCTTCTGGACGGTCGCGCCGGGCGACCCGGGTCCGGACGACCAGTTCGACATCGCGGTCTACGACCGGGGCGCGCTCGCCGTCCAGGCGCTGCGCAACGAGATCGGCGACAAGGCGTTCTTCGCCCTCCTGAAGGGCTGGCCGAAGAAGCACGCGTACGGCAACGCCTCCGTGGCCGACTTCCGGGAGTACGCCGAGAAGATCTCCGGCAAGCCGCTCTCGGCCCTCTTCGACACCTGGCTGTTCCAGCCGTCCAAGCCGGCCGCCCCCGCCGCGCGCGCGGCGTCCCTGGCGACGACGCCGGCGGCTCCCGAGCAGCCGAGGTCGTGGAGGAAGATCGAGGCGACGAACGACGTGCACACGAGGTGATCCACGGCCGGGCGGCAGGGAGGGACCCTGGGCCGCCCGGCCTCACCCCCCGTGGTCGTACACCGTCACCGCGATCCCCCGCCGCACCAGCCGCTCGTCGATCAGCGGCTCGATCCGGTCCCAGGTGCCGCCGGCCAGGCCGCAGCCCATCCGGGGCATGTGGACGGACGCGTCGAGCTCGACCGCACGGACGGCGAGCCGGTCCGGTGCGGTGTCGATCGCCTCGTACCGCACGGGCGCGACGGCCTCGCCTCTCCGCCGGATGCCGCGTCGACCGATCATGTTGGCCACCCACACATCCGGCTCCACCCGGACGAGCTGGACGGCGCCGAGGCCGAAGTCGTTGTCCGCACGGTCCCGGTACCAGGCCCGGTGGGCGGCCTCCGGCTCCGGGCGGTGCTGGGAGAGGGCCCGGACGAAGCCCCTCCCCCAGCCGCCGATGTCGTTGCAGACGTGGGCAATCACCTTCACGCCCTCGGCCGAGGGCTCGGTGGCGTCACCCCGGACGTACGTGATCTCCGGCATGACGCCTCCGTACGGGGTGGCACTGACAGCGGGGTGGGGCCGTTACTCCGCGATCTCGGAGAGCTCCCGGTCGGCCGTCCGGGAGACGCGACGGCGGACGCCGAACCAGCCGGCGACCAGGAGCAGGGCGATCAGCGGGATCAGCAGGAGGGTCTTGCGGCCCACCTCGGGGTCGTTCCACATCATGCCGAGGCAGCCGACGAAGAAGGCGATCGTGGCGATCTCGGTGACCGGGCTGCCGGGAAGGCGGAAGTGCGGGCGGGTGAGCAGGCCGGCCTTGGCGCGGCGGACGAAGACCAGGTGACAGATCATGATGGTCACCCAGGTGCTGACGATGCCGAGGGAGGCGACGTTCAGCACGATCTCGAAGGCCTGGCTGGGCATGAGGTAGTTCAGGCCGACGCCGAGTACGCAGACCGCGCAGGTCAGGAGGATGCCGCCGTAGGGGACCCGGGTCCGGCTCATCACCCCGGTGAACTTCGGAGCGGAGCCCGCCGCGGACATGGAGCGCAGGATGCGCCCGGTGGTGTACAGGCCGGAGTTCAGGGACGACATGGCGGCCGTGAGGACGACGAGGTTCATGACGTCGCCGGCCGCCGGGATGCCGATCCTCGACAGGACGGTGACGAAGGGGCTCTCCCCGGCCGAGTAGACCGAACCGGGCAGCAGCAGGGCGAGCAGGATGACCGAGCCGACGTAGAACAGGCCCACCCGCCACATGATCGAGTTCACCGCGCGCGGGATGACCTTCTCCGGCTCGGCGGTCTCACCGGCGGCGACGCCGATCATCTCCAGGGCGGAGTAGGCGAAGATCACGCCCTGCATGACGAGGACGACCGGCATCACGCCGTGCGGGAAGAACCCGCCGTGGTCGGTGATCGAGCTCAGGCCCGGGGTCCTGCCGCCGACGTCGTGCTGCGTGGCCAGCAGGAAGACGCCGATCAGCATGAAGCCGACCAGGGTGGCGACCTTGATGATCGCGAACCAGAACTCCATCTCGCCGAAGATCTTCACCGAGATCAGGTTCACGGCGAGGACCACGGCGAGGGCGATCAGCGCGAGCACCCACTGCGGGACGGACGTGAACATGCTCCAGTAGTGCGTGTAGAGCGCGATCGCCGTGATGTCGGCGATACCGGTCGTCGACCAGTTCAGGAAGTACATCCAGCCGGCGACGTAGGCGCCCTTCTCGCCGAGGAACTCACGCGCGTACGACACGAACGAGCCGGACGAGGGCCGGTACAGGACCAGCTCGCCGAGGGCACGGACGACGAAGAACGCGAAGACGCCGCACACGAGGTAGGCCAGCGCCAGCGCGGGGCCCGCGTTGTGCAGGCGACCGCCCGCTCCCAGGAAGAGTCCGGTGCCGATCGCCCCGCCGATGGCGATCATGTTGACGTGGCGGTGCTTGAGGTCCTTGCTGTATCCGGCGTCGCCCGCGTCGGCGGGCGTCCCGGTCGCCTGGGGGTGGGGGGCGACCTGTGCCGTGGGCACGGCATCCTTGCTCAAGGGTGGTTCCACTTTCTGGTGCCCCGGGCGGCGTGCGCCCGGGTGTCCGTACGTGTTGCGGCCCGCACCACCCATGTCGCGGCACAGACCAGAACGGCAGCTTCCCCGGCTGTCGATTCCCCTGCGATGGCGTACGTCACAGAGCGGGACTTCTCACACGCGTCATTCACTCACCGGTCACCGGCCGTACACCGGCAGGTCAGGGCTTTCACAGCGTCGGTGGGACAGCGATACTGCTGCGATGACGACCGACACCGACGAGCCGACCCTCACGATCGACGAGCTGGCCGCGCGGGCCGGCGTCACGGTGCGCACGGTCCGCTTCTACAGCGGCCGGGGCCTGCTGCCGCCGCCGGTGATCGGTCCGCGCCGGGTGGGCCGCTACGGCCGGGAGCACCTGGCGCGCCTGGCGCTGATCGAGGAGATGCAATTGCGGGGCATGACGCTCGCCGCGATCGAGCGCCATCTGCGCCAGCTGCCGCCGGACCTCACCCCGCACGACCTCGCCATCCACCGCGCGGTGGTCGCGTCCTGGGCGCCGGACACCGTGGAGTCGCTGTCCCGGCCGGAGCTGGAGCGCCGGGCCGGCCGGCCGCTCGGCGAGGAGGACGTCGAGCGGCTGGCCGCGATGAACGTCGTCGAGGCCGACGGCGAGTCCTTCCGCGTCGACTCCGGTCTGCTGCGGCTCGGCGTGGAGCTCCTGGACGTGCCCCTGTCCCAGGAGACGATCCTCGCCGCCCGAACGGTGCTGACCGAGCACGCGCGTACGGCCGCCCACGAGCTGTCGAGGCTGCTGCGTGACGCCGTCGCCGAACGCGACACCCGGGATGTGAAGTCCCTGTCCGCCCATATGCACCCCCTGGTGGTGCAGGCCCTGCTCACCACCTTCCAGCGCTCGCTGAAGGAGGAGCTGCGGGAGTGGCTGGACACGGCCGGGCGGGAGGGCCCCCGGGGAGCGGATCCCCGGGGGCCTCAGAGGCCGCCGTCCGGCTGAGCGGCCCGTCAGCGCGCGTCGGTGAAGGTCTCCCCCTTCTCCGCCTTCGCCACCAGCAGCGCCGGCGGGGTGAACCGCTCGCCGTAGCGCTCGGCGAGTTCCCGCGCGCGTCCCACGAAGCCGGGCAGACCGGCCCCTGCCCCGGCGCCGCCGTCGTAGCCGTTGATGTACTGCAGCACCCCGCCGGTCCAGCCGGGGAAGCCGATGCCGAGCACCGAGCCGATGTTGGCGTCGGCGACGGAGGTCAGGACGCCCTCCTCCAGGAGCCTGACCGTGTCGAGCGCCTCGGCGAAGAGCATGCGCTCCTGCATGTCCCGGAACGGGATCTCGTACCCCGGTGTCGTGAAGTGCTCACGCAGCCCCGGCCACAGTCCGGCGCGAGCGCCGTCCTCGCCGTAGTCGTAGAAGCCGGCGCCGCCGCTGCGGCCCGTGCGGCCGAACTCGTCGACCATGCGGTCGACGATCGCGTCCGCGGGGTGCGGGGTCCAGGTGCCGCCCGCCTCCTCCACCGCCCGCCGCGACTCGGCCCGGATCTTCCGTGGCAGGGTGAGGGTCAGCTCGTCCATCAGGGACAGCACCTTGGCCGGGTAGCCCGCCTGGGCCGCCGCCTGTTCCACCGACGCGGGCTCGATGCCCTCGCCGACCATCGCCACGCCCTCGTTGATGAACTGGCCGATGACCCGGGAGGTGAAGAAGCCGCGCGAGTCGTTGACGACGATCGGGGTCTTGTTGATCTGCCGGACCAGGTCGAAGGCGCGGGCCAGTGCCTCGTCGCCGGTGCGCTCGCCCTTGATGATCTCGACCAGGGGCATCTTGTCCACGGGTGAGAAGAAGTGCAGCCCGATGAAGTCGGCCTGGCGCTCCACGCCTTCGGCGAGCAGGGTGATCGGCAGGGTGGAGGTGTTGGAGCACAGCAGCGCGTCCGGCGCGACGACCTGCTCGATCTCCTGGAACACCTTGTGCTTGAGCGCCGGGTCCTCGAAGACGGCCTCGATGACCGCGTCGCAGCCCGCGAGGTCGGCGACCTCCGCGGTCGGCGTGATGCGGGCGAGCACCGCGTCCGCCTTCTCCTGGCTGGTACGGCCCTTGGCGACGGCCTTGGCGCACAGCTTCTCCGAGTAGCCCTTGCCCTTGGCGGCGGCCTCCGGGGACACGTCCTTCAGGACGACCTCGATGCCCGCGCGGGCGCACGCGTAGGCGATGCCCGCGCCCATCATCCCGGCGCCGAGGACGGCCACCTTGCGGACCTGACGGGGTTCGACGCCCTGAGGCCGGCTGGCGCCGGAGTTGACGGTCTGGAGGTCGAAGAAGAACGCCTGGATCATGTTCTTCGAGGTCTGCCCCGCGGCCAGTTCGACGAAGTAGCGGGCCTCGATGACCTGGGCGGTCTCGAAGTCGACCTGGGAGCCCTCGACGGCGGCGGCCAGGATGTTGCGCGGGGCCGGGTAGGGGGCGCCGTTCGTCTGCTTGCGCAGGCTGGCCGGGAAGGCGGGCAGGTTCGCGGCGAACTTCGGGTTCGCCGGGGTGCCGCCCGGGATGCGGTGGCCGGGCTTGTCCCAGGGCTGGCAGGACTCGGGGTTGGCGTCGATGAAAGCGCGGGCCTTGGCCAGCAGCTCCTCCTGGGAGGTGGCCACTTCGTCGACGAGCCCGTTCTCCTGGGCACGCCGCGCGTTGTACTGGGTGCCCTGGAGCAGCACCTTGAGCAGGGCGTCGGTGATGCCCAGCAGCCGTACGGTGCGGACCACCCCGCCGCCGCCGGGGAGCAGGCCGAGGGTCACCTCGGGGCAGCCGATCTTCGTACCGGGGGTGTCGAGCGCGATCCGGTGGTGGCAGGCCAGGGCGATCTCGTAACCGCCGCCCAGGGCCGCGCCGTTGATCGCGGCGACGACGGGCTTGCCCAGGGTCTCGATACGGCGCAGGTTCCGCTTGAGCGCGAGGCCGCCGTCGAACAGCTCCTGGGCGGTGTCCGGGGTGACCCGGATCAGGTCGCGCAGGTCGCCGCCCGCGAAGAAGGTCTTCTTCGCGGAGGTGAGGATGACGCCGCGGACGGACTCCCGCTCCGTCTCCAGCCGGTCGGCGACGGCGGCGAGGGAGTCGCGGAACGCCTGGTTCATCGTGTTCGCGGACTGGTTGGGGTCGTCGAGGACGAGGGTGACGACGCCGGTGTCGTCCTGCTCCCAGCGGATGGTGGTGCTCTCGGTCATGTCGGGGTCTCCGTTGAAGTCTGGGTTCTGAGGGCGCCGCTGGGGGCGGGTCAGACGCGCTCGACGATCGTGGCGATGCCCATGCCGCCGCCGACGCAGAGGGTCGCGAGGCCGTAGCGCTTGTCCTGGCGCTCCAGTTCGTCGACGAGGGTGCCGAGAATCATCGCGCCGGTGGCGCCGAGCGGGTGGCCCAGCGCGATGGCGCCGCCGTTCACGTTGACCTTGTCCAGGGACAGGCCCATGTCCTTCACGAAGCGCAGCACGACCGCCGCGAACGCCTCGTTGATCTCGACGAGGTCGATGTCGTCGATGGTCAGGCCGGCCCTGGCGAGCGCCTTGCGGGTGGCGGGAGCGGGTCCGGTGAGCATGATGGTGGGCTCGGAGCCGGAGACGGCGGCGGAGACGATCCGCGCGCGGGGGGTGAGTCCGTACCGCTCGCCGACCTCGCGGGAGCCGATGGCGACGAGCGAGGCGCCGTCGACGATGCCGGAGGAGTTGCCCGCGTGGTGGACGTGGTCGATCTTCTCCACCCAGTGGTACTTCTGCAGGGCGACGGCGTCGAAGCCGCCCAGCTCGCCGATGTCCGCGAAGGACGGCTTGAGCGCCGCCAGCGAGTCGGCGGTGGTGCCGGGGCGCGGATGCTCGTCGTGGTCGAGGACGACGAGTCCGTTGCGGTCCCTGACCGGGACGACGGAGCGATCGAAGCGGCCCTCCTTCCAGGCGGTGACCGCGCGCTCCTGGGACAGGGCCGCGTACTCGTCGACGTCCCGCCGGGAGAAGCCCTCGATGGTGGCGATCAGGTCGGCGCCGATGCCCTGCGGTACGAAGTTGACGGCGAGGTTGGTCATCGGGTCGTTGAACCAGGCGCCGCCGTCGGAGGCCATCGGCACCCGGGACATCGACTCGACACCGCCCGCGAGGACCAGGTCCTCCCAGCCGGATCGCACCTTGGCGGCGGCCAGGTTGACGGCTTCCAGGCCGGAGGCGCAGAAGCGGTTCTCCTGCACACCGGCCACCGTGTCCGGCAGTCCCGCGGCGATGGCGGCGATCCGGGCGATGTCGGAGCCCTGGTCCCCGATCGGGCCGACGACGCCGAGCACGATGTCGTCGACGGCGGCCGGGTCGAGTCCGGGGAAGCGGTCGCGGATCTCGTGGATGAGGCCGACGACCAGGTCGATGGGCTTCGTGCCGTGCAGGGCGCCGTTGGCCTTGCCGCGCCCGCGCGGGGTGCGGATCGCGTCGTACACGTACGCTTCGGTGCTCACTGACAAGCCTTTCGACGAGGGTGGTGTCCTGGGGGCGGTGGGGAGGACCCGGGGCGGGTCGGGGAAGCGTGTCGCGGTCGTGGGTCCGTCAGGAGCCGTCCTCCCCGTCAGCTGCCGTCCCGGCCGTCCTGGCCATTCCGTCCTTCCCGTCCTTCCCGTCCTCCAGGAGTGCGGGCAGGTCCCAGTCGCGGGCCACGGCCGCCGCGCCGTCGCCGGGCCGGGCGGGGCCGGTGCGGACGGCGGTGGGGGTGGCGGAGAAGCGGGGCGCGGGTGTGGGCTGGGTGAGGCCGGAGTGCTCCGTGAAGGTGCCGCGGGCGGCGAGGTGCGGGTGGTGCGGGGCCTCGCGCAGCGACAGCACGGGGGCCACGCAGGCGTCGGAGCCCTCGAAGACCGCGGTCCACTCCTGCTGGGTGCGGGACTTGAAGCGGGCGGCGACCGCCTCGCGCAGTTCCCCCCAGCGGGTGTGGTCGGTACGGACCCCGGCGTGCTCCGCCAGGCCGAGCAGTCCGCTGAACTCGTCGTAGAACCGCTGCTCCAGGGCGCCGACCGCCATGTACCGGCCGTCCGCGGTCTCGTAGGTGCCGTAGTACGGGCAGCCGCCGTCCAGGAGGTTGACCCCGCGGCGGTCCTGCCAGACGCCTGCGGCGAGCATGCCGTGGATCATCGCGGAGAGGTGGGCGGTGCCGTCGACGATCGCGGCGTCCACGACCTGTCCGGCGCCGGTCGCGCGCGCGTGGTGCAGGGCGGCGAGGACGCCGACCACGAGATAGAGGGAGCCGCCGGCGTAGTCGCCGAGGAGGTTGGCGGGAACGGCCGGGGGTGCGTCCGGTTCGCCGATCATGCCGAGGGTGCCGGTCACGGCGACGTAGGCGATGTCGTGTCCCGCGCGCGGGGCGAGCGGTCCGTCCTGGCCCCATCCGGTCATCCGGCCGTAGACCAGCCGCGGGTTGCGGGCGTGGCAGGCCCCCGGGCCGACGCCGAGGCGCTCGGCGACGCCGGGGCGGTAGCCCTCGATGAGAATGTCGGCGCGGGCGGCGAGGTCGAGGACGCGGCCGGGGCCACCCGGGGACTTCAGGTCGACGACCACCGAGCGCTTGTTGCGGTTGGTGATGTCGTGGGCGGGGTCGACGCCGAGTCCGGTGCCGCCGGGGCGGTCCACCCGGACGACGTCGGCGCCCAGGTCGGCCAGCAGCATCGCGGCGAACGGGCCGGGGCCGATGCCGGCCAGCTCGACCACGCGCACACCGGTCAGCGGGCCGTGCGGCCCCGCCGCCTCTGCCGTTGCCATCCGGTCCCCTCACTGTGACACAACCGATGTAACACCGATGATGCTAAGAACGTGTTCCAGCGGACACAAGCCCTCGGCGAGCAAGCGCTTAGCCGAGGCGTACCCGGTGGCCTCGTGGCCGTATCCCGTACCGTCGCCCCTTCACCGCCGGGCCCTCGCCGCCGGACCGCGCACTCCTCACGCTAGCCTCGGCCACGGACAGCGGCGCGGGCTGCGAGAGCGAGGGGTGTCATGAGCAGGCTGAGGAACTCCGACCGTCCCTACGACATCGTCCTCTTCGGAGCCACCGGCTTCGTGGGGGCGCTCACCGCCGAGTACCTCGCCGCGCACGCCCCCGAGGGGCTGCGCTGGGCCATCGCCGGACGCAGCGAGGAGCGGCTCCGGGAACTGCGTGAGCGACTGCCCTCGGGTGCGTCCGTCGGAGTGCTGCGCGCGGACGCGGCCGACCCGGACTCCCTGCGCGACCTCGCCCGTCAGGCGCGCGTGCTGGCCACGACCGTGGGCCCGTACGCGGCCGTGGGCGAGGAACTCGTCGCCGCCTGCGCCGACAGCGGCACGGACTACCTGGACCTGTGCGGCGAGCCCGAGTTCGTGGACCTGGTGTACGTCCGGCACGACGCACGCGCGCGCGAGACCGGGGCGCGCCTGGTGCACGCCTGCGGCTTCGACTCCGTCCCGCCCGACCTGGGCGTGTACTTCACCGTCCGGCAGCTGCCGGAGGGCGTACCGCTGACCGTGGACGGATTCGTCCGGGCGGACGCCGCCTTCTCGGGTGGGACCCTCGCGTCGGCGCTCAGCCAGTTCGCCCGTCCCCTGCGGATCCGGGCCGCCGCGCGGGACCGGGCGCGGCACGAACCGCGGTTGCTGGGGCGGCGGGCGGTCACACCGACGGGCGCGCCGCGGTTCGCCGGGGAGGTGGGTGCCTGGGCGGTGCCGCTGCCGACCATCGACCCGCAGATCGTGCGGCGCTCCGCGCGCGTGCTGGAACGTTACGGCCCGGACTTCCGCTACCGCCACTACGCGGCCGTGCGGCACCTGCCGGTCGCCGTGGGCGGTGCCGCCGCCCTCGGCGCGGTCATGGCCGCCGCCCAACTGCCGCCCGCCCGGCGCTGGTTGTCCGGACGGCTGCAGCCCGGTGAGGGGCCGAGCGCGGAGAAGCGGGCCAGGAGCTGGTTCTCGGTGCGGTTCGTGGGCGAGGGCGGCGGACGGCGGGTGTTCACCGAGGTGGCGGGCGGCGACCCGGGGTACGGCGAGACGGCGAAGATGTTCGCCGAGTCGGCGCTCGCTCTGGCGCTCGACGACCTCCCGCGGACGTCGGGCCAGGTCACCACCGCGGTGGCCATGGGCGACGCCCTCATCGACCGCCTGCGCCGGGCGGGCATCACCTTCCGGATCGCGACGAGCCGCCAGGGCTTGACCGGACCACGGCGACGCTGAGCTACAGCGACCAGTCGGCCACGGTCCAGATCATCCCGGCTATCCAGCCGAGCCCGGCCAGTACGGCGAGGATCAGAGTGGCGTTCACGGCACGCTCGACGGGGCGGGCCGGGTCGGCGAGGGGCTTGTGGGAACGGTGCGTCGTCATGCGCCCCAAGCCTGCCCATGGGCCCCGGTGGCCACATCCGTACGGATACTCAGACGGCGTACTCAGAACCGGGCCCCGGAGCAGTGCCCGGGAGCCGGAGCAGTGCCCGGAAGCCGTACACGCGCCCCGTGACCCGCTAGGCCCCGTCCGCCGTCGCCTTCCGGAGGGCGCGGCGGCACAGGGCGTCGGCGCGGCGGGTCGTCTCCGGGAGGCGGTAGTCCGGGGTGAGGGCGAGAGTGTGCGCGCAGGCGTTGTCCAGGCTCACCCGGTGGCCGACGGAGACGAAGACCGGCTTGACGCCGTCCCGGGTACGCAGGGCCCGGCCGACCTCGTCGGCGCCGGCGAGCAGCGGGGAGGCACTGCCGCGCGGGGTGTCCGGATCCTCGTGGGTGAAGGTGAACGGGTTCTTGGCGACGCCGATCGTCGGCAGCCCGGTCAGCACACCGAGGTGGCTCGCCAGTCCGAAGCGCCGGGGATGGGCCAGGCCGTAGCCGTCGCAGACGACCAGGCCGGGCGGGCAGGGCAGGGTGTCCAGCGCGGCGAGCACGGTGGGGATCTCACGGAAGGCCAGCAGCCCCGGCACGTAGGGGAAGGAGATCCGCCCGACGGCGGTGGTGCCGGCGACGACGCGCAAGGTGGCCGCGTCCAGGACGACGGCCGCCGCCGCGACGAGGTCCCGCTCGTCGTCGTAGGCCACGTCGACTCCCGTGACGTGGCCCGTACCGGGCGGCGGGCCCGGCTCGTCGCGCACCACCCGTTCACGCAACTCGTCCTGGACGGCGCGGGCCTGCTCCTCGGTGGCGGGCCAGCCCGCGGGAATGGGTACGGTCGTCGTCATGATGGGCCGAGCGTACGGCCATCGGGTACGACACGGCGGGGCGGGCCCGCGTTCCTGACCGGAGGCGGACCCGCCCGGCCGGGCGCCGGGGTCAGCCTCTGCCCAGGGCCTGCCGAAGCTGCTGCTTGTTCATGTCCGAGCGGCCGTGGATGTTGCGCCGCTTGGCCTCCTCGTAGAGCTGGTCGTAGGTGGGCCCCTCGGAGCCCCGGCCCGAACGCTGCCCGCCCCGTCTGCCGGAGGACATGTCCTGGGTGGAGATGCGGCCGGCGGTCTTCGACTCGCCGCTGCGGGCACGCTCCTTGTTCACCGTGCGCGCGGCGATCTCCCTGGCGCGTTCGGTGCTCTCCCCCCGGTCCTGCGCGCTCTGCTTGATGTGCTCGTACTGGCGCTCGCGCTTGGAACTGGAACCGCGTGGCATGCCGTTCACTTCCTCTCTGTGCAAGGAACGGATACCGGCAATTCTGGATCGGTTCGCCATATCGGGCGATCTCCAGTCCTCCAGTCGAGCGACGCGACAGCCGTGTCACGCCCGTGAAGGAACGCGGTGACGGAGGTCACTCGCTCCTCGTGTGCACGGATCGGCGGCTTCCGTCGTCTCTTCCAGTGCCCGGCCTCATCCGCCCGGAGGTTCGTCCAGCCGTCACAAGGGAGCAAGGCCATGTCCACCGACATCGAGCAGTTCGTGGAGGCGCGCCTGGTCTCCGCCACGCCACGGATGCCCAGCATTCCCGCCACGCTGCACTACGACCGGCGGGACCCGTTCGCCGTCCGTATGACCTTCCCGGCCCCGGCCACCCTCGAAGGCGTGGACGTCTGCTGGCTCTTCGCCCGTGACCTGCTGGCGGCCGGTCTGCGGGAGCCCGAGGGCGACGGCGACGTACGGGTGCGGCCGTACGGGTTCGACCGCACCGTGCTGGAGTTCCACGCCCCCGAGGGCACGGCGGTGGTGCACGTCCACAGCGGTGAGATACGGCGCTTCCTGGAGGCCACGAGTGAGCTGGTGCCGCTCGGCCTGGAACACCTCCAGTTCGACCTGGACCACGATCTGGCGGAGCTGATGCGGGACGCCTGCTGACGGCCCCCTCCCGGTCCCGGGTTACCGCCGCCGGGGACGGGCGCCCGGAGACGACGGCCCCGGGGCCCGGACGGCCCCGGTCAGCCGCTCGCCGCGGCGGCGGAGGCCGCGGTGGTCGCCATGACCACCGCCGCGCTCACCTCGCGCATCACCCTGCGCAGCGCGGGGGCCGCGGCTCCGCCGCGCTCGGTCAGCTCCTCGATGCGCTGCCGGTGGCGCCTGCGGTCCTTCGCGGGCACCAGGGTGCGCAGTTCGGCGGCGGCCGCGAGGGCGACGACGGCCGCGTCGCCCTCGGAGACCTCCGCGGCCGGCAGCGGGCCCTCCAGCGCCCGGCGTGCCTCCTCCCGCAGCGCGTCCACGACGGCGACGCGCTCCAGGGCGTAGTCCACGGACGGGAGGACACCGAGGACCCGGCGCCGCTCGGCGCGCAGGAACCCTTCGGCGGTCAGCTGCTCCCGCACGGCGTCGAGGGTGGTCCGGGCGTGCAGTGTCACCCAGGCCTTCCAGCGGCGGGGCCGGGACTCCCGGACGAGTTCGAGCAGCCCGTCGAGCACCGGGTCCCCGGTGTCGGCGTCCAGGCCGGCGGGTACGGCGACACCGTCGTCGTCGACGAGCAGCCCGCGCTGGGCCAGCTCGGTCAGGGCGCCGGCCCGGACCAGGAGGTGCAGTTGGGCGGTGCCGGTGATCTTCAGCCGCTCGGTGTCCCAGGCCAGCAGGTAGAGCCGGGCGGGCAGCGAGAGCGAACCGTCGGGCACGAGGGCCTCCTTCCGGGGGGCTCGGGCCCACCCGATATTTCGTTGACAGGTGTTCCGGCCCCTCCTACCGTTTGCAGCGGTCCTGTTGCCGTCGATTGGAGAAGGACGTTGCTCGTCTGAGGTCCTGAGGCACCGCGTCGCACCGGTCAGGTGTGTGCGTGGCGCGCGACCTCGGCGTCCGAGCCGTCCCGAAGGAAATCCGGCCCAGGGCTCTTCTCATGCCCCGTGGCCTCCGTTCCACACGGTGACCTCGCCCTGCGGTGTCTCACACGCGTCTGCCCCTGACCGCACCCAGCAATCGCGAGGCGCCTCATGTCCTCATCCATCACCTGTACCTCCCTCTCCTTCGCCTGGCCCGACGGCAGCCCCGTCTTCACCGGCCTCGACATCACCTTCGGACCCGGCAGGACCGGGCTGGTCGGCGTCAACGGCTCTGGAAAGTCCACCCTGTTGAAGCTGATCGCCGGCGAGCTCGGACCGGCCGACGGTGCCGTCCGCGTCGCCGGCGAGGTGGGACACCTTCCGCAGAACGTCACGCTCGACACCGCGCTGCGGGTCGACGAGGCACTCGGCATCGCCGCGCAGCGGGCCGCCCTGCACGCCATCGAGGCCGGTGACGTCTCCGAGGAGCACTTCGAGACGGTCGGCGACGACTGGGACGTGGAGGAGCGCGCCCTGGCGACCCTCGGCGAGCTCGGGCTCGGCCGCATCGACCTGGACCGCACCATCGGCGAGGTCTCGGGCGGCGAGTCGGTGCTGCTGCGGCTGGCCGCGCTGCTGCTGCGCCGGCCGGACGTGCTGCTGCTGGACGAGCCGACCAACAACCTCGACCTGTACGCTCGCCGCCGGCTGTACGCGGCCGTCGAGTCCTGGCCGGGCGTGCTGGTCGTGGTCAGCCACGACCGCGAACTCCTGGAGCTGGTCGACCAGATCGCCGACCTCGGCTCCGGCCGGGTCACCTGGTACGGCGGGAACTTCTCGGCGTACGAGGAGGCCCTCGCCCTGGAGCAGGAGGCCGCCGAGCGCATGGTGCGCGTCGCCGAGGCCGACCTGCGCAAGCAGCAGCGGGAACTGGCCGACGCCCAGGTCAAGCTGGCCCGGCGCAAGCGGTACGGCCAGAAGATGTGGGACCAGAAGCGCGAGCCGAAGATCGTCATGGGTGCCCGCAAGCGCGCGGCGCAGGAGTCGGCGGGCAAGCACCGCATCATGCACGAGGAACGGCTCGCCGAGGCCAGGGAACGGCTCGACGAGGCGGCGGAGGCGGTGCGGGACGACGACGAGATCCGCGTCGACCTGCCGTACACGGCCGTACCGCCGGGCCGTACCGTGCTCACCCTGCGGGATCTGGAACCGGCGTACGGCGCGCGCGTGGACGGAGGTCTCGACCTGCGCGGTCCCGAGCGGGTCGCGCTGATCGGGCGCAACGGGGCGGGCAAGACGACGCTCCTGCGCACCGTCGCCGGTGAGCTGCCGCCACTGTCGGGCGAGGTGACCGCGCATGTGCCGGCGCGGTTCCTGCCGCAGCGGCTGGACATCCTCGACGGCGAGCTGAGCGTGGCCGAGAACGTGGCCCGTCTCGCGCCGGGCGCCACCAACAACCGGATCCGGGCCCGGCTGGCCCGCTTCCTGTTCCGGGGCGCCCGCGCCGACCAGCTCTCGGCGACGCTGTCCGGCGGCGAACGCTTCCGGGCCGCGCTGGCCGCGCTGCTGCTGGCGGAGCCCGCGCCGCAGTTGCTGATGCTCGACGAGCCGACCAACAACCTGGACATGGCGAGCGTGCGCCGGCTGACGACGGCCCTGGAGTCCTACGAGGGTGCCCTGATCGTGGCCAGCCACGACCTGCCGTTCCTGGAGTCCCTCGGCATCACCCGCTGGCTCCTGCTGGAGGAAGGGGAACTGCGGGAAACCACCCGGGAATCCGTCGTGGGTCCCGCGTAGGGCCCGGCGGGCTTTTGCCGGGGCGGACGCCTGTCGCATGATGGCGGCCCGGTGCGGTCACGGCCGCGCCGGGAAACGCCCACGCGTAGACACGAAAGGCGCCTCGTGCCCAGCAAGAAGGCCCTCGTCCGCCACCCCGGTCCGCGGCTCGCCGAAGGGCTGGTGACCCATGTCGAGCGGGAGGAGGTCGACGTCGAACTGGCGGTGCGGCAGTGGGAGACGTACGTCGAGGCGCTGCACGGCCACGGCTGGGAGACGGTCGAGGTCGAACCGGCCGACGACTGCCCCGACGCGGTGTTCGTGGAGGACACCGTCGTCGTCTACCGGAACGTCGCCCTGATCACCCGTCCGGGCGCCCCGTCCCGGCGTGGCGAGACCGCCGGGGTGGAGCAGGCCGTGGCCCGTCTGGGCTGCTCGGTGAACTGGGTCTGGGAGCCGGGCACGCTGGACGGCGGGGACGTGCTGAAGGTCGGCGACACGGTCTACGTCGGCCGTGGCGGGCGCACCAACGCGGTCGGCGTGCAGCAGTTGCGGGCCGTGTTCGAGCCGCTCGGGGCGCGGGTCGTGACCGTACCGGTGAGCAAGGTGCTGCATCTGAAGTCGGCGGTGACGGCGCTGCCCGACGGGACGGTCATCGGGCACATCCCGAAGGTGGACACGCCGTCGCTGTACCCGCGTTTCCTGCCGGTGCCGGAGGAGTCCGGCAGCCATGTGGTGCTGCTCGGCGGCGGCAGGCTGCTGATGGCGGCGAGCGCGCCGAAGACGGCGGAACTGCTGGGCGACCTCGGCTTCGAGCCGGTCGTGGTGGACATCGGCGAGTTCGAGAAGCTCGAAGGCTGTGTGACGTGCCTCTCGGTGCGGCTGCGGGAGTTGTACGCCTGACGAGGCGGGCGGCGTCTCTTCCAGCGCCTGGACCTGCGATCCTGGGACGCCTCTGGGCGTCCGTCAACTCCTTTGCGGCACCCTTCTGATCAGCCACCTTTACGACGAACTTAACCTACGGATTCGTAACCTACGGATTCGTAGCCTACGATCCCGTAGGTTCCCGTGCACCGCTCGCCGGGCTCGTTCCGTTCAGCCCTGCCCGCCTCCGCTTCCCCGCGCGTCCCCCTGGAGTTTCCGTGACCCTCACCTCCCCTCACCTCGGCAGCCCGTCCACGTGGACCGACGCGCGGCTGCTGTACGCGCTGGAGGAAGTGGTCGAGAAGGAGCTGAACCGGCATCTGACGGTCGCCAAGGACTGGATGCCGCACGAGTACGTGCCCTGGAGCGACGGCCGCAACTTCCCCGGTTTCTTCGAGGACGGCGAGGCCTGGGACAAGGAGCAGTCCAAGGTCACGGATGTCGGCCGGATCGCCCTGGTGGTCAACCTGCTGACCGAGGACAACCTCCCCAGCTACCACCACGAGATCGCCACCCTGTTCGGCCGGGACGGTGCCTGGGGCACGTGGGTGCACCGCTGGACGGCCGAGGAGGGCCGGCACGGCATCGTGATGCGCGACTACCTCCTCGCCTCGCGCGCGGTCGACCCGGACAAGCTGGAGCAGTTCCGGATGGCGCACATGAGCGAGGGCTTCGAGTCCGACAACCGGCACTCGATGCTGCACTCGGTCGCGTACGTCGCCTTCCAGGAGCTCGCCACCCGTATCTCGCACCGCAACACCGGGCACCAGTCCGGCGATCCGGTCTGCGACCGCATGCTGACGCGCATCGCGACGGACGAGAACCTGCACATGGTCTTCTACCGCAACCTGCTCAAGGCCGCCTTCGAGATCGCGCCCGACCTGACCATGCAGGCGGTGCGGGACGTGGTGGTCAACTTCCGCATGCCCGGCCACGGCATCCCCGGCTTCGAGCGGGCGGCGGCGCAGATGGCCATCGGCGGGGTCTACAACCTGCGCATCCACCACGACGACGTGCTCCAGCCGGTGCTCCGCTTCCTGAAGGTCCTGGAGATCGACGGCCTCGGCCCCGAGGGCCTGCAGGCGCAGGAGGAGCTGGGCCTGTTCATGGGCGGGCTGAACGACGAGGCGACGAAGTTCGACGAGCGGCTCGCCGCGCGGCGGGCGCGGATGGCGGCGCGGGCCGGCGCCTGATCAGCCGTTCGCGCACGGGGCGGACCGCCCGGTCCGCCCGAGGACCTGCCGTTCCTTCTCGGACAGGCCGCCCCAGACGCCGAAGCGTTCGTCGTTCGCGAGGGCGTACTCCAGGCAGGCCGAGCGCATCTCGCACATCCCGCAGATGCGCTTCGCCTCACGCACCGAGCTGCCCGGCTCGGGAAAGAAGAAGTCGGCCCCGGTCTGCGCGCACAGGGCCCGGTCCTGCCAGGCGATGCCGGCCGGGGTGGTCGTCTCGAAGTGCATGAACGGGATCGTGCCGGTCGGCGCGAAACATTCGATCAACACCGACTCAACGCGCCCCCCACGGCCACTCGCCGCCCCGATCATGGCCTCACGACCACCCGCACCGCACGGCGGCGCGCGGATCGCCGCGAAAACACGAGACGACTCCACGCGTGACGGAGACGACGCCCCCCGGGCCAACCACCGCTGCCGGGCTACGACCGCGGCGGACCGACCAGCGCGGCCAGGTGACCGCCGTCAGCGGGGTGACGGCAGCGGCCGAGTGAACGCCGCCAACGGGGCCGACCACCGAGGCCGGGCGACCGCCGTCAGCAGCACGACCGCAGCGGGCGGGTGAGCGCCGTCAGCAGCACGACCGCAGTCGGTGGGTGAACGTCTCGGCGGAAGGCGACCGCCGCTGCCGGGCGACCACCGCCAGTGGGGCCACCGCCAGTGGGGCCACCGCCGTGGCCCGGGTGAACGCCGCCACCGGGCCGACCACCTCGACCAAGTGACCGCCGCCAGCGGCGCGACCGCCCCGGGCGGTCGACCAGCATGACCAGGACGACGGTCACACACCGGATCGACAGCCACACCCCCTGCGCGACCGCCGCACCCGCGACCACCTCTGTCGGCCGGGGCAACCGCCCCGAGGGCGAGCGGTGGCTGCACCCCAGTCCGGCCGTCGTCGCCGCGCGACGACCACACCCCAGGCCGGCCACCCTCGCCGTGCGGCGACCACAAGCCGGACGGCAGCTCCGAGCTGCGCTCCCCCAGCGCGTAGTGGCCGTTGCAGTTGCTGCCTGGCCGAGTCGGCAACGGCCGTCAGCCGAGCGACCGGCCACCGGCCGCTGCCGGGAGACAACCCCAACCAGTGGCCGTGAGGCGCAACCCCGAACAGCATGAGGCGACCGGGGCGCTACCAGAAGCCGGCACGACGGCCGCCACCAGGCGCACCGGCGACCGGCTGTCGACCGGGGCAACCGTCGCGAGCCGAGCGGTGACCTCGATGAGCACGGTCGCCGTGTCGTGTGGCGGTTCCGAGGGGCGTCCGTCGGGGCCGGGGCGCTACCAGGAGCCGGGGCGACGGTCGCGGCGTAAGCCCGTGGCCACCGCTGTCGACCCGGCGCAGCAGCTCCAAGCCGACGCGGCAGCCCCGTCCCAGGGGCGGCGGCCACAAGCCTCAGTCCGGGTCACTCGCCGTAAGGCGGCCCGAGCCCGAGTCGCAGCCTCGGCCCCGGCGCCGCCGCCGGGGGCGTCGTGTTGCGGCGGCGGTTGTCGGTGGGCGGTGACAGACTCGGCAGTGCAGACAACCGGGCACCTTCGAAGGAGGGCATGGATGCTCACCACCCGTTTCGTCAACGGCGCTCCGAACTGGATCGACGTCGGCACCCCCGACATCGAGGGCGCCGGCTCCTTCTACGGCGCTCTCTTCGGCTGGCGGTTCCAGTCGGCCGGGCCGCAGGCCGGTGGCTACGGCTTCTTCCAGCTCGGCGGCAGGACGGTGGCCGGCGGGATGCAGACCACGCCGGAGCAGGGGCCGCCCTCCTGGACCGTGTACTTCCAGAGCGCCGACGCGGCGGCGACCGCCAAGGCCGCCGAGGAGGCGCACGGCACCGTGCTGGTCCAGCCCATGGACGTGATGGGCGAGGGGCACATGGCGGTCCTCGCCGACAAGGCGGGCGTGCCGTTCGGCCTCTGGCAGCCGGGGCGGATCAAGGGCGTGGACATGGCCGGCGAGGCGGGCTCGCTGTGCTGGGTCGAGCTGTACACGGCGGACATCGCCGCGGCGGCGGCGTTCTACAACAAGGTGCTGGGTCTGGAGACCTCCGCGGTGCCCTTCCCCGGCGGCACCTACACGTGCGTGAACCCCGCCGAGGGCGGCGAGGACGCCATGTTCGGCGGCATCGTGGCTCTCGCCGACGACCCGACCGAGGCGAAGACGGGCGCGTACTGGCTGCCGTACTTCGAGGTCCCGGACACGGACGCGACGGTGGCCAGGGCCGAGGAGCTGGGCGGCACGGTCCGGGTGCCCGCCACCGACGTGACGGGCGTCGGCCGTATCGCCAGGCTCGCCGACCCTTACGGCGCCCGCTTCGCGGTGATCAGGAGCACCCCGCCGCAGACGTGAGCCACCCCCGCGGCCCGGCGGGACTCACGCGGACGCGCGCCGTACGAGTGTCGTCGGCAGTATGACGCTGCGCGGCGCGCCGCCCACCCCGGCCTCGGCGCCCTGTCCGTCGAGGCCGCGCAGCAGGAGGCGGGCCATCAGCCGGCCCATCTCCTCGATGTCCTGACGCACGGTCGTCAGCGGCGGCTCGGTCTGCTCGGCCACGGGCAGCATGTCGTCGAAGCCGACCACGGCGACGTCGTCGGGGACCCGCAGCCCGCGCTCGCGCAGCACGCGCAGGGCACCGGAGGCGGTGAGGTCGTTGGCGGCGAACACCGCGTCGAGGTCGGGGCAGCGGTCGAGGAGTTCGCGCATGGCGCGCTCGCCGCCGGCCGGGGTGAAGTCGCTCTCCACGATCAGCCGGGGGTCGGCGTCGACCATCACGTCCCGGAATCCGTCGAGCCGGTCCACCGCCGAGGTCTGGTCGAGGGCGCCGGTGATGTGCCCGATCCTGGTCCGGCCCAGGCCGACCAGGTGCCGTACGGCCTCCCGCGCCCCGCCCCGGTTGTCGCTGTCGACGTAGACGACCGCGGGGTTCCCGGCCGTCCGCGCGGAGTCCGCTGCGCCGGGGCCGGTGTCGTCGCTCCAGCCGGGCCGCCCGCCGAACACGGTCGGCACCCCGGCGCGCCGGATCAGCCCCGGCAGCGGGTCGTCGAGGTGCAGCGAGAACACGAGGGCGCCGTCGACGTGACCGCCGGCGAGGTAGCGCCCGACCCTGGCGTGGTCGTCGCGCCCCTCCGTCAGCAGCAGGACGAGCTGCGAGTCGTGGGCCGTCAGCTCCTTGCTGATGCCCCGCAGTTGCAGCGCGAAGAAGGGGTCGGCGAAGACCCTGGTCTCCGGTTCGGCGACGACCACGGCGACGGCGTCGTGGCGCTTGGTCACCAGGCTGCGGGCGGCCTGGTTCGGCACGTACCCGAGTTCCTCCACGGCCCGCCGCACGCGCTCGGCCAGCGGCTCCCTCACCCCGTCGCCGCCGTTCACCACCCGGGACACGGTGGCCCGCGACACCCCCGCCCGCGCGGCCACGGCCTCCAACGTGGGACGCGACGCTGTCTCGGTCACTTCTGCGCTCCTCACCGGCGGTTGCGGATCAGGATAACCGCGCCCGGGCCCCGCCGTGAGAGCGCTCTCGACCCGAAGCCCGCCTCCCACCAGGAGCGTCCGCGCACTCAGCCGGCGCACTCAGCCCGTGCACTCAGCCGGCGGCCGGGCCCTCCTTCTTCGCCCGGCTCGGCTGGACGCGCTTCGGCTCGCCCGGCATCTTCGGGTACTCGGGCGGGTAGGGCAGATCGCCGAGGCCGTGGTCGCGTTCGTCCTGGGCGGCCAGTTCCAGCAGTGCCTCCAGGGAGAAGGCGTGGTCGTCCATGTCGGCGTGCACGTCGCCGACTTCGGCGAACCGGGACGGCATGGTGGCCACGTCGAAGTCCTGGGGCCGGGCGGCGCCGACCTCCTCCCAGCGCAGGGGCGCCGAGACGGGGGCGTGGGAGCGGGGGCGCACGGAGTAGGCGGAGGCGATGGTGCGGTCGCGGGCCGTCTGATTGTAGTCCAGGAAGATACGGGCGCCGCGCTCCTCCTTCCACCACTTGATCGTCACGTGCTCGGGCATCCGGCGTTCCATCTCCCGGCCCACGGCGATCGCGGCACGCCGTACCTGGGTGAAGGTCCAGCGCGGCTGGATCGGCACGAACACGTGCAGCCCGCGGCCGCCGGAGGTCTTGGGCCAGCCGCGCAGGCCCCCGAACTCCTCCAGCACGGACCGCAGTTCGTGGGCGGCGCGCACGGCGTCGGCGAAGTCGGTGCCGGGCTGGGGGTCGAGGTCGATGCGCAGTTCGTCGGGGTGGTCGACGTCGTCCCGGCGCACCGGCCAGGGGTGGAAGGTCAGCGTGCCGTACTGGGCGGCCCACACCACGGCCGCCTCCTCGGTCGGGCACATCTCGTCGGCGCTGCGGCCGCTGGGGAAGGTGATGTGGGCGGTGGGGATCCACGCGGGCATGCCCTTGGGCGCCCGCTTCTGGAAGAACCACTCGCCGGTGATGCCGTCCGGATAGCGCTCCAGGGTGGTGGGCCGGTCGCGCAGGGCGCGCAGGATGCCGGGGGCGACGGCCTGGTAGTACCGGGCGATGTCCAGCTTGGTGAACCCCCGCTCGGGAAAGAACACCTTGTCCGGGCTGGACAGCCGTACGGTCCGCCCGCCCACCTCCAGCTCCACCGCATCGCCCATGCGAGCCACGGTAGGGGCAGCGCGCGGACCTCGCACACCGGGCGGGTTCCGCGCGGGCGCGCGGAATCGAGCGCAGAATCTAGGCATGGACCTGCCGGTGATGCCCCCCGTGAAGCCGATGCTCGCCAAGTCGGTGGCGAGGATCCCGCCGGGCATGCAGTACGAGGCGAAGTGGGACGGGTTCCGGGCGATCGTGTTCCGCGACGGCCCCGAGGTCGAACTCGGCAGCCGCACGGGAAAGCCGCTGACCAGGTACTTTCCCGAACTGGTGGAGGCGCTCAAGGAGCGGCTGCCCGAGCGGTGCGTGCTGGACGGGGAGATCGTGATCGCGCGGGAGGGCCGGCTGGACTTCGACGCGCTGACCGAGCGGATCCACCCGGCCGACTCCCGGGTGCGGATGCTGGCCGAGCGGACCCCGTCCTCCTTCGTGGCCTTCGACCTGCTCGCCCTGGACGGCGAGTCCCTGCTGGACGTGCCGCTGTCCGACCGGCGCGCGCTGCTGGTCCGGGCGCTGGCGGGGGTCACCGCCCCGGTGCACGTGGCACCCGCCACGACCGACATCGAGGTGGCCCGGCGCTGGTTCGAGCAGTACGAGGGGGCAGGCCTGGACGGTGTCGTCGCCAAGCCGCCGGGGCTGCGCTATCTCCAGGACGAGCGGGCCATGTTCAAGGTCAAGCACGAGCGCACGGCGGACGTGGTGGTCGCCGGGTACCGCCACCACAAGAGCGGCCCCGTCGTCGGCTCGCTGCTGCTCGGCCTGTACGACGACCGGGGCACCCTGCAACACGTCGGCGTGTCCGCCGCGTTCCCGATGAAGCGGCGCGCCGAGCTGATCGAGGAGCTGGAGCCGCAGCGGATGGACGACGTCGCCGGGCACCCGTGGGCGGCCTGGTCGGACGAGACGGCCCACGAGGCGGCCCGGCTGCCCGGCGCGCCCAGTCGCTGGTCGGGGAAGAAGGACCTGTCCTGGGTGCCGCTGCGGCCGGAGCGGGTGGCCGAGGTGGCCTACGACCACATGGAGAACGGGGCGCGGTTCCGGCACACGGCCCGCTTCCGCCGCTGGCGCCCGGACCGCGCGCCGGAGAGCTGCACCTACGCCCAGTTGGAGGAGCCGGTCCGCTACGACCTGGCGGAGGTCTTCGGCTCCCGCCCCTGAGCCCGCCGGTCCCGAGCCCCTGCGCGGCGGTCCGGGCGCGGTGGTCCGGGCGCGGGCCGCCCGCGCTCCCGGCCGCACGACGACCTTGGCGGACTCACGGCCGCATGACGACCTTGACGGCCCCATCCTGCTTGCGCTGGAACATCTCGTACGCGTGCGGGGCGTCCGACAGCGGCAGCCGGTGCGTGGCGAAGTCGTCGACGCCGAGCGGGTCCTCGTCCGTCAGGTAGGGCATGATCTCGTCGGTCCAGCGGCGGACGTTGGCCTGGCCCATGCGCATCTGGATCTGCTTGTCGAAGAGCGTGATCATCGGCATGGGGTCGGCCGTGCCGCCGTAGACGCCGCTCAGGGAGAGCGTGCCGCCGCGGCGCACCAGTTCGATGGCGGCGTGCAGGGCGGCGAGCCGGTCCACGCTGAAGCGTTCCGCGAGCGGTCCGCTCAGCGCGTGCGGCAGCACCGTCGCGGCCTGCTGGACGAGACGGGCGGCCGCGCTGCCGTGCGCCTCGGTGCCGACCGCGTCGATCACGGCGTCGGGCCCGCGTCCCTGTGTCTCGTCGCGGATCGCCGCGACCAGTTCCTTCTCGTGGTCGAAGCCGCGCAGGTCGTACGTCTCCACGCCCCGCCGGCGCGCCCGGACCAGCCGTTCCGGGACCAGGTCCACGCCGAACACCCGCTCGGCGCCGCGCGCCTTGGCGATCCGGCACGCCATGTCGCCGATGGGGCCGAGACCGAGTACGGCCACGCTCCCGCCGCGCGGAACGTCGGCGTAGGCGACCGCCTGCCAGGCGGTCGGCAGCACGTCCGAGAGGTAGAGGAACCGGTCGTCGGGCGGGCCCTCGGGGAGCTTGATCGGTCCGAACTGGGCCTGCGGGACGCGCAGGTACTCGGCCTGGGCGCCCGGCACGGCGCCGTACAGGCGGGTGTAGCCGAACAGGGCGGCGCCCATGCCCTCGCTGGTGACCTGGGTGGTCTCGCACTGGGTCGTCAGGCCCGCGGAGCACATGAAGCAGTGGCCGCAGGAGATCTGGAACGGCACGACCACCCGGTCGCCGGGCTTCAGGTTCGGCACCCCGGCGCCGACCTCCTCCACGATGCCCATGGGCTCGTGGCCGAGGATGTCGCCCGGTGTCATGAACGGCGTGAGCACCTCGTAGAGGTGCAGATCGGAGCCGCACAGGCCGGTCGAGGTGATCCGGATGACGGCGTCCGTCGGCTCCTGGATCTTCGGGTCGGGGACCTCGTCCACCCGAACGTCGCGCTTGCCCTGCCACGTCACTGCCTTCATCGCGGCGCGCTCCCTCCGTCGTTCCGCCTCTCCTGTGCTGCGCTCGGGTACCCGGGGCCCGCCCCGCCGAACCGCCGGCCGGCTCATTCGGCCGATCGGCGGCCTGGTCCCGCTCGATCAGAACCGGGCGGGTATGGCCACCGATGAGCGGATAAACACACAGTCAGAAGACAGAGGCGCGGAGACGGGGGCTGAACGGTGGACTTGGGACGAAGCGTGCGCGTGCGGTACGCCGCCTCGGCGGTGGCGCTGCTGGCCGCCATGACGACGGTCACCCTGGCGGCGGGCTGCACGGCGCGGCACGGCACCGTCGAGGACGGGCAGGACGGAAAGGGAGGGACCCCCAGGCCGGTGCGGGAGCTGCCGCAGACCCCGGCACCGAGTCCGGAGCACGCGGGCCCCGTCCTCGCCGTCAAGATCGACAACGTGGGAGCGGCCCGCCCCCAGACCGGTCTGGACGCCGCCGACATCGTGTACGCGGAACAGGTCGAGGGCGGGCTGAGCCGGCTGATGGCGGTCTACGCCACCCGGCTGCCCCCGGTCGTCGGGCCGGTGCGCAGCGCACGCGAGGCCGACCTCGAACTGCTGCGCCAGTTCGACCGTCCCACGCTCGCCTTCTCCGGTGCCCAGAAGAAGCTGCTGCCGCTGATCGACGCCGCCCCGCTGTCCCCCGGAACACCCGACAACAAGCCCGCCGCGTACTTCCGGGGCACCGCCAAGCCGGCCCCGCACAACCTCTACCTGCGTCCCGGCAAGCTCCTCGGCTCGGCCCCGGGGGCGGACGCGCTGACCACCGGCTTCCACTACGGCCCGGCACCCGCGGGCGGCCGCGCCGAGACCTCGCGCACCGTCCGCTACCCGGCGGCCCGCTTCACCTTCACCTGGTCCGCTGGGCGGCACGGCTGGACGGTGGCGATGGACGGCCGCCGGACCGTCACGACCGACGGGCAGCAGGTGGCGCCCGCGACGGTCGTGGTGCAGCACGTGAAGGTACGCAAGTCCGATCTTCACGACGTGCTCGGCAACTACACCCCGTACACCGAGACCGTCGGTTCGGGGAAGGCGGAGGTGCTGCGCGACGGGCGGGTGTACGACGCCACCTGGAAGCGCCCGAGCGCGGCCGGCGGCACGCGGTTCACGGCCGCCGACGGCACGGACGTGAACTTCGCCCGGGGCCAGGTCTGGGTGGTCTTCACCCCGGCCCGGTGACCTGGCGGCGGTGAACGGCGACGGCGGGGGACGCGATCAGGACTGCGCGGCGAGGGGTTGCGCCGGATGGCGCAGCCCCTCGGCCGCGTCCGCGACCCGCCGGATGAGGTCGAAGAAGAGGGCCTGCTCGTCGGCGCTGAGCGGCCCCAGGAAGACCTGGTTCATCCGGGCCGTGCGCACGGTGAGCTTGCGGTGAGTGCGCTCCCCCTCCCCGGTCAGCCGCAGCAGGAAGCGGCGGCCGTCCTGCGGGTCACGCACCTTGTCGAGCAGCCCGCGGCGGCCGAGGCGGCTGATCACCTCGGCGATGGTGGACCGGTCGAGCCCCACCCGCTCCCCCACCGTGCGCTGGTCGAGCCCCGGCTCGGCGACGAGTACGTTCAGGACCGCGAACTGCGGCGAAGTGATCTCCTCGGAGACCATCGTGTTCCACAGCAGGTAGTGCGCCTGCTGCAACCGCCGGGCCAGATGCCCGGGGTGGGTCGAGAGGTCCACGGCGCCCATGTGCGCTCCTCGCGTCGGTCCGTCGTGCCGTCCATGGCGTTCTGTAGGTGCACTGAACGATACCGTCGACGAGCCACCCGTCCACCACGGATTCTCCGACACCTCGACCATCCTGCTCATCCTGGTCAGAACGGTATTGACTGCGCACGCCCCAAGTGGCAGCGTGAGAGGACCCAACAAAATAGTCAGTGCCCTGACTATCTGCGGTTGCTGGATGCTCGGCAGAGATGAGGCTTGATTCGATGGACAAGGTGGTCGCCACAGCCGTGGAGGCGGTGGCCGGCGTATCGGACGGCGCGTCGCTCGCGGTGGGCGGTTTCGGGCTGAGCGGTGTGCCGACCGTGCTCATCCAGGCGCTGTACGAGCGCGGGGTGGGCGGACTGTCGGTGGTGTCGAACAACTGCGGTGCGATGGAGTCGGGTCTGGCGGTCCTGCTGGCGGCGGGACGGATCGCGCGGGTGACGGGCTCCTACATCGGTGCCAACAAGGAGTTCGCGCGGCAGTATCTGGCCGGTGAGCTGGAGGTGGAGATGATCCCGCAGGGCACGCTGGCCGAGCGGCTGCGGGCCGGCGGGGCCGGGATCCCCGCCTTCTACACCCCGGCCGGGGTCGGCACCCAGGTGGCGGAGGGAGGTCTGCCGTGGCGGTACGACGGCGAGGGCGGCGTGGCCCTGGCGTCGCCGCCGAAGGAGGTCCGCGAGTTCGACGGCACCCAGTACGTGCTGGAACGCGGGATCCGTACCGACTTCGCGCTGGTGCGTGCGGCGAAGGGCGACCGGCACGGGAACCTCGTGTTCAACAAGTCCTCCCGGAACTTCAACCCGCTGGCCGCCATGGCGGGCCGGGTGACCGTCGCGGAGGTCGAGGAACTCGTCGAGCCGGGTGAGCTCGATCCGGACGCGGTGCACCTGCCGGGCATCTTCGTCCAGCGCGTGGTGGCGCTGACCGAGGAGCAGGCGGCGGACAAGAAGATCGAACAGCGCACGATTTCGGCGCCTTCGGCCCGAGGAACGGTGAGCAGCTGATGGCCTGGAGCCGTGAGGAGATGGCCGCCCGTGCCGCGCGGGAACTGCGGGACGGCCAGTACGTCAACCTGGGCATCGGTCTGCCCACGCTGATCCCGAACTACCTGCCCGACGGCGTCGAGGTGATCCTGGAGTCGGAGAACGGCATCCTGGGCACCGGCCCCTACCCCACCGAGGACCAGGTCGACCCCGACCTGATCAACGCGGGCAAGGAGACTGTCACGGTCCTGCCCGGCGCCTCCTTCTTCGACTCGGCGCTGTCGTTCTCGATGATCCGCGGCGGGCACATAGACGTCGCCGTGCTGGGCGCCATGCAGGTCTCCGCCGGCGGCGACCTGGCCAACTGGGCCATCCCGGGCAAGATGATCACCGGGATCGGCGGGGCGATGGACCTCGTCCACGGCGCCCGCACGGTCATCGTGGTGATGACCCACACCGCCAAGGACGGCTCCCCGAAGATCCTCGAACAGTGCGCGCTGCCCCTGACCGGCAAGGCGTGCGTCAACCGGATCATCACCGACCTCGCCGTCCTGGACGTCACCGACGACGGACTCGTCCTGGTCGAGACCGCCCCCGGCGTCGACGTCGACGAGGTCGTCGCCCGGACCGACGCCGAGCTGACCGTCGCAAAGGACCTCCTGTGAAGACCGTCTACCTCGTCGACGCGGTACGCACCCCGATCGGCCGCTACAACGGCGCCCTGGCGAGCGTCCGCCCGGACGACCTCGCCGCCCACGCGATCCGTGAACTCATGGCTCGCACCCCCGGCCTGGACCCGGTCCGGATCGACGACGTCTACTTCGGCAACGCCAACGGCGCGGGCGAGGAGAACCGCAACGTCGCCCGCATGGCCGGCCTGCTGGCCGGGCTGCCGACCTCCGTGCCCGGCGTGACCGTCAACCGGCTGTGCGCCTCCGGCCTGGAGGCGGTGATCCAGGCCGCCCGCGCCATCGCGCTGGGCGACGCCTCCGTCGCCGTGGCCGGCGGTGTGGAGTCCATGACCCGCGCCCCCTACGTGCTTCCCAAGCCGGACCGGGCGTTCCCGGCCGGACACGCCGAGACGTACTCGACCACCCTGGGCTGGCGCATGGTCAACCCCAGGATGGAACCGCAGTGGACGGTCCCACTCGGCGAGTCGGCCGAACTCATCGCCGAGAAACACAAGATCAGCCGAGAGCAGCAGGACGAGTTCGCGCTCGCCTCCCACCAGAAGGCGGCCAGGGCGCAGGCCGAGGGCCTGTTCGACCCCGAACTGGCCCCCGTGCCGGTCCCCCGCCGCAAGGGCGACCCGGTCGTCCTCGCCGCCGACGAATCCGTACGCCCGGACACGTCCCTGGCGGCGATGGCCAAGCTCAAGCCGTCGTTCCGCACCGAGAACGGCACGGTGACCGCGGGCAACGCCTCCCCGCTGAACGACGGCGCCGCCGCCCTGCTGCTCACCGACGAGGACGGTCTGAAGGCCACCGGCCGTGAACCCCTGGCCCGGATCTCCGCCAGCGGCGTGAGCGCCACCGACCCGCACTACTTCGGACTCGCCCCCGTCGAAGCCGTCCACCGCGCGCTGGCCAGGGCCGGCCGGACCTTCGCCGACCTCGACACCCTCGAACTCAACGAGGCGTTCGCGGCCCAGGTACTCGGATGCGTCGCGGAGTGGCCCGAGTTCGACCCCGACATCCTCAACCCCCAGGGCGGCGCCCTCGCCCTCGGTCACCCG
Source organism: Streptomyces sp. NPDC001204 (assembly GCF_053598035.1). Lineage (NCBI taxonomy): Bacteria > Bacillati > Actinomycetota > Actinomycetes > Kitasatosporales > Streptomycetaceae > Streptomyces > Streptomyces sp. NPDC001204. The sequence continues at coordinate 166,785 of NZ_JBSFJL010000013.1, read as the reverse complement.
CTCGGCGCCTCCGGCGCCCGTCTCGCCGGCACCGTCGCCCACCAACTCGCCCGCAAGGGCGCGGGAGTCGGCGTCGCCACCCTCTGCATCGGCGTCGGCCAGGGCCTCGCCCTCGTCCTCGAACGCTAGGAAACCCCATGGCTCTCACTCAGCACGACATCGACCAGGAGATCGCGGCCGAGCACGCCGCGTACGAGAAGCGCGTAGCTGACGGCGCGCCGGTCGAGCACCAGCCGCGCCGCGACTACGCGCCGTACCGCTCCTCGGTGCTGCGCCACCCCAAGCAGCCGCTGGTCGCCATCGACGCCGCCAAGGACCCGGAGCTGGTCGAGCTGTCCTCGCCCGCGTTCGGCGAGCGGGACATCACCGGGATCGACAACGACCTCACCCGCCAGCACACGGGGGAGCCGATCGGCGAGCGGATCACCGTCTCCGGGCGGCTGCTCGACCACGACGGGCGGCCCGTGCGCGGCCAGCTCGTCGAGATCTGGCAGGCCAACTCCGCGGGCCGCTACGCCCACCAGCGCGAGCAGCACGACGCCCCGCTGGACCCCAACTTCACCGGCGTCGGCCGCACGCTGACCGACACGGACGGCTTCTACCGGTTCACCACGATCCAGCCGGGCCCGTACCCGTGGCGCAACCACGTCAACGCCTGGCGTCCGGCGCACATCCACTTCTCGGTCTTCGGCACGGCGTTCACGCAGCGGCTCGTGACGCAGATGTACTTCCCGAACGACCCGCTGTTCCCGTACGACCCGATCCTCCAGTCCGTGACGGACGACGCGGCACGGCAGCGGCTGGTCGCCACCTACGACCACAGCCTGTCGGTGCCGGAGTTCTCGCTCGGCTACCACTGGGACATCGTGCTGGACGGCCCGCACGCCACCTGGATCGAAGAAGGACGCTGACCTGCCATGACGAAGATCGACACGAGCAGCCCCGAGAACGTGCTGCCCACTCCGTCGCACACGGTGGGCCCCTTCTACGGCTACGCGCTCCCCTTCCGCGGCGGCGAGGAGATCGCGCCCCTGGGGCACCCGGAGACGGTCACCGTGCACGGATACGTGTACGACGGCGAGGGGCGGCCCCTGCCGGACGCCCTGGTGGAGGTGTGGGGGCCCGACCCGGACGGCAACCTGCCGGCCGTGGACGGCTCGATGCGGCGCGACCCGGCCTCCGGCGACCACCTCGGCCGCAACGGCGTGGAGTTCACCGGCTTCGGCCGCATCCAGACCGACGTCGACGGCCACTGGTACGCGCGGACGCTGCGGCCCGGCGCGCGCGGACGGAACGCCCCCTACCTCAGCGTGTGCGTATTCGCCCGCGGACTGCTCGTGCACCTGTTCACCCGGATCTACCTGCCCGATGACGAGGCCGCGCTGGCCGCCGACCCGCTGCTCGCCCAGTTGGACGAGCAGCGGCGCGGCACGCTGATCGCCGCGCGGGAGGACAGTGGGGCATACCGTTTCGACATCCGCCTTCAGGGCGAGGGCGAGACGGTCTTCCTGGAGTTCCGGTGACACCACCTGCCGCTGATCCCGCCGCCGTCGGTCTCGACGTGGGTCTCCTCGGTCCTGGCTGGGCCGGCTCCCCCGCCGCGTCCGCGACGAGCGACTCCGCCTATCTGCGGGCCCTGCTCGACGCGGAGGCGGCGCTCACCCGGGCCCAAGCCGCGCTCGGCCTCGTCCCGGGCCGAGCGGCCGAGGCGGTGACCCGGGCGGCCGATCCGGGCCGCTTCGACGTGCGGGCGCTCGCGGAGCGCGCCCGCGGCGGCGGAAACCCGGTCATCCCGCTGGTCGCCGACCTCACCGAGGCCGTGGGCGAGGAGTACGGACCCTGTGTCCACCGGGGCGCGACCAGCCAGGACATCATGGACACGGCGACGATGCTGGTCGCCGTGCGCACCCTGGACCTGGTCCTCGCCGACCTGGCCCGCACCGAACAGGCGCTGGCCCGGACGGCCGCCGAGCACCGCGACACGGTGATGCCGGGCCGGACGCTGACTCAGCACGCCGTGCCGACGACGTTCGGACTGAAGGCGGCCGGGTGGCGGTCGCTCGTGCTGGACGCCCGGGACCGCCTGACCCGGGTGCGGCACTCCCTGCCAGTCCAACTCGGCGGCGCGGCGGGGACCTTGGCGGCCTTCACCGCGTACGGCGCCGAGGACCCGACCGTGCTCGTCACCGCGTACGCCCGTGAACTGGGCCTGCGCGAGCCGTTGCTGCCCTGGCACACTCTGCGCACCCCGGTCGCCGACCTCGCGGGGTGCCTCGCCTTCACCGCCGGGGCGCTCGGCAAGATCGCCGTGGACGTGCTGGGCCTGACCCGCACGGAGACCGCCGAACTCGCCGAGGGCAGTGGCGGCGGTTCCTCCGCCATGCCGCACAAGGCGAACCCCGTGCGGTCCACGCTGATCGCGGCCGCCGCCCGGCGCGCGCCGCAACTCGCGGCCACCCTCTACGGGTCGCTCGCGGCGCAGGACGAACGGCCGCCCGGCGCCTGGCACGCCGAGTGGGAGCCGCTGCGGGAGCTGCTGCGGCTCGTCGGCGGCGCGGCCCGCGACGCCGCGGAGCTGACCGAGGGGCTGCGGGTGGACGCGGACGCGATGCGCGCCCATCTCGGGCTGACCCACGGGCTGATCGTCTCCGAGCGGCTGTCGGCCGAGCTGGCCCCGCTGCTCGGCCGCGCCCGGGCAAAAGAGCTGCTCACCGAACTCGCCCGGCGCACCTACACCGAGAACCGGAACCTGAGCGAACTTCTGTCAGAACAGCCCGAGTTGAAGGACGTGGATCTGGGCGAACTCACCGACCCGGCCCGTTACACCGGCTCCGCCGGAACCCTCACCGACCGTGCCCTGGAGCGACGTTGACCCTGCACCACCTTCTCGAAGGCCCCGCCTCCGCTCCCCCACTGCTGCTCGGGCCGTCCCTCGGCACGTCGTACGCGCTGTGGGACAAGGTCGCGCCCGAGCTGGCGATCTCCCACCGGGTGGTCCGCTGGGACCTGCCCGGGCACGGAGGTTCGCCGGCCGGGCTGATCAGGCCCGGCGCCACCGTCGGCGACCTCGCCGGCCTGGTGCTGGCGCTCGCCGACTCGCTCGGCATCGAACGGTTCGCGTACGCCGGGGTGTCGCTGGGCGGTGCGGTGGGTCTGCACCTCGCCGTGCACCACCCCGAACGTGTCGACGCGCTCGCCGTGCTCTGCTCCTCGGCCCACTTCAACGGCGCCAAGGCGTGGCAGGAGCGGGCCGAGCGGGTCCGGCGGGACGGGCTGGACTGGCTGGCCGAGAGCGCCGACGCCCGGTGGTTCGCCGGTGACTTCACCGTGCCGGAGCTGGTGCAGGACCACCGGGAGGCCGATCCGGAGGCGTACGCCGCCTGCTGCGACGCGCTGGCCGCCTTCGATCTGACCGACCTGCTGCCCAGGGTCGGCGCGCGCACACTGCTCGTCGCGGGCCGCGAGGACCCGGCCACCCCGCCCGCGCATCTGCGGCAGATCGCCGACGCGGTGCCCGGCGCGGCCCTGGTGGAGATCCCCGGCGCCTCGCACCTGGCGCCCGCGCAGTGCCCCGAGGCGGTCCTGGCGGCGCTGCGCACCCACCTCGACGGTCCTCCCCGGCGGGGCATGGAGGTGCGCCGCGAGGTGCTCGGCGACGCGCACGTCGACCGGGCGCAGGCCCGGCAGACCCCGTTCACGGCCCGCTTCCAGGACTTCATCTCCCGCTACGCCTGGGGCGAGATCTGGACCGACCCGACGCTGAGCCGCCGCGAGCGCAGCCTGATCACCCTGACGGCGCTGATCGCGCACGGCCACTACGACGAACTGGCCATGCACGTACGGGCGGCGCGCCGCAACGGGCTCACCCCCGAGGAGATCGGCGCGGCGCTGCTCCAGAGCGCCGTGTACTGCGGGGTCCCGGCGGCGAACTCGGCGTTCGCGGTGGCCCAGCGGGTGCTGGCGGAGGAATCCGGGTCGGGATGACGAGAGGTGACGAGAGGTGACGAGGCGTGACCCGGCGGGCCGCGGCACCGTCAGCGGCCCGGACAGCCGTCCGCCGACGCCGGCGCGGACATCGGTGGCGGCGGGCCGGCTCCCGGGCGCCGGCTCCCGGGTGTGTGAGCCGGCACCCGCCGTCGGATCGAGTCGCGGGTCGGCGACAGTCACCGTCGGCCCAGGTGCGCGGGGTCCGGTGCGTGCGTCCGCAAGGCGCGGACGGGCGTACCCGACCCCGCGCACCTGGCATGGTCCGCCGGACGGGCACTACGACGGGGGCCGGCCCAGTCCGTGTTCCGACTCCAGCAGCCGCGCCGCCTGTTCCGCCAGGCCGTCCGCGCCGCACGAGCGCGCCAGTGCCAGGCCCCGGCCCAGCTCGGCGGCCGAGCGCGAGACGATGCCGAACTCGACGCGGGCGAGGGCGTGTTCGTACTGGCAGGGGGAGGCCTCCAGGTAGGTGACGGCCTGGGCGGCCAGCCGGACCGCGCGCTGCCCGGTCTCCAGGGCCGCGGCGCAGCGCAGAGCCTCTCCTATGGCGGTGTCGGTGCCGAACCGCTCGGCCTGGCGGCGGAGGTCGGCGACGAGCCGGCCGGCCCGCTCGGGGTCCTCGGCGGCGAGCGCCCGGGCCAGGTCGGCCGCCCAGGGCACCGTCACCGGGTTCTGGTGGCCGCGGGCGGCCGCCGCCTTCTCGGCCGCCTCCAGTTCGTTGACGGCGTCCTCGGTGCGGCCGAGGGCCAGCAGCAGCCGGCCGCGCACGCTGTGCGGATCGGGCAGCACGATGGTGGACGGGTAGGGCGGGGCGAAGGCGTGCTGCTCGGCGACCTCCCAGGCCCGCTCGACATGGCCGCGGGCGAGCAGGGTGTCGACGAGGTTGCAGGTCGCGGTCCAGTACAGGGGCAGTCCGCGGCCGATGCGCTCGGCCAGGCGCAGCGACGCGCGCAGGGCCTCCTCCGCCTCCCGCAGCCGGCCTCGTCTGCGGTGCCCGAGGCCGACGTAGGCGTGGGCGAGGGCGAGGTGGCCGCCGCTCCAGCCGGCGGTCTCGTAGGCACGCAGGGCTTCGGTGTAGAGGGTTTCGGCCCGGTCGAGGCGGTCGCAGTAGGCGTAGGCGCTGGCGAGCATCAGCAGCAGTTCGATGCCCCACTCGGTGTCGGTCCAGCCGAGTCCGGGGGCGAGGCGGCCGTTCACGAGGGCCCGGTCGCACATCTCGACGACCTCCTCGGCGCTCTCGCCGCGGGTCATGGCGTCGAAGCCGCGCAGGATCAGCAGGGCGCGCTCGGAGTTGTCGCGTCCGGTGCAGCCGGCGGCGAGTCCGGCGAGCCGTTCGGAGCGGTCCGGGGAGCTGGTACCGCCGGTGTACAGGCCCTCCCACATGTACTGGACGGCCTGCAACCGCATGCGGGTGGGTCCCGGTTCGTGGCGGGCGGCCTCCGCCTCGACCGTGCGGACGGCCTCCTCCAGCTGGTCGTTGTGGAGCAGGGCCTGGGACAGCCGCCACACGGCGTCCACGCGGGTGGCACCGTCGAGGCCGGGCATGGCGAGCGCCCGCTGGAGGTGCTCGATGGTGGTGGCGGGCGCGGTCAGCAGGGTGGCGCAGCCCAGTTCGTAGAGCACGCGCGCGTGCGCCGTGGGGGCCGGCGGCTCCAGCAGGGCCCGCTCCAGGCAGTGGCGGGCCGCGTCGGACGCGCCGACGGCGAGGTGCTCGCGGGCTGCCCGGCGCAGCTGCTCGACGAGTTCCTGGTCGTCGTCCGGGTGGACCTGGAGCAGGTGCCGGGAGGCCGCTGCGGCGCCGAACCCGGAGTCGGCGACCACCTGGGCGGCGATGCCGTGCATGGCGGTGCGCAGGGCGTCCGGGATGGAGTTGTAGACGGCGGTGGCGATCAGCGGGTGCACGAACTCCAGGTCCCCGCCGCCGCCCCGGGTGGTCGCCGGGTCCGGCTCGGTGAGGATGCGGGCGCGGCGCAGCAGTCCGGCGCAGCGCTCGGCGTCGTCGGGGTTCATGGTGGCCAGCCGGGCGACGAGCTCCACGGAGATGCCGGTGCCCAGGACGGCGGCGGCCCAGGCGAACCGGGTGGCGTCGATGCCGAGTTCCTCCAGGCGGGCGACGAGGCCGCCGCCGCGGGCCGAGCGGTTCAGGGCGCGCAGTTCGGCGGCCTGGGCCTCGACCGGTTCGAGTTCGCTGTCGCGCACCTTGGCGAGCAGTTCGACGGTCTCGTACGGGTTGCCGCCGGTGACCGCCCAGACCTCGCGGCAGAACGGGGCGTCGGCGTGCGGGCCGAGGGTGGTGCGGGTGAGCCCGGCGGTCGCCTCGGGGGTCAGGGCGCTCAGGGTGTGCACACCCGCGGCGGCGACGGCCGCGTCCAGGCACCGGGCGCCCTCGCCGCCGAACTCGCCGGGCCGGCGGGTCACCACGAGCAGTACGGGCAGGTCCTTCAGGCGCTCGGCGAACGCGGCGAGCCAGCGCAGCGTCTCCACGTCGGCCCAGTGGGCGTCGTCGATCAGCAGCACCAGCGGCCACTCGCGCTCGGCCAGCCGGCGCACGGCGGCGACCAGTCCGTCGCACACGCCCTGCGGGTCGGCCCGCCCGTCCCGGGGTTCCGCGATGCCGAGGGCGGGGCCGGCGATGTGGTACCAGTCGCCGAGGTATTCGCGGGTCTCCTCGGGCATCAGCGACAGGAGCGCGGGCTGGAGCAGCTGCCGCACCACGTTGAAGGGGACGGAGCGCAGGGTCTCCCCGCCGCGCGCCGACCACACCGCGCAGCCGTGGTCCCCGGCGATACGGCGGATCTCGGTCAGCAGGGCGGTCTTGCCGAGACCGGCCTCCCCCTCCAGGACCAGCAGCCCTCCCGAGGACGCGCGGTCGGCGCACAGGACGTCGATCGCGCGTACGACGGCGGTGAGTTCCTCGTCACGCTCCCACAGCGAGCCCGAGGCGGCCGTGCCCGGCCGTACCTCCGTCATCCCGCTACCTCCCCAAGTCGCACGACGGCATGCAGACTTCGAGCGTAGCCCCCGAGCGGCCGATGCGGCGGCCCGTCCCGTCACCTGTTGCCTCGACGGGTGACCTGCGATAAAGCGTGCTGCGCCGGGAGCCGGACCGGGGTCCTCTCATCGGGCTTTCACCGACGCCTCATACGGTAGGCACATGACGCAGGTGACTCCTCCCGGGTGGTACCCCGATCCCGGGCAGACAAGTGACGGCCCCGCCACCGAGCGCTGGTGGGACGGCAGGGCATGGACGGACCAGACCCGTCCCGTCGGATCGGCCGCCGTGTGGGGTTCCCCGGCGCAGCAGGCGGCCCCCGGGCCGTACCCGGCCCAGCAGGGGTATCCGGGATACCCGGGCCATCCGGCGCACCCAGGACATCCGGGCCGGCCGCCCGCCTCCGGGCGCCGCGGCCTGCGTATCGGCATCGCCGTCGCGGTGGCGGCCGCGGTGCTGGCGAGCATCGGTGTCGGCGTGTACGCGCTGGCCAACGACGTCGGCGGCAAGGACAGCCGTGCCGGCTCGTCCCGGCAGGGCTCGGACGACCGGGGCGGCACGGGCGAGGAACGCGGCCCCTTCGGCGGCCCGGGCGGGGGCTCGGGCGACTCCGGTGGGTCCGGCGGGCCCGGTGGGTCCGATGGCGGGCCGTCCGAGGCGCCGAAGATCAGGAGCGGCTCGGTGACCGACGCGGTCAGCGGCATCAGCCTGCCCGTGCCCGACGGCTGGTACGGCCAGGAGCTGGGGGTGGGCGCCCAGGTCACGTCGAACGACTCCTACAAGTGCCCCGGCGACACCTCCAAGGACTGCACCAAGGGCGGCGCCTACTCGGCGCCCGCGCTCGCGCTGGGCGTCCGCGGGAGCACGCCCGAGCAGGTCGCCAAGGCCGACATATCGGCGAACGCCGAGGACTCCTACGGAGGCGAGGCCTACGGCGGCATCACCTCCCACCAGGTGCTGGCCTCCAAGGCGGTGACCGTGGCCGGGCAGAAGGGCTACCTGGTCCGCTGGAAGGCCGTCACCAGCAAGGGCGCCGACGGGTACGTGGAGTCGCTGGCCTTCCCCTCGCCCCACGACTCCCGGCAGCTCGTCGTCGTCCGCTTCGGCCTCGACGTCGGGGAGCCGCAGTCCGTGATCGACGACATCACCCGGGGCATCGAGGCGTCCTCGGGCGGCGGCAACGGCCAGAGCGTCTGAGCCGACGCCTGAGCCGGCGTCCGAGCCGTACCGGGACCCGAAGCGACCGGGCGGGGCACCTCTCCGCTCCAGAGGTACCCCGCCCGGCCGGGGGTGCGCGCCGCCCCCGTCCCCACGGTGCGGCGCGGACAGGTCACCGCCCGGTCATCCCGGGGACGGCGGCCTGAGTCGTGAACCGAGACCCAGTGCGGGCAGCACCGCGGCCTCCAGGAACCGGACCACGTAGTCCGGGTCGGCGTACTCCCCCTCCAGCACCGGCCGGATGCGCAGGACGCCGAACAGCTGCGCGGGCACGAACTCCAGTGCCGGATTGTCCGCGCGGACCTCGCCGCGCTCCACCCCGCGCCGCAGTATCTCCCGCAGCGCGGCGATCTCCGGCTCGACCAGCGTCTCGCGCAGCGCCCGCTTCAGCTCGGGGTCCAGCGTGATCGCGTGCCCGAGCGCCTGGAGGAGGCGGGTGTCCCGCCCCGACCACTCGCCCGTGGCCAGTGCGACCCGCCGCAGGTCCTCGGCGAGCGAGCCGGTGTCGATGCCGGCGAAGCGGCAGCGGCCGCTGGACCGCAGGGCGGCCGCCACGAACTGCGGCTTGGTCCGCCACTGCCGGTAGAGCGTGGACTTGCTGCACCGGGTGCTGGCGGCGACTCCCTCCATGGTGACGGCGTCATAGCCGTGCTCGCGGATCTGTTCGAGCACGGCGTCGAAGAACTCCTGCTCACGCTCCGGCGTGAGCTTGGAGCGGCGCGGGGCGACAACCGTCTCCGGCTCGTCCGCGGCCTGCGATGTCATCGCTGCGCTCCTCACTCGTGTCCCGGGAGATCAGGCCCGGACTCCGGGCCGCTCTCCAGTGTGGCGAAGGTCCATCGATACGACAGTGTACCGGTACGCACGCGTATCGGTACACTGTCGTATCGGTACGCTCTCGTGTCGATGTACCGTACATCGACGCGGGTGCGGACAGCACCACCCGACGCACCACCATGAGAGAGGGCCTGGCATGACACCCGGAAGCGAGGCCGCCGAAGCGGAGCCCGACGGACCGGCGCGGCACCCGCTCGCCCACGAGTCCCGGCCGGCCGAGGGGAACGCCCCGGCGGAGGCGGGCCGGTGAACGCGGCCCTGACGGCCGTCGTCCTGTCGCTGTTCTCGGCCGTCGCCTACGCGACCGCCGCGGTCGCCCAGGAACGGCTCGCCGCGCGCACCCGCGGAACGGGGGTGCGCGGACTGCTCCGCGCCGGCACCTGGTGGTGGGCCGTCGCACTGAACGGATCGGCTGCCCTGCTGCATGTGGCGGCCCTGAAGTACGGTCCGCTCACCGTGGTCCAGCCGCTCGGCGCGCTCACCCTGGTGGCCGCCGTGCCGCTGGGGGCGCGGATGGCCGGGCGGCGGGTCGCGGCGGCCGAGTGGCGGGGCACCGCGTGCACGCTGCTCGGACTGGCCGCCCTGCTCCTCGCGGCCTCCGGGCCGGCCCCGGTACGTGTACTGAGCCCCCTCGAGGCACTGTCGGTGGCGGGTGCCACGGCCGTCCTGATCGGCGCGCTGTCACGGCCCGGCGCGCGTCCGGGCCTGCGGCACGCGACCGCGTCGGGGGTCGCCTCGGGCGTGGCCTCCGCGCTCACCCAGACGGTGACGGTGGCCGCCACGGACCACTCCGGCCCCCTGCTCAGCGCCCACGTCATCATGGTGGCGCTGCTCGTCGCGGCCTTCGCGACCGGTGGCCTGCTGCTGTCGCAGACCGCCTACCGGGACGGCCTCGGCGCCCCGCTCGCGGTGCTGACACTGACCAACCCGGCGGCGGCCGCGCTGATCGGGCTCACCCTGCTGGGCCAGGGGCTGAGGGGCGGCGCGACGGGCGTGCTGCTGGCGTCGGCGGGCGCGGTCCTCGCCTCCTGGGGGGTCGTGGCGCTCTCTCGGGCGACCCCGCGACCCACGGACGCCAACCCCGTACCCGGCCCGGGGCACATCGCCCCGGACGGCGACCCGGACCATCCCGTGGCCGCCGTGCTCGCCCTGGAGTCGGAACCGCCCGCGCAGGAACCGGCGCTGCCGTCCCGGCCGTTGGGACCGGGACACCTCACCCCGCTGTGAACTGCGGTCAGTTCCAGCCGCGCGAGTCCTGCTTGAGCGCCGTGTCGACCGTCAGCGCCGTGGCGACCACCAGGCTCAGCAGCGGCTCGGGCAGCTGGTAGTGGATCTGCAGGACGTAGTTGTCGGCGGTCGTGAACATCGTCTTGGCCAGGCCCTCCCAGGTCTTGGTGATCCGGGCGACCTCGTTGTCGGCGTGGTCGACGATGGCGAAGTTCCAGGCGCGCCAGTTCTCCGCCTTGATCGCGCCGACCTGCTGCCCGTTCACGTTCATCGCGAAGTTGATCTTGCCGAAGACGTTCTGCTGGACGATCTCGCCGATCTCCGAGCCGTCCGGACGGGACACCACCACCCGCGACTTGAAGACCTTCGCCGGCCGGGTGAGCACCAACTGGGGCGTGCCGTAGGCGTCGCGGATCTCGAGCCTGTGCGTCATGAACTGGTCGAGGCTGGAGACGAACCGCATCGCCTTCTTCAGCGCGCTCTGCCCGACCTCGGTGACCGTGCCGATCCGGTTGCCGTGCTGGTCGAAGACCTCGTACTCGTTGGTCAGCTCGATCAGTTTGGCCTTCTGGTTCACCACGAGCACCGGCTCGCTGAACAGCGAGCCGCCGCCCTGGGCGCCCGGAGCGACCCCGGCCTGGTGCTGGACCTGCCGCTGCACGCGCGGGTCGGGGGCGGCCGGCTGCGGCGGCACCTGCGGCGCGACGTAGGCCTGCTGGTCGGCGTGGGTGTGCTCCGTCCACTGGGAACCGTCCCAGTAACGCAGCGTCTGGGCCGCTCCGTGCGGATCCGGGTACCAACCCGCCGGTGTGTTCGAATACGTACTCACCGGCGCACACTACCGCCGGGCAGGCGGAACCCATGCGCGCGAGTGACACACGCCACACATTGACCTGCGGATTTCTGGGCAACCCTTTACGGCCCTCGGCGATCTCCTTTGCGAATACATTGGCCACTTGATTTTCGAGGATCGCATGAAGATTCGCCGCTCTCTGGCGCTCGCAGCAGCCACGGCAGCCATCACACCCGCTGTGCTTCTTGCGGCCCCCGCCGCCTTCGCCACGGGCTCTCCGACCCCGGCGGTCACCGAGACGACCGAGGGCGGCTCCACCGGCGCCGACGGCCAGACCACCGAGCCCGAGGACCCGTCCAAGAGCGCCGACGACACCACCGAGGCCGAGGACCCGTCGAAGAGCGCCGACGACACCACCACCGGCGACGACAACAAGTCGGACGACACCGGCGAGAAGTCCGCGAACACGGGATCCGACTCGAAGGACGCGGGCACCACCGACAAGGAGTCGACCACCCCCACCCCCAGCGCCTCGCCGTCCGAGACGCCGGGCCCCCAGGCGTGCAAGGAGGGCAAGGAGCAGAAGCAGGACAAGAACCTGCGCACCAGCCTGACCGGCCTGCCCTCGAAGGTCGTCGCGGGCAGCGGGTTCCACAACTTCAAGCTGAACGTCACGAACTCCGGCGACAACTCCTACAAGCGCGTCGACATGGGCGTGTTCGCGGCCCTGGTCGGGGAGAAGGAGTTCACCGACGAGAGCAGCCACCTCACCCTGCAGTTCAAGGACCCGGTCACCGGCACGTGGGAGAACATCTCCCTGGACGAGAGGGATGACGCCATCGGTTACGTCGGCTACACCGACGTCAAGCCGAAGGAGTCCTTCTCCATCGACCTGCGTCTGAACGTGGACAAGAAGGCCCCGGCCGGCATGGGCGTCGCCATCTCCATCGGCATGTACGCCGATGACAAGGGCAACTGTGTCTTCGCCACCGACGACGACTTCTACCTGTTCGACGTCCTCGCGGCCGGCACCAACGCGGGCAAGCCCAGCGACGCCAAGCCGCAGGGCGGCCGGAAGCCGCTGCCGGCCAAGCCCGCCGGCGACAAGCAGATCGTCCCGCAGGGCCACCTCGCCGAGACCGGCTCCAGCTCGGCGCTGCCGATGATCGCGCTCGCGGGCGGTGCCGCGGTCGCCGTCGGCGCGGGCGCCGTGTTCGTCGTGCGTCGCCGCAAGGCCGGCAGCGGCGCTGCCACGGCCTGATTCGCGTCCCTGACGCGCTGAATCACGAGGGCCGCACCCGCGAGAGCGGGTGCGGCCCTTCGCCGTCGGTGTCCGGCCGGCTGCCGGGCGGACTCGGCGCCGTACCGGCGCGCCCGCCCTACCCGTAGGACAAGTTGGAGCACAGGTCGTCGTCGGCCGAGCGGGCGTCCGCCGCCACCGACGTGGGCACGGAGGTCGGCTCGGCCGAGGCACCGTCCGCGGCGGCCGTGAAGTCCTCGCCCAGGACCACGTTGATGCCCGGGCCGGTCAGGGCCTGGAGTTCGGCCCCGGGGAAGAGCTTGGCGACCGTCTCGGCCTCGGCCTGCCGGCCGGGACCGTACTGGATGATGGTGATGGCGTGGTTCTGGCTGCCCGCGTTCTCGGTGCCGGTGACGGTGAAGCCGCGGCCGGTGAGGACGGAGGCGCCGCGGGTGGCGAGGCCGGGGGTGGTGGTTCCGTTGTAGACACCCACGTCGATGCCCTTCCCCAGGTCGCCCTGACCGGCGTCCGGGGATGCGGAGGCAGCCGCCTTGCCCTTCTTGTTCTTCTTGCCGCCCGCGTCCTTGCCGTCGATGGTGCGGTCGGCCCTGAGCGCGGCCCACAGCTCCGAGGCGTCCGGCTCCACGATGGCGACCCGCGCCCCCTCATAGCGCCACGGGATGGTGACGAACTTGGTGTTGTGCAGGTCGACGTCCTTCAGCGACATCGCGAACGACAGCAGCTTGTCGGCCGTGCCCAGGCCGGGGTCCACGGTGAGCGACTTGGTGGCGGCATCGGCGAGGGGGAACAGCTTGGTCGGGGTGAACCCGTCGGCCTTGACCTTCTTGATGAGGCTGGCGACGAACGCCTGCTGGCGCTTGATCCGGCCTATGTCGGAGCCGTCGCCGATGCCGTGCCGGATCCGGACCCAGTCCAGCGCCTGCTTCCCGGAGACCTTCTGCTCGCCCTTGCCGAACAGCAGCGAGCCGCGGCTGGCCCGGTTGGGGTTGAGGTCCTTCTGGTAGATGTCCTGCGGCACGCACACCGGCACCCCGCCCACCACGTCGGTGAGCGCGGCGAATCCCTTGAAGTCGACGACGACGGTGTGGTCCACGCGCAGCCCGGTGAGGTGCTCGACGGTGTTCTGACTGCAGGCGGGGTTGCCCTCGGCGGTGTTGCCCACGGAGTACGCCGCGTTGAACATCGTGTTCGGCCGCGACTCGGTCCAGCCGCCGTCGGGGAGCTTGCAGGGCGGGATGGTGACCAGGGTGTCCCGGGGGATGGACACGGCGAGGGCGTGCCGGTGGTCGGCGTAGACGTGCAGCAGGAACGCGGTGTCGGAGCGGCCTATGTCGTCCTTGCTGCCGCCGCCGAGCGCGTCGTTGCCGCCCACGCGCGCGTCGGAGCCGATGACCAGGACGTTCTCGCCCTTGGACGAGCCGGCCTCGGGCCGGTTGTCGGACAGGCCGTCGGCGCCGAAGGTGTTGATGTTGCCGTTGAGCTTCAGATAGAGCCAGCCCAGACCCGCCGTGCCGAGCACCACCAGGGACAGCGCCACGACGAGGACCGTCCGTCCGCGACTGCGGCCGCCGCGGCCGCCGGAGGCGCGGCGGCGGGAACCGCCCCGGCGCTGGGGTGGGACGCCCCTGCTCCGGCGGCGCGAAGGAGCGGTCTTGTGGCTGGTCGTCATGCGCGCACCCTCATCCGTCGTACTCGTACAGAGGGGACGACTGGCCCCACCCAATGGTTGTACGTTTGCGCAATGTAGCAATAGTCGATGAGAGGACTCCGCGACGGGGTGCGCGGCGGGCCCGCACCCCGATCCGGCGGGACCGGTCAGGGGCTGGCCACGTCGAAGCCGTATCGCAGGGGCTCGCTCTTCACACGCGGGTCGCGGCGGTAGACGTACACGGCCTCCACGCGTACGCCTCCACGCGGCGCCTCCGTCTGGCAGGGGAACGACACCTGGAGCACCCACGGCCGCCCGGCGACCTTGAGTCGCAAACCGTCCGCCGGCCCGCCCACGAGCACCGCGGCCTCCTGCCCCATCACGCCACCACCAGATTCCATGCGGGACAGTTTAAGGGTTGCGCAATTGTTGACCCGAGGAGATTTCCCGCCCACGGGGCTTTGGCGGGGAGCCGTCGGACCCATGATCAGCCATCCCCCTTGCCCCGCTGGCGAATTGGGGGCCTGACCGGGGAAGATGGGCGGCGTGAGCCATCCTGCCGACATCGTCATGGTCTTCGACCGGGACGAGGAACTTGCCGTCTTCCCCTCTCTCCGGGCCACGGAGGCGGGGCTGGAGGCCATGGACGTGGCGGACGGGGAGTACGCCGCCTTCACCGTCGAGGGGCGTCTCGTCGACCTGCGCGCCCCCGACGGCGAGGAAGGTCCGGTCCTGGTCGCGCGCACCGAGGAGGACGGCCGGGAGGAACTGGAACGCCACCTGGCCCGCTTCTGGGCCCGCCGTCCCGGCCGACCCCCGCTGGGCCCCGAGGACACCGCCCGTCTCCTGCTGGCCGGCGGGCCACGGGCCGCGGACCGCGGACCGCGCCGGCTCCGGAACCCGTTCCGGCGCGGTCGCGCGCCGCACTCCTGACGGGACGGCGGACGACCACGATGACAGCACGTTCCGCGCGGCCGGGGCCGCGGGCCCACTCACGCGTGCCGCGAAACGGCGATTCGCCACCGGCACCGGAGCGCCGCGCCCCGATGGACCGCTCCCGCGGCTCTACGGTTGCGCACATGCGCAATTCACAGAGTGTCCGCGCGGAGAAGCGCGTGCCGGACGCCCAGGCCGCCCCGCCGGCGCGTGGACGCCGGCAGGCCCCGCCGCGGGCCCCGGAACCGGCGGGCCGGCCGCGCGGCGGGCGTGCTGGGCGGGCGCCCGGCCCCACCGCGCTCCCGCGCCGCGCCCTCGCGCGGCTGCGGCGGGCCTGGGACCGGCCGCTCACCGGCTATTACCTGGTGGCGGGCAGTGCCGCGCTGATCGCCGGCCTGGGGCTGGTGATGGTGTTCTCCTCCTCGCAGATCCAGGCGTTGCGCTCCGGTCTGCCGCCGACCTACTACCTGCGCCGGCAGATCGTGGCCGCGGTGATCGGCGCGGCGCTGGCGGTGCCGGCCGCCCGCATGCCGGTGAAGGCGCACCGGCGGCTGGCCTATCCGCTGCTGGCCGGGTCCGTGCTGCTGCTGACGCTGGTGCAGGTGCCGGCGCTGGGGCGGACCGTCAACGGCAACACCAACTGGCTGGACCTGGGCGGACCGTTCGTGCTCCAGCCCAGCGAGTTCGCCAAGGCCGCTTTCATCCTGTGGGGCGCGGATCTGCTGGCCCGCAAGCAGCAGCACAGGCTGCTGGGCCAGTGGAAGCACCTGCTCGTGCCGCTGGTGCCCGGTGCCCTGCTGCTGCTGGCACTGATGATGCTCGGCGGGGACATGGGAACCGCGGTCATCCTGTGCGCCGTGCTGTTCGGTCTGCTGTGGCTGGCCGGTGCGCCGCTGCGGCTCTTCGGGGCCGCCCTGACGGGCACGGCGCTCCTGGCCACCGTACTGATCATGACCGCCCCGCACCGGGTGTCGCGGTTCGCCTGCCTCGGCGCGAGCGACCCGGGCCCGAACGACCAGTGCTGGCAGGTGGTGCACGGCCTGTACGCGCTGTCGACGGGCGGCCTGTTCGGCAACGGAATCGGCGCCAGTGTGGAGAAGTGGGGCCAACTGCCCGAGCCGCACACCGACTTCATCTTCGCCGTCACCGGGGAGGAACTGGGTCTGTTCGGCACCCTGTCCGTACTGGCCCTGTTCGCCGCGCTGTTCGCGGGCGGCCTGCGCATCGCCACCCGCCGCGACGACCCGTTCGTCCGCCTGGCGACCGGCGGCATCGTCACCTGGCTCGCGGCGCAGACCTTCATCAACCTCGGCGGCGTCCTGGGGCTGGTGCCCGTCGCGGGCGTGCCCCTGCCGCTGTTCTCCTACGGCGGCAGCTCGCTGATCGCCACCCTGTACGCGGTGGGGCTCCTGCTCGCCGCCGCCCGCGGCGAACCCGCTGTGCGCACGGCGCTCGAGGGTCGCTGGCGCCGGGTCCGCTCGACCCTGCCGGGCCTCCCCGGGCGCCGCCGCTGAGGCTCTGCGGTCAGGCGGACAGCGGGCGTTGCAGACGGATGCCCTGGAGGATGCCCACGGCGATCCAGCCGGCGAACATCGACGAGCCGCCGTAGCTGACGAACGGCAGCGGCAGTCCCGTGACCGGCATGATGCCGAGGTTCATGCCGATGTTCTCGAACGCCTGGAAGGCCAGCCAGGCCGCGATGCCGGTCGCGACCACCGTTCCGTACAGGTCGGGGCAGGCGCGGGCGATGCGCAGCGCACGCCACAGCACCACGCCGAGCAGGGCGATCAGCGCCCCGGCACCCAGGAAGCCCAGCTCCTCCCCCGCCACGCTGAAGACGAAGTCGGTCTGCTGCTCGGGCACGAACTGCCCGGTGGTCTGCGCTCCGTGGAACAGCCCCTGGCCCAGCAGGCCGCCGGCCCCGATGGCGATCCGGGCCTGGCTGGTGTTGTAGCCGACCCCGGACGGGTCGAGGGCGGGATCGGCGAACGCCGCGAACCGGTTGATCTGGTACTGGTCCAGCAGGTGCAGTTGCCACACCGCCACCGCACCCAGGACTCCGGCCGCGAGCAGCCCGGTGACCCAGCGCGCGGAGGCACCGGAGGCGAGCAGCACCCCGAGCACGATCACGCCGATGCCCATGAACTGCCCGAGGTCCGGCGTGAGGAGGACCAGCAGGGCGGGCACGCCGGACACCGCCAGGGACTCCAGGACGCTGCGGCTGTCCGGCCTCGGCCGGTCGCCCGTGTCCACCTTGGTGGCCAGCAGTACGGCCATGGCAAGAACGATGGCGACCTTGACGAACTCCGCGGGCTGGACGGACATCCCGCCGATCATGATCCAGCGGCGGGACCCGTTGATCGTGGCGCCCAGCGGAGTCAGCACCGCGAGGACCAGCAGGAGCGTGACGCCGTACAGGACGGGGACGAGGTCCCGCAGCCTGCGCGGGCCCAGCCACACGGTGCCGACGGCCAGGGCGATCCCGATGGCGGTGTTGACCAGATGCCGCGTCAGGAAGGCGTACGGGTCGCCTCCGGTCAGCTGGGTGCGGCCGCGGGTCGCGGAGTACACCAGGAGCGCGCCGAGCACCGACAGCGCCGACGCGGCGCCCAGCAGCGGCCAGTCCAGCCGCCGCAGGACGGAGCGGAAGGCCGTGCGCGGCCAGGGTCCCGCGCGCCGGACCGTCCCCCGGGTGGCGCCCGGCCCCATGAGCCCGTTCCCGACGTCCATCGCGGCTCTCCTTCGCCCTGGTTCGCTCTGGTTCGATCCGGCGCACTCCGGCGCTTCGCTCCGGCCGCGCCCCGGCAGGTTGTCCCGGGTCCCGCACGTCGCGGGACGTCATCATCGCCCAGTTGCGCAATCCGTTGAGTGAAGCACGCCGAAAGGTTGGCGCGTTCACCCGCCCCCTCCCGTGGTCACGCCTGCTCAGCAGGCCCTACGCTGGCCCCTCGTGAAGGACTCCGTGACCACCGACGAAGGCTCCTCGCGGAACCGTCTTCGCGCCGTCTCGTACCGCCGGGTGCCCGCCGTGGCCGGTTACCTGTGCCTGCTCGTGGGCGTGCTCGACGTCGCGGGGGCGATCTTCCCGCGCATGCGGCACGGGCGGGTGCACACCCTGGCCGTGGCCCTGCCCGGGGCCGTGTCCACCCTGGCCACCGCCGCCTCGCTGATCGTGGGCGTGCTGATGGTGATGCTGGCGCACGCCCTGCGGCGCCGCAAACGGCGGGCCTGGCGCGCGGTGATGATCCTGCTTCCCACGGGCGCGGCACTGCAACTGCTGCGCTGGCACCAGCATGTGCCCGGCGCCGTCACGGTGCTGCTGTTCGTGCTGCTGCTCGTCGCCCGCCGGGAGTTCTACGCGCTGTCCGACCCGCGCACCCGGTGGCGGGCGGTGTGGAACTTCCTCCTGCTGAGCGCCTTCAGCCTCGGCGCCGGACTGCTGATCGTCGGCGCCCACCCCAGGAAGGTCGTCGCGGCCTCGCTGTCCGACCGGATCCAGCACGTCGCCTACGGTCTGGTCGGCATCGAGGGACCGGTGCACTACTCCAGCGAGCGCACCAGCGACCTCGTGTACTTCTCGCTCGCCGGGCTCGGCCTGCTGACCGCGGCCACCACCCTCTACCTCGCGCTGCGCCCCTCCACACCCGTACCCGTGCTCGGCGACGACGAGGAGCGGCGGCTGCGCGCCCTGCTGGAACGGCACGGTGAGCGGGACTCGCTGGGCTACTTCGCGCTGCGCCGCGACAAGAACGTGCTCTTCTCCCCCACCGGAAAGGCGGCGATCGCCTACCGGGTGGTGTCCGGTGTGATGCTCGCGGGCGGCGACCCGATCGGCGACGTGGAGGCCTGGCCGGGCGCCATCAAGGAGTTCATGGACACCGCCGCCCGGCACGCCTGGGTCCCCGCGGTGATGGGGTGCAGCGAGACCGGCGGCGAGGTGTGGACCCGCGAAGCCGGCCTGAACGCCCTGGAGATCGGCGACGAGGCCGTCGTCGACACCGGCGCCTTCACCCTGTCCGGGCGGCCGATGCGCAATGTCCGGCAGATGGTCAACCGCATCGAACGGGGCGGCTACAGCTGCCGCATCCGCCGCGTGCGCGACCTGTCGGAGCAGGAGACCGAGCAGATCCGCGCGGCGGCGGCCGCCTGGCGCGGCACCGAGGTGGAACGCGGCTTCTCCATGGCCCTCGGGCGCTTCGGCGAGGCCGGTGACGGCGACTGCGTCGTCGTCACCGCCCACAAGGAACCGGACGCCGGCGCCCCCGCGCCCGGCGGGGACATCCGCGCGGTCCTGCACTTCGTGCCCTGGGGCCGGGACGGGATCTCCCTGGACCTGATGCGCCGCGACCGCACCGCCGACCCCGGTCTGAACGAACTCCTCATCGTCAAGGCCCTCCAGCAGGCCCCCGGCCTCGGTGTCGGCCGGGTCTCGCTGAACTTCGCGATGTTCCGCGCCGCCCTCGCCCGCGGTGAACGCCTGGGCGCCGGACCGGCCCTGCGCGCCTGGCGCGGCCTGCTGCTCTTCCTCTCCCGCTGGTTCCAGATCGAGTCGCTGTACAAGTTCAACGCCAAGTTCCAGCCCCGGTGGGAGCCGAGGTTCCTGGTCTATCCCACGGCCCGGGACCTGCTCCGCATCAGCCTGGCCGCGCTCCAGGCCGAGGCGTTCCTCAACCTGTCCTGGCCCGCACCGTGGCGGCGGAAGCCCCGGCGGCCGGAGCCCGCGCCCGTGCCCGCCGAGGTGACGCCCGCCGGGGCGGAGCCCGCCGCGTTCGAACCGCCCGGAGGACCGCCGGTACCCTAGTTGCATGGATGTGCAAGGAAAGGTGTGGGACGCCGAGGCGGCGGACCGGGCGGTGGCGGTGCTCAAGGCGGTGGCGGACCCCTCCCGCTACCGGCTGCTGTGGGCGCTCAGCCACGGTGAACAGCCGGTGAGCGAGCTGGCCCGGATGCTGGGCGCCCACGTGGCCGCGACCTCCCAGCACCTGGCCAGACTCCGGGCGGCCGGTCTGGTGACCACACGCCGGGAGGGCACGCGCATCTTCTACCGGGCCGCGGGGGTGCGGCCCCTGCTGGAGGCCGCGCACCTCACGGGCACCGAGGGCGGCGGTCCCGGAACCGGCGGCTCCGGCGACGAGGAGAGCGCGCTCGCACCCCGGCGGGCCGCCGCCGCCAACCCGGTGCTCTCACGCCGCCCGGCCCTGGGCGGCACCCCGTGAGGCGGCGGCCCCGCGGTGCTCAGGCGGGGCACTGGGTGCCCGTGGGTCCGGAGGCGTCGCCGGTGTCGTCGCGGCGGTACTCCTCGGGGCCGGCGTCGTAGGCGTACAACTCGGCGTAGCGGCCCCAGTCGGTGGCCGTCTCCAGCTGCTGGTCGACCTGCTCGCTGGTGTAGTGATGGGCCAGCAGATCGCGGAAGAATCCGGCCCGCGCGGTGCCGTCGGCCTTGCCGCGCACGCTGCTGGTGATCACCTTGACCAGCGGCAGCTGGATCGCGGCCCGGGCGAAGATGGTCTTCGACTCCTGGACGTCGGCCCCGGCGAACGCGGTGCCGGTGTCGGTGAGCAGCAGGTCGTTGCCGCTGAACCCGGCGAAGCCGAGCAGGTCCAAGGCGTCGACCTGGGGCATGACGTCGTCGACCTCGAGGCCGAGGTCGTCGGCGAGACCGGCGAGATCGCAGCGCCCGCCGCGGTGCAGCACCAGCTCCGCCAGGCCCGACAGCCCGTCCACGCTCGCCTGCGGCAACGGGGTGTTGGCCACCGTCCGCCTCTCCAGGTCGGCCGGTTCCTGGCGGCCGGGGGTACGGCCCTCCTTCTGCCGGCCGGTCATGGTGCGGTAGACGCGGTCGATCATGTCCTCGAAGGCGGCGGAGTTGCGGTCGCGGGGCCGGTCCAGACCGACCTCGAAGACCTCCCGGATGGTGCCGTAGGGGCGGGAGCCGAGCACCACGATCCGGTCGGCCATCAGGACCGCCTCCTCGATGTTGTGGGTGACCAGCACGATGGCCCTGGTGGGGAACTGGCCGGACTCCCACAGCTCCATCAGCTCGCCGCGCAGGTTCTCCGCCGTGAGCACGTCCAGGGCGGAGAAGGGCTCGTCCATCATCAGCACGTCCGGCTCGACGACCAGCGCGCGGGCGAAGCCGACGCGCTGGCGCATGCCGCCCGACAGCTCCTTGGGGTAGGCGGACTCGAAGCCGTCCAGGCCGATCAGGTCGATGGCCAGGCGGGCGGCCTCAGCGCGCTCCACGGGGTGCACGCCCTTGGCCTCCAGGCCGAGTTCGACGTTCTGCTGCACGGTCAGCCAGGGCAGCAGCGCGAAGGTCTGGAACACCATCGCCGTACCGGGGTTGGCGCCGGTCAGCGCGGCGCCCTTGTAGCTGACGGTGCCGGAGCTGGCCGGGACGAGTCCGGCCAGACAGCGCAGCAGCGTCGACTTGCCCGAGCCGGACTTGCCCAGCAGCGCGACGACCTCACCGGCGCGGATCTCGAGGTCGATGCCGGAGAGCACGGGCAGTTCGCCGTCGGCGCCCGCGTACGACTTCGTCAGGCCGACGGTCTCCAGCAGCGGTTCGCCGTCGGCCGGGCGGGTGTTCTCGGTGGCCGGAAGGGTGTTCATCGCCATGGCAGGTCCAAGCTGTGGGGTGCGGAGTACGGGTGGGGCCGGGGTGCGGAGCACGGGTGGGGCCCGGGGTGCGGACGGGAGGGGATCACAGGGAGTACCGGGTCTCGGCCAGCCGGTACAGCGGCCGCCAGAGGAAGCGGTTGAGGCAGACCACGTAGACGCTCATCACGACCACGCCGGCGATCAGTCTGGGGTGGTCGCCCTGCTCCGTGGCGCGGGCGATGTAGGCGCCCAGGCCGGTGGCGGTGAGCGTGGTGCCGCCGAAGGTGACGACCTCGGCGACGATGGAGGCGTTCCAGGCGCCGCCGGAGGCGGTGATGCCGCCGGTGACGTAGGAGGGGAAGATGCCGGGGATGATCAGCCGCCGCCAGCGCTGCCGGCCTCTCACCCCGAGGTCGTCCATGGCCTCGCGCAGGTCGGTGGGGATCGCCATGGCGCCGGCGATGGTGTTGAAGAGGATGTACCACTGGGCGCCGAGCGCCATCAGGAAGATGCCGCCGATGTCGATGCTCAGGCCGGTCCTGATGAAGAACCACACCGCCAGCGGGAAGAGGAAGTTCGCCGGGAACGAGGCCAGCACCTGCACCACCGGCTGGGCGATCCTCGTCAGCCTGGGCGAGAAACCGATCTTCACGCCGATCGGCACCCACACCACCGTGGCCACGGCGACCAGGACGGCGACGCGGGCCAGGGTGGCGAGCCCGAGGAGCAGCGGTTCGCCGAACACGCCCAGGCCCGTGTGGTCGTGCAGGTAGAGACAGAGGTCGACCAGGCCCCAGACGATCAGCCCGCCCGCCACCAGGGCGAAGGCCACGTCCCCGGCGCGCTGCCTGCCCCGCTGCACCACGAGAGGCCGGTCGTCGGTGCCGAAGGCGCGCCCGGCCCGGCTCAGCGCACGGCCGGCCGGGCGCAGCAGGCGGCCGGCGAGCCGGGGCCAGTCGGAGCGGCGCAGGAAGTCCAGGACGACCGACCGCTGGACCTCGCCGGCCTCGGACTGCTCGATCTTGAACTTCTCCGCCCAGGCGGTCAGCGGCCGCCAGAACAGGAAGTTCACCCCGATCACCATGACCGCCATGGTGAGGATGGCGCAGCCGACCTTGGTCAGGTCGCCGTCGGCGATCGCGGCCCCGGCGTAGGAGCCGACCCCGGGCAGGGCGTAGTCGGTGTGGCCGAGGGTGACCGCCTCGGAGGCGACGAGGAAGAACCAGCCGCCGCCGAAGCTCATCATGCCGTTCCAGACCAGGCCGATCATCCCGGCGGGCAGCTCCACCTTCCAGAACCGCATCCACCGGGTGAAGCCGAACGACCTTGACAGCTCGTCCAGTTCGCGCGGCAGCGAGGTGAGGGAGTGGTAGAAGCCGAACGTCATGTTCCACGCCTGGGAGGTGAAGATGGCGAAGATCGCCGCACACTCCAGGCCGAGCATCGAGCCCGGGAACAGGGCGACGAACCCGGTCACCGCCACCGTCAGGAACGCCAGCACCGGCACGGACTGAAGGATGTCCAGCGCCGGGATCAGGATCCGTTCCAGACGGCGGCTCTTGGCGGCGGCGTAGGCGTAGCCGAAGGTGAACGCCGTGGACAGGGCCAGGGCGACGAACATGCGCAGCAGCGAGCGGGCGGCGTCGTAGGGCAGCTGACCGACACTGGTGTCCACCTGCGCGGACTGGCTGGTGGAGAACGAGAGCGTGATCCCTTTCCCCACCCGCAGGGTGACGTACAGCAGTACCACCACCGCGGCGGCGACGACCAGGTCCACCCAGGTCATCCGGGTAAGACCGCCGGCGAACCGAGCGGGGAACGAGGCCCGCGACCGCGTGGCGGGCGCACTCGTCCGGAACGACATCACAGACACCTCCAACCGCGCTCCGCCCGGACTGCGGCACATGCCTGCCCTGGTGCGAGCGCACCGCGAGGCGGCGGCACTCGCACCAGGGCAGGCATGACAGGGTACGGCGAGAAAGCGGCGAAAAGAGAAGAAGAAGAGAAGAGGGGGAGAAGAAGGAAGAAAGAGAAACGGAAGAAGAAAGCGGACGACCGGGGTGGCGGTCAGAGACTGCCGGAGAGGCCGCTCGGACTGGGTGGGTCGATGTCCACGAGTGCCTCCGTTCAGTCATGCGGTTCCGTCGGGGAGCACGGGCCTCGCGCACGGCGCGACAGGCGGGTGCCGACAGGTAGTGTGCCGCTTATTGCGTCGATACGCAAATAGTGCGGTCCTGGCGGATGTCCTCGCCGCACCCTCCCAGGCCGGTCAGGTCCACCAGCCGCGAGATCGGCACGGGCACCCTGCGCGCTACCAGCTGGTCGCCAGGATCCTGATCGTCAACAGGATCGTCGAACGGGCGCTCGGCCACTGGCTCCGCCAACGGCGCCCCCACGGCGGCGACTTCGCGGCGCCTCTCACTGTCGAATCGGAGCGGTTCAGGTGCCGGGCCGCCCCGTGGACACCCAGGCGGCGTACTCCTGGCGGACGTAGCGGCGACGGCCGGGGCCGAGCGTGATCGCGTCGGGCTGATGCGGCCCGGCCACCAGGTCGGGTCGGCGGCGGTCGTGCCGCAGGAGCTGTTCGGCGGTCTGCGCGGCGGCGCCGACCCGGCCGGGGTCGGGGCTCTCCAGGGCCATACGGTCCATGAGGGCCGCCCGGCGCAGCAGCCGGGCGCGTTCGGCGACCGCGGCGTCGACCAGAGGGCCGGTGACGGTCCTGGCCTGGCGGACGTCGTGCTCTGCCCCGAGGGCAAGCACCTGGTGGATTTCACGGCGCAGGTCGGGCGCGTTCGCGTACGCCTCGTGCGGGGGCGGGGCGTCGATGTCCTCGCCGGTGTTCGGGGCGACGTCCTCCCCCGATACGCCGCGGCGGGCGCCACAGCGTGCACACGGCACCGTGTCGTGGTCCAGGTCACCGCGATCGAGGGCCGGTGGGTTCGCCGGGGACCGTACGGGCCCCCGGGCCGGGGCCGGACCGTCGTCGACGGGGCACGGCTTGTGGGTCGCGAAGGCCCACTCGCGGAGGTCCTCGGGTGACCCTGCGCCGTGGCGGCCCCCGCTGACCGGCAGCCGACGCATCGCCGCGGCGCCCGGCCCGGCGAAGGGCGGCGGCTCGCACGGGAACTCGGGGCCGGTCATGCCGAGCACCTCAGGCAGGCGCGGACTTCGCGTCCGCCGCGCGTCTGGTGGACCTCGGTCGACTGTGCGAGGCACTGGACGATGCCGGTGCCGCGGCCGTGCTCGTCCGGGGCGATGTCGGGGCGACGGCGCTCCACGGCCGTTCCGGAGTCACTGACCACGATGTGCAGGGTGCCGCGGTCGAGGACGAGCCGCAGGGTCATGCGCTCGCGGCCGTACTGGGCGGCGTTGGCGGCGAGTTCGTCGACGATGAGAACGGCGGAGTCCCGCTCGCTCTCGGGGACGCACCAGGTCTCCAGCAGATCGGCCGCGAAGTGACGGGCGGCGGAGACGTGCGCCTCCTGCGCGGGCAGGGCGAGCACCGCCTCGTGGCGGCAATGCCGTGAGACCGGTGGGCTCAGGCGGGGGGAATCGGTTACGAACATGGTCTTCTGACTCTTCTGTGCATGTGCGGAGACCGGAATCCGGAGGCCGCCGACGCATTCGAGGGGCGGTCGGTGTGCCGGATCCTGCATCGGAGCGTTCACTCAGTTCCACGGCCGGCGTCTGTCGAACGGTTCGAGCGATTCGCGCCTTTTGCTCCACTTCTCGCCGGCCAGGTCAGGACCGACGCGGGGGCGCACTCGTCCACCTTGCCCAGGAGGACCGAGGACACCGCCCGTTGGGCGACCGGCGACCGGGAGCGTGCCCGCCTCGACTGCGCGGTGACGCCGGTGGCGGGATCGTGTCCGGAGAAGGTGCGCGACGGAGCCGGCATGGTCGGTCCGGGCGGCGTGGCCTCACTGTCCACGGCCCCGATGACCGCCGACCACGTACCGCAGACCGCTCCCGCGAGGAGCGTCACGGAGGCGGCGGCGCCCGCCAGCTGCAGCCGCCACGTCTTGCGGCGCCGGGCCGCGGCCTGCCGCAGCAGCCCCTCCAGCACCCCCGCCTCACGCGCCTTCGGCGCCCCAGCCGCGGCGGGCCGTGCGAGCGCAGAGCCCTGTGCGCTCCCGACTGCCCGCGCCACCAGCCGATCGGCCAGATCCGCGTCCACAACCGGCACCCTCTGACCTGCGGCTTCGGCGGCGCTCACCGTCGCCAGCAGTGCGGGCAGTCCCGCCAGCCGCGCGCGTTCCACCTGGCACTCGGCGCCTCCTGCGTCACGCTGCCCAGCGGGACACATCGACGACCAGGCACCGGGCGACCGTACACAGCCATGCCCGGTCCGGGCCTCGTGCGGGATCGAACGCGGCGGGGGTGCCGCCAGGCTCGCAGCAGCGTCTCCCGCACGACATCCTCCGCCCAGTGACGGGTCCCCCTACCAGAGGCACGGTCCGCGGAGCGATCCGGATCGGCCCCTGGGCCACGTTTTCGGGAGCTCCAGGGCATAGAACGATCATTGCCCATATCCGCCGCTTCACCTTGTGGCGCAGCGCACAGAATCGTGACCCTCCGTGAGCGCCGCCAGGGCCACACGCGCCGGAACGCCGGAGGGACGGCCGATCTGCGGCGACCCAAAGAAAGTGCCGCGAAAAGTGCGTATCGACCGAACCGTACGCCGCCCGCCGCCCGTGAAGTCAGACAAAGGCCGACATTCGCGACACCTGTCGCCCACACCCCAAGCCGTTCTCGGCCCGGGGACGGGGAACTGCCCCTTGCCACCCGCGACTTCGCTCCGCTTGCGCGCACTCGGCACACGCAGTCCCCATCTCAACCTGATCGTGAGGAACGAACAGCATGTACCCGCACCTTCGTACACCAGGCCGGCGATCACGCGCTGCGGCTGGGCTTGCCGTCGCCACCGTGGCCACCGTCGGCGCGCTGGGGCTCCTGAGCGCATGCGGCCAGTCGTCGCACTCCTCGTCCACCCATGCCGGTGCCATCACACCGGGACAGGGTCAGCACCAGGCGGCCGGCATGCCCGGCGCCTCCGGGCCGGGACACGCGGCGGGCTCCGCTCCCGGCGCCTCGCCCACGCCCAGCATGAGCATGCCCATGAGCCCTCCGAGCACCAGTACACCGACCTCGCCGGTGGCCGGGAACGCCGTGACGATCAAGAACTTCGCGTTCGCCCCGGCCACGCTGAAGGTCAAAGCGGGCACCACGGTGACCTGGACCAACCAGGACACCGACGCCCACACCGTCACCAGCGCCGGATCGGGCGGCCCGCTGCATTCGGCCGCCCTGGCCACTCACGCCACGTACAGCCACCGGTTCACACAGCCCGGCACTTACCACTACCTCTGCACCATCCATCCGTTCATGACCGCCACCGTGGAGGTGACCCGATGACCGAGTACCGCGACCCTCACCCAGAATCACCGCTCGGCGGCAGCGAACCGCCCGTACCCGAAAACGGCATGTCCCGGCGCCAACTCCTCCGGCACGCCGGGTGGTTCGGCGGGGCCGTGGTGCTGACCGTGGCCAGTGGCGAAGTGATCAGCCACATCGCCGACACCCGCGGCACCGCCGGAACCACCGCCGGAACCGCGGCTGCGGGAGCCAGCAGGACGACCAGCGGCGCACTGCGGTTCGTGCAGGTCTCCGACAGCCACATCGGCTTCCAGGGTCCGGCGAACATGGACGTGGCCGGCTCCTTCTCCGAGGCGATCCACCAGGTCAACTCGCTCGGTTTCCGGCCCGACTTCGTCATGCACAGCGGGGATCTGACCCACCTGTCCACGTCCTCGCAGTTCGACCAGGTCAGGCAGATGATGACGAGGATGCAGACCGACCGCGTCTTCACCGTTCCCGGCGAGCACGACTCCATAGGCGACGCGGGACGCGCCTACCGGCAGACCTTCGGCAAGGGCACGCTCGGCGACGGCTGGTACAGCTTCGACACCCACGGCGTGCACTTCATCGCCCTGGTCAACACCCTGAGTCTGGAGAAGCTCGGTCATCTCGGCAACGAGCAGATCGAGTTCGTCCGCAGGGACCTCGCGGGACTGCCGCCGGACACACCCATCGTGGTCTTCAGCCACATCCCCCTGTTCGCCATGTACCCGCAGTGGGGCTGGAGCACGGACGACGCCTTGCGCGTCATCGCGCTCCTGCGCCGCTTCTCCTCCGTGACCTGTCTCAACGGGCATGTCCACCAGCTGTTCACCAAGACGGAGGGCAACATCACCTTCCACTCCGCCACCACCACGGCCTATCCGCTGCCCAAGCCCGGCCGGGCCCCCGCCCCGACTCCGCAGGTCGTGCCCGCCCGGCAGCTCAAGGACGCACTCGGCATCCGCACCGTGGGCTACCGGCAGGGCGACCGGAACCTGGCGATCAAGGACGAGAGGCTGGCATGACCATCGGAAGGCTCCTCGCCCCTGCCCTGCGTGTCGCGATCGCCGCCACGCTCGCCGGGAGCGGCTACATCCACGCCCGCCTCTACATCGACGAGTACCGCTTCATCCACGTCGTGGGCCCCCTGTTCCTGCTCCAGGCGAGCGTCTCCTTCGCGGTCGCCGCGCTGCTGCTGATCGGGATGCCACCGCTGCTCAGGCTCGCCGCCGCGGGTGTGGCGCTGGGCGCCCTCGGCGGCTTCGCCGCCTCCCGCACCGTGGGCGTCTTCGGATTCACCGAACACGGCCTGCAGCCCGCTCCACAGGCCCTGCTCAGCATCCTGGCCGAAACCGCCACGCTGCTGCTCCTCGCCGTCCAGCAGGCAGTCGTGACCAGGCAACACCGCGCTGCCCGGCCTCCGCTCAGGGCACCCGCCTGGGACTGGGGCACTACCCGCACACCGCCCAGGTGACCACCGCGAAGCCGCCCGGAATGCCGAACCCCTGGGCGTTCCCGGAACCAAGGAGTATCCACCCATGCCACCGCAACCGCGCCCCGCAACCGCCCGGCCGAGTCCGCACCTGCGTGAGCTGAGGGACACCGTGCGCGCCGTGCTCGGCCTGGACGACGACACCGCCGTCATCATCCGCCAGTTCACGTACACCGAACCCGGCCACCCACCGCTGGAGACCGTCGTCAGCGTGCTGCCCATGGACGGCGAGGCCCACCGCTGGACACTCCACCGCCCCGCCGACCGCATCACCGAGCACGACCTACGGGCCGCCCTGCTCCACCACCCGCCGAACCGACCGGAACCGTGCTGCCGCCCCGCGGTGTGCGGTCGGGCGGTGTCACGGCGGGCAGGAAGGCGGTCGCGGCGAAGTGGCGGCGCTGGAAATCCCAGCGGCGACTGACCGGCCCCAACGCCGTGCCCGACTTCGCGAACCCGCGCGGACGGCGGCTCCTCCGCAAGCTCGGGTGCTCCACCGCCCGCGTCACGAGCCTCGTCCGAGCCGCCCTCTGCCTGCGTCCGGCCGGCGCGGACCCAGGTTGGGAAAGGCTGCGGTCGGGGCCCCGGGCCCTGGTGTCACGCGTCGCGCCGGCGCACCGCCCACCAGCCGGCCAGCAGCGCGGCCGCCGCCCACAGCGCCGTCACCGCGAGCCCCGTCCAGGGGCCGAGGCCGCCCGCCGCCTCTTGGTGCAGGACCTGTTGTCCGGCCCGGTCCGGCAGATAGCGGGAGGCGCCCTCGGCGATGTCCCCGATCACGAAGGACACGATCAGGATGAACGGGATGAGCAGGCTGAGCACAGCGACGGCGCTGCGCAGCAGCAAGGTGAGTCCCGCCGCGAACAGGGCCATCAGGGCGAGGTAGATCCCGGCGCCGACGCAGGCCCGCAGCGCCCCCGGTGCGCCGAGGCCGATGGCGTACTCCCCCAGGAACGCCTGGCCCACGAAGAAGGTGGTGAATCCGGTCGCGAGCCCCACGGCGAGGGCGGCGGAACCCACGACCGCCGTCTTGGCCGCGCAGAACAGGCCCCGGCGCGGCACGGCCGACAGGGAGATCCGCAGGCCGCCGCCCGCGTACTCGGACGAAACGGCGGTGGCCCCGAACGCGATGGCGGCGATCTGCGCGAAGTTGATCGCGTAGAAGGCTCCGAAGAGCAGGTCCTCGCCGCCCATCGCCTCCGCTTGGCCCACGGTGGAGTAGACGAGCAGGGTGATGGCCAGGGTGGCGGCGAAGACCGCGACGAGCGAGCCGAAGCTCGCCCGGACCGACCTGATCTTGATCCACTCGGAGTGGAGAACGGCGGTGACGGACATGGTCACACCTCCTGCGGGGTGGTCGGGGACACGGCGGCCGCGGCGGCGAACTCGGCCTCGCCGGTCGTGAGGGCGAGATAGGCCTGCTCCAGGGAGGCCCGTTCGTCGCTGAGTTCGAGAACTGGGATGCCTTCGCGGGCGGCGACGGCTCCGACCTGCTCGGCTCTGGCGCCGTCGACCACCAGCGGGCCGCCGTCGCCGTCCGCCACCGTGTATCCCTCGGCCAGCAGCACGGCCCGCAGCCGGGCGGGCGCGCCGGCACGCACCCGGACGCGCGGGTGGCTGTGCTGTTCGATGAAGTCCTCCATGGGGGTGTCGGCGAGGAGCCGGCCCCGGCCGAGCACGACGAGATGGTCGGCGAAGGCCGCGGTCTCGTTCATCAGGTGACTGGAGACCAGGACCGTGCGGCCTTCCCCAGCCAGCCGGCGCAGCAACTCGCGGATCCAGACGATCCCTTCCGGGTCGAGGCCGTTGGCGGGTTCGTCCAGCATGAGGACGGGCGGGTCCCCGAGGAGCGCGGCGGCGACGCCGAGGCGCTGGCGCATGCCGAGGGAGAAGGCGCGGATGCGGCGGCCGGCCACGGAGGCGAGACCGGTCTCCTGGAGCACCTCGTCCACGCGACGGGCCGGGATGCGGTTGCTGACGGCGAGGAAGCGCAGCTGGTCGCGGGCGGTACGGGAACCGTGGGCCGCCTGCGCGTCCAGCAGCGCGCCGACGGTGCGCAGGGGCTCGCCCAGGGCCGTGTAGGGGCGGCCACCCACGGTGGCGGAGCCGGCGGTGGGGCGGTCGAGGCCGAGGACGAGCCGCATGGTGGTGGACTTCCCGGCGCCGTTGGGGCCGAGGAACCCGGTGACCCGGCCCGGTTCGATGGTGCACGTCAGACGGTCGAGGGCCCGGGTGCCGCCGTACTCCTTGGTGAGGCCTCGCACGTGGATGCTGTTCATGACCTCAGCGTGGCCGCGCGGGCGGGTGCCTGGCCTCCCCCGCGGGAGGAGACTGCCTCCCCCGTGCGGGGGAGCCGACGGTCCCGCCCGCTCTGTCAGGATGACGGCATGCCAGGCCTGCTGTCGCCGCTGACGCGTGCGGTCACCTACACCCGTTGGCTCCACCTGCTGGTAGGGGCGATCGTGCCGTTCGTCTGCGCCATGGTCTACCCGGGCCTGGTCGCCCCGACGCCCGGCGACTGGGCACTGATCGCGGTCCTTCCCGTCCCGCTGGTCCTGGCCTCGGCCATGGTGCCCTCGATGCGCCGCGCGGAGGGTCTCCAGGCGCGGCTGATGCTGTTCCCCGGACCGCACGCGCGGGTGCGGAGCGACGAGGATCCGGAGGTTTCCGCAGCGCCGTCCACCTCGTGGACCGACCGGGCCAGAACGGGTGCCTGGATGGTGCTGCGCATGGAGGCGGGGCTCGCGGTCGCCCTGGTGTCGGGCCAGTTGATGGCGCTCTCGCTGTCGCTCGTCGGCGGAGCCTTCGGGGATCCCAGCGTCGCCGACCCGCTCCTGCAGGTTCCCGGGCACGGCTGGTGGTGCGCCCTCCTCGTACCGGTACCCGTGCTGGTACTGCTCGCGGGGGCCGCCGGAGCGGGTGCTCTCATGGCCCAGGCCGCCCGCCGCCTGCTCGGGCCGTCGGTCAGGGAGCGTCTGTCGGAGCTGGAGGAGCGCACCGAGCGGCTGCTGGAACGCAACCGGATCGCGCAGGAGTTGCACGACTCCCTCGGCCACGCGCTGACGCTGGCCGTGGTCCAGGCGGGTGCCGCACGGGCGGCCGCCGACCCGGAGTTCACCGACCGGGCGCTGGAGGCCATCGAGGAGACCGGCCGGGCCGCGCTGGAGGACCTGGAACAGGTCCTGCTCATGCTGCGGGACACGGGACGGCCGGCCGGCCCCCGTCCCGCTCTCGGTGAGGCGGACCGGTTGCTGGAATCCGCGCGGTCCTCGGGCGCGCGGGTCGACGCCGAGGTGACCGGGCCGCTGGAGGACGTGCCCGGGCCCGTCTCCCGCGAGGGCTACCGGATGCTCCAGGAGGCGCTCACCAACGTGCTGCGGCACGCGGGGCCCGTCCACGTCCGCGTACGCATCGCCGTGGAACAGGCACGGCTGCGGCTGGAGGTGCGCAATCCGCTGACCGGGGCGACCTCGGCGGCCGGCGCGGGTGGCGGCCGCGGGCTGCGCGGGATCCGTGAGCGGGCGGCGCTGCTCGGCGGCGAGGCCAAGGCGGGGCAGGACGACGGATGGTGGCTGGTGCGCGTCGACCTGCCGCTGCGGTGATCTACGCTGACCGGATGCCGATCACCGTTCTCCTCGTCGACGACGAACCGCTCGTACGGGCGGGCCTGCGCGCCGTGCTGGAGGCGCAGCCGGACATCGAGGTGGTGGGCGAGGCGGCCGACGGGGCCGCCGTGATCCCCCTGGTGCGGCAACTGCGCCCCGACGTCGTGGCCATGGACGTTCGGATGCCGCTGATGGACGGCATCGAGGCCACCCGCGCCGTGCTGCGCACCGTGCCGGACCCGCCGAAGATCGTGGTGGTGACGACCTTCGAGAACGACGAGTACGTGTACGGGGCGCTGCGCGCGGGCGCCGACGGCTTCCTGCTCAAGCGGGCGCGGCCGGCGGAGATCGTGCACGCGGTACGGCTGGTGGCCGCGGGCGACTCGCTGCTGTTCCCGGCGGCACTGCGGGAGTTGGCCGCCCGGTACGGCGAGGACCACGGCAACGCCGCGGCCCGGACGGCCATGGAGCGCGCCGCGCTGACCGAACGGGAGGGGCAGGTGCTGCGCCTCATGGCCCGCGGCCTGTCGAACACGGAGATCGCCGCGCGTCTGGTGGTGGGCACCGAGACCGTCAAGTCCCATGTGAGTTCCGTGCTGGCGAAACTCGGCGCCCGCGACCGCACGCAGGCGGTCATCGCGGCGTACGAGTCGGGGTTCGTCGCCCCGGGTTGAGACGGGACGGGTGGTCCCGCGCTTCGGCGCGCGGCGGAGCCTGGCCCTGCTCCGTGCGGCGAAGCGCGGGACACCTGCGGTCACGGGGTCAGGTAGGCCTCCACTTCGCTGAACTGGCCAGCGGGCCAGCCGGTGTTGGCGCTGACCGTCAGGCGGAGCCAGCGGAGGTTGGTGGTGCTCGGCAGGGACACGGTGGCCGTGTTGCCGCTCGCCGGGTCGAAGCGGTAGCCCTGGGAGCCGACCACGGTGGAGTAGGACGAGCCGTCGGTGCTGCCCTGCACGGTGATCGTCTGGGTGCGGGCGCCCCAGGCCGACGACGGCGGCAGCTTCAGCACCAGCCGGCGGACCGCCTGGTTCGAGCCCAGGTCGACCGTCAAGGACTGCGGGAAGGCGTTGTTGGTGGACTCCCAGTAGGTGTTGGCGTTCCCGTCCACCGCGTTGCCCGGGGTGTAGACGTCCTGGGAGCCGGTGGCGGTGGCCGGCCGGCCCTTGGCGAGGTTGCGGCCCGGGTCGGGGTCGGGGTTGCCCTGGCCGGGCTGCGGCCACGTCGAGCAGTCCGACCAGGTGGAGGTCCAGCCGGAGTTGCCGCCGCCGTCGGTCAGCGCGAAGCTGCCCGAGTTGGCCGGGTAGGGGCAGTTGTAGATGCCCGCCGCGCCCACGCCGGTGGCGGTCACGCCCCGGAAGGTCGCCGCGCCCTGTGCCTCGGCCTGGACGACGACCGTGCCGGTGTTCTTCACGGTCGCGCCGTCGACGGTGACGCCCTTGACCGGATACCCGTAACCTCCGCCCGACACGAACTCGAAGGCGCTGTACGGGCTGTCGGTGATCGTGGTGTTGGTGATGCGCACGGTGGCGTTGATGGCGCTGTCGTAGGAGTCGACGCGCAGCGCGCCCATCGGGTGGTTCCAGTTGGGGTTCATCGCGCCGGCGCGCACGAGCGTGTTGCCGTCGACGGTGATGGTGCCGGCCAGCGGCGAGAAGGGGTCGAGGAACTTCTGGTTGGAGATCGCGATGCCGCTGCCGAGGGCGTTGGTGTCGGAGATCAGGTTGTCCTTCACCGTGATGTCCGTGCCGCCGTAGATCGCGATGCCGTTGGCGAGGTTCGGCTGCGAGATGGTGTTGTTCTCGAAGCTGCTGTTGGTGTCCGGCCCGTACAGCGACCACATGGCGAGCGAGTCGTCGCCCTGGTTGCGCAGGAAATTGTTGCGGACCTTCACGCCCTTGGCGGTGCCGTTGAGGTTGAGGCCGTCGGCGGTGGTGTCGAGGATGCGGCTGTTCTCGACGACGAGGTTGTCGTTGTTGCCGGTCAGCCACAGGCCGACCTTCAGGTGCTGGAGCCACATGCCGGAGACGGAGGAGTTCGGTCCGAGCGAGCCGTTGACGAAGTTGTCGGGGCTGGAGTCGACGCGTTCGGTGACCTCGCCGATGACCGCGAAGTCCTTGATGCGCACGTTGCCCGAGGAGCTGGACTGGTCGATGAAGCGGGAGGTGTGCACGACCGAGTACCAGCTTCCCGCGCCCTGGAGGGTGACGTTCTGGACGCCGCCGAGGGAGGAGGTGAGCCGGTAGTCGCCCGGCGGGATCCACACCACGCCGCCCTGCGCGGCGGAGATGGCGTCCCGGAAGGCCTGGGTGGAGTCGCCCTGGCCGCTGGGGTCGGCGCCCTTGGAGGTGACGGAGACCGATCCGGCCGGCTGGGAGGCGGCCGCGGCCACTTGCTCGAAGTCGGCGACGTCCACGGTGACCTGGACGTTCGCGGCCTCCACGGCGACCTTGTCGCCGGGCTGGACGTTCTGTCCCAGCAGCAGCCGCGTGTTGTCGAAGAAGTGGTGCGTCTTGGCGCCGGCGATCCAGCCGGTGTCGACGTAGGAGTACTTCGAGGTGACCGCGAGCGTCTTGCTCAGTTTCGTGCCGTTGACGTACACGTTGAGCGTGCCGGACTGGCCGTCGGGGACGCTGTAGGAGACGTTCACGGCGTTGGCGGCGCGCGGCACGGTGAACTCCACACGCTGCCCGGTGGCCAGCCGGACGGCCTGGCGTCCGGAGGCCTCGGAGGCGAGGGTGCCCTGGGTGTAGTCGGGCCCGATCCTGGTCCCGCTCGTGGTCGCGGACTCGGCCTCGACCGAGGTGAAGGGCAGGGTGGCGCCCGCCGCGGCGTGGGCGGCGGGTGCGCCGAGGGTGACGAGCATGCCGGCGGCGAGGGCGACGCTCGCCCCGATGGCCGGCAGGCGCCGGGCTGATCTGGCCCTGGTGTTCGCGTGCATGTGCTGATCCCTTCGTGGTGGGGGATACGGGGATAGCGCGGTGCGTCGCGGCGGCCGGGCTGCGTGGACTCAGGCGCGCAGCCAGACCGCCGTGTCCTGCGGGAGGCGGCCGGTCTCGTCCAACGGGCCGCTGCTCAGCAGGAGTTCTGTGTGTCCGGGGAGTTCGGCGGGGGTGGCCGCGAGGTTGACGACACAGGTCGTGCCGTCGGCGCGGGTGAAGGCGAGGACGCCTTCGGGGGCGGGCAGCCAGGTCAGGGGGGCGTCGCCGAAGGCCGGGCGGAGGCGGATCGCCTCGCGGTAGAGGGTGAGCATGGAGGAGGGGTCGCTCTGCTGCCGGTCGACGGCGTACGCGGGCCAGTCGGCGGGCTGCGGCAGCCACGGTTCCTCGTGGGAGCCGAAGCCGGCGTGGGGCGCGTCGGCCGCCCACGGCAGCGGGACCCGGCAGCCGTCGCGGCCGGGGTCGGTGCCGCCGGAGCGGAAGTGCATCGGGTCCTCGACGCGGTCGAGGGGGATGTCGGCCTCGGGCAGGCCGAGTTCCTCGCCCTGGTACACGTAGACCGCGCCGGGCAGGGCGAGGGACAGCAGCGCGGCCGCGCGGGCCCGCCGGGTGCCGAGGGACAGGTCGGTGGGGGTGCCGAAGGCCTTGGCGGCGAAGTCGAAGCCGGTGTCGGCGCGGCCGTAGCGGGTGACCGTGCGGGTGACGTCGTGGTTGCACAGCACCCAGGTGGCGGGCGCTCCCACCGGGGCGTGCTCGGCGAGCGTCGTGTCGATCGAGTCCCGCAGCCGACCGGCGTCCCAGGGACAGGACAGGAACGAGAAGTTGAAGGCGGTGTGGAGTTCGTCGGGGCGCAGGTAGCGGGCGAAACGCTCCGGGTCGGGCAGCCACACCTCGCCGACGAAGACGCCCTCGTAGGCGTTGGCCACGGCCCGCCAGGAGCGGTAGACGTCGTGGAGTTCGTCGCGGTCGACGAACGGGTGGGGATCGCGGCCCTCGACGAAGTCCGGCAGCGCTGGGTCCTTGGCGAGCAGGGCGGCCGAGTCGATGCGGACGCCGGCGACGCCCCGCTCGAACCAGAAGCGCAGGATGTCCTCGTGCTCCTGGCGGACCGCCGGGTGGGCCCAGTTGAGGTCGGGCTGCTCGGGCGTGAACAGGTGCAGGTACCAGTCGCCGTCGGGCAGCCGGGTCCACACCGGTTCGGTGGAGCCGACGAACTGGGACGGCCAGTCGTTGGGCGGCAGTTCACCGTGCCGGCCGCGTCCGGGGCGGAAGTGGAACAGCTCGCGTTCCGGGCTGCCCGGCGGCGCGGCGAGCGCGGCGCGGAACCACGGGTGCTGGTCGGAGACGTGGTTCGGTACGACGTCGACGATGGTGCGGATGCCCAGCTCCCGCGCCTCCAAGATCAGCTTCTCCGCCTCGGCGAGGGTTCCGAAGGCCGGGTCGATCGCCCGGTAGTCGGCGACGTCGTAGCCGCCGTCCTTCATCGGCGACAGGTACCACGGGTTGAACCACAGGGCGTCGACGCCGAGTTCGGCGAGGTACGGGAGCTTCGCGCGGACTCCGGCAAGGTCGCCGGTGCCGTTCCCGTCGCCGTCCGCGAAACTGCGCACGTAGATCTGGTAGATGACGGCGGAGCGCCACCAGTCGGTCTGCTTCCGGGCATGGGTGGGCTGTCCCACAGTGCGTGCCTTTCTGTCGAGGGGGCCGTGTCAGCCCTTGGTGCCGCCGGCGCTGATCCCGGCGATGATGTGCCGCTGGAAGACGAGGAACAGGGCGACCATCGGAATGCTGGCGATCACCATCGCGGCGACCAGCACGGTCAGTTGGATGTTCTGCGACAGCTGGACGAGGGCCACGCTGATCGGCTGCTTGCCGGTGTCGGAGAAGACCATCAGCGGCCACAGGAAGTCCTGCCACACGGCGACCAGGGCAAAGATCGAGACCACGCCGAGGACCGGCCGGGACATGGGCAGCACCACGGACCACAGGATGCGCAGCCGTCCGGCGCCGTCGATCTCGGCGGCCTCCAGCACGTCCCGCGGGAGCTGGTCGAAGAACCGTTTGAGGAGGTAGAGGTTGAAGGCGTTGGCGACGGCGGGCAGCCAGATCGCGAGGGGGTCGTTGAGCAGGCTCGTGTGGATCAGGGGCAGATCGGCGACCGTCAGGTACTTCGGTACGACGAGGGCCTGGGCCGGGACCATGAGGGTGGCCAGGATGCCGCCGAGGACCACCTTGCCGAAGGCGGGTCTCAGCTTGGACAGGGCGTAGGCGGCGGCGGTGCAGAACACCAGCTGGAACACCCAGGCGCCGGCGGCCTGTACCACCGTGTTCCACAGGTGTTGCGGCAGCTGCATCAGGTCCCAGGCGTCGGTGAAGCCGTCGAGGTGCCAGCGCTTCGGCAGCAGGGTGGGCGGGGTCTGCGCGACCTCGTCCGGCGACTTCATCGCGCCGGTCGCCATCCAGTAGACCGGGAAGAGGAAGGCGAGCGCGAAGAGCAGGACGACACCGGTGAACACGGTCCAGTAGACGGCCTTGCCGCGCGGGCGGGCCAGGACGGCCGGGGAGATCAGGGTCCGGGTGCTCATGCGTCCCCCTCGGAGCGGGTGAGCCGCAGATAGACGGCGGAGAACGCGCCGAGCAGGACCAGGAGCATCACGCTGAGCGCGCAGGCCCCGCCGAAGTCGTTGTAGAGGAAGGCGTACTTGTAGATGAGGTAGAGGACGGTGACCGTGGCGTTCTCCGGGCCGCCGCCCGTGATGACGAACGGCTCCGTGAACACCTGCATGGTGGCGATGATCTGAAGGAGCATCAGCATCAAAATGACGAACCTGGTCTGTGGGATCGTCACGTGCCGGATGCGCTGGAGGAGGTTCGCGCCGTCCAGTTCGGCGGCCTCGTACAGCTCGCCGGGGATGGACTGGAGCGCGGCAAGGTAGATCAGGACGGTGCCGCCCATGTTGGCCCAGGTCGCCACGATCACCAGGGAGACCAGGGCTGTGTCGGTGCCGTTGGTCCAGTTCGAGGTGGGCAGGTGCAGGAAGCGCAGCGCCTCGTTGGCGAGGCCGGCGCCTGGGTCGTAGAACCACTTCCACAGCAGGGCGCTCACCACCGGCGGGATCATCACCGGCAGATAGACCACGACCCGGAAGAAGGCCTTGGCGTGGCGGAGTTCGTTGAGGACCAGGGCGAGGGCGAACGGGACGGCGAAGCCGATGAGCAGGGCCAGCAGCGTGAAGGTGAGCGTGTTGCGCCAGGCCGCCGTGAACTCCGGGTCGTGCAGGACACGGGTGAAGTTCGCGGTGCCGACCCACTCGGGCTCGGAACCCGGCGTGTACTTCTGGAAGGCGATCACGACCGCGCGGATCGCCGGGTACCAGGAGAACAGGGCGAAGCAGACGAGGCCGCCGAGGAGGAATCCGTAGGCGTGGAGCTGGTCGCGCAGTCGCCGCCGCCTCCGGTCCCCTGCCGGGGGCGGCGCCGGGAGGGGGCGTACGGCGACCGCGGGGGCGGATCGCCGCGCTGCCGTCTTCGTCATCGCCGTCAGCTCCGGGCCAGGATGCTGTCGATCTTGCCGGAGGCGTCCTTGAGGAGCTGGTCGATGTCGGCGTCCCTCTTGGTGAGGACGGCGGAGACGACGCCGTCGAGGACGGAGTAGATCTGCTGGGCGTTCGGCGGCTCGATCTTCAGCTGGAGGTTCTTGTTGCCGTCGAGGAAGGCCTGGTAGTTCTCCACCGGGACGTTCGCGTTGGCCTTCTTGACCTCCTGGTCCTTGGCGTCGGCGGCGCCGGTGAACAGGCGCGGCTCGGGCAGGCCGACCGGGCCGTCGTTCTTCTTGGCGCGGGCGTAGTCACCGAGGAAGCCGGAGCCCGGGGTGAGGAACATGTGGTCGAGCCACTTGAGGCCGGCGCGGATCTGCTCGGGCGTGTCCTTCTTGTTGAACATGTAGCCGTCGCCGCCGATGAGCGTGCCCTTGCCGCCGGGCATCGGGGCGAGGGCCAGGTCCTTGTAGTTGCCGCCCTTCTCCTTGACCAGGATCGGGATGTTGTCGGGGGCGGAGAGGTACATGCCGAGCTTGCCCGAACCCATCATCTGCTGCACGTCGTTGATGATGAGGAGCTGCTTGCTGCCCATCGAGTCGTCGGTCCAGCGCATGTCGTGCAGGTTCTGGAGCACGGCGTGGCCCTCGGCGGTGTCGACGGTGGCCTTCTTGCCGTCTGCGTCGACGACGTCGCCGCCCTGCGAGTACAGCTCGGCGGTGAAGTGCCAGCCGCCCTGGTTCTGGGCGCTGTAGTCGGCGTAGCCGACGGTGCCGCCGCCGAGCCCGGCGATCTTCTTGGCGGCGGCGCGGACCTCCTCCCAGGTGGCCGGCGGCTTGTCGGGGTCGAGGCCCGCCTTCTCGAAGAGCTTGCGGTTGTAGATCAGGCCCATCGAGTAGCCGGTGCGCGGGATGCCGTAGATCTTCCCGTCGATGGTGTAGATGTCGCGCAGCTGCTGCTGGATGGTGTCGTAGCTCTTCAGCTCCTTGACGTACGGGGTGAGGTCGGCGGCCTGGTTGATGTCCACGACGTGCTTGGCGTCGGTGAAGTAGGTGTAGAAGACGTCCTCCATCTGGCCGCCGGCCAGCTTGGCGTCGAACGTCTTCGGGTCCTGGCAGGGGAAGGCGTCGTGCGCGACGACGTCGATGTGCGGGTTCCGCTTCTCGAAGGAGGCGATGTCCTCCTCGAAGAACTTCCGGTCGACCTTGGCGCTCTTGGGCGGCTCGCAGTTGACGGTGATGCGGGTCTTGCCGCCGGACGACTCGTCGTCCGACGACCCGCAGGCCGTGGCGACGAGAGCAAGGGAGGAACAGACGCCGATCGCCACAAAGGTGCGGCGGAAGCCGGTGCTTGACATCGGTGGACCCCTCTGGACAGGAGCTGTGGGCGCCGCACACTCAAGCACCGGCGACACCGCTTCGCAAGATGTCGCGCAGAATCTGTAATTATTTGACAGGAGAGAGGATCTATTGGATCTCAGACACGCGGCGCTTGCGCGGTGGAGCCGCGGACCACCAGTTCCGGCTCGAACAGCAGCTCGTCGGCCGGTACGGAGGTGCCGCCGATCTGCGCGTTGAGCAGCTCGACCGCCGCCTTGCCCATCGACTCGATGGGCTGGCGCACGGTGGTGAGCGGCGGTTCCGTGCAGTTCATCAGCGCGGAGTCGTCGTAGCCCACGACGGAGATCCGGGCGGGCACGTCGAGTCCCTTGCGCCGGGCGGCCCTTACGACGCCCAGTGCGAGCGGGTCGCTGGCGCAGATGATGCCGGTGACCCCGCGGTCGATCAGCTTGGCCCCGGCCGCGTGGCCGCCCTCGATGGAGAAGATCGCCCGGGCCACGCACTCCTCGGGCAGCTCGCCCGCGAGGGCGCGGGCCGCCGCCAGCTTCCGCGCCGACGGCATGTGGTCGCCCGGCCCGAGCACCAGCCCGATCCGCTCGTGCCCGAGGGAGGCGAGATGGCGCCAGGCCTGCTCCACGGCGACCGCGTCGTCGCAGGACACCGCGGGGAACCCGAGGTCCTCGATGGCCGCGTTGACCAGCACCACGGGGATGTTGCGGTCCGCGAGCCGCCGGTAGTGGTCGTGCGGCGCGTCCGCCTGGGCGTACAGCCCGCCGGCGAACACGACGCCGGAGACCTGCTGTTGCAGCAGCAGCTCCACGTAGTCCGCCTCGGAGACCCCGCCCTTGGTCTGGGTGCACAGC
Organism: Streptomyces sp. NPDC001204; assembly: GCF_053598035.1. Taxonomy (NCBI): domain Bacteria; kingdom Bacillati; phylum Actinomycetota; class Actinomycetes; order Kitasatosporales; family Streptomycetaceae; genus Streptomyces; species Streptomyces sp. NPDC001204. Next base: position 126,120 of record NZ_JBSFJL010000013.1, on the reverse strand, counting down.
ACCGGGGTGAGCCCGAGCTGCGCCAGCGCGCCGCCGATGGCCTCGGCGAAGGCCGGGAAGATCGGGTTCTGCAGCTCGGGCAGGACCAGGCCCACCAGCCGGGCCCGCTCGCCGCGCAACTGCGTGGGCCGCTCGTACCCGAGCACGTCCAGGGCGGAGAGCACCGCCTGCCGGGTGGCGTCGGACACTCCGGGCTTCCCGTTGAGCACCCGGCTGACCGTGGCCTCACTGACCCCGACCTTCTTCGCCACTTCCGCAAGTCGTCGCGTCATACACGCAAGCGTAGCGCAAGAAACGCAAGCTGCTTGCGTAAAGGACGGCCGGCCCTGCCCTGCTAGTGCTGCGACCGGAAAGGTGTGCCGGGAAGCTCGCGGCGTCCGGTGCTGGGGGTACCTCTCACGCCGTTCAGGCCGTGAGGAAGCATCGCAAGGCGGAGCATCGCCCGCGTACTGGATGTACTCGGGTGATGCGACAACGCGGCGAGGTGCCGTGCCGGGCGCCGCGAACCGGTGAACCTTGCCGGTCGCAGCACTAGTGCCGCGGCAGGCAACGTTTGCCCGTCAAGGAGCGGCGTCCGGTGCGTGCTCTCGGCGTGCCGGCCGGAAGTCCTCGTACTGGATGTACTTGGGCTTTCGGGCGGTGCGGCGAGAGTGCGTGCCGGGCGTCGAGACGGGGCGAACGTTGCCTGTCGGGGCACTAGATCCTGCTCTCCGTCGCCGTGTCCGACGACAGGCGCTGGGCTATGTAGATCGGGACGACGGAGAGCAGGACCAGTACGGCCGCCACGACGTTCACCACGGGGGCCTGTTGGGGTCTGGTCATGTTGTTGAAGATCCAGATGGGCAGGGTCTCGACGCCGGGTCCTGCGGTGAAGGTGGTGACCACGACCTCGTCGAAGGACAGGGCGAAGGCGAGCAGACCCCCGGCGAACAGGGCCGAGCGGACCAGAGGGAAGGTGACGTCGGCGAAGGCGCGGAAGGTGTTCGCACCGAGGTCCATCGCCGCCTCCTCGTAGGAGCCGGAGGTCCGGCGCAGCCGGGCCACGACGTTGTTGAAGACGACGACGATGCAGAAGGTGGCGTGCCCGACGACCACGGTGAACAGGCCGAGGCCGACGCCGAGCGGCCGGAGCACCGTGGAGAAGGCGGAGTTCAGGGCGATGCCGGTGACGATGCCGGGCAGCGCGATCGGCAGGACGACCACGAAGGAGAGGGTGTCGCGGCCGAAGAAGCGGTGCCGGGCCACCGCGAAGGCGATGAGCGTGCCGAGGACCAGGGCGATCACGGTGGCGCCCAGACCCGCCTTCACCGAGACCCAGACGGCCTCCCGCGCCCCCGAGTTGCCCCAGGCCACCGACCACCAGTGCAGGGTCAGGCCGGGCGGAGGCCAGCTGGAGCTGCGGTCCGGGTTGAGGGAGTTGACGAGGACCAGCAGGAGCGGGACGTAGATCACCGCGAAGCCGAAGGCTGCGGCGGCACGCAGCGCGACGCGCGCGCCACGGGAGAGCTGCATGACGTGGTACACCCCCCTGGGAAGGCTGCCGAGGACGGTCAGAGGCTGCTGAGGGCGCCGGTGCGCCGCATCGCCAGCAGATAGAGCACGATGACGACGACGGGCACCGTGCCGAGCGCGGCGGCCATGGGCAGGTTGAGTTCGATGTTGGAGTAGACGAGGTTGCCGATCAGCTGGGTCTTGCCGCCGACGATCTGCACGGTGATGTAGTCGCCGAGGCTGAGCGAGAAGGTGAAGACCGACCCGGCGGCGACCGCCGGCAGCACCATCGGCAGCACCACCGACCGGAAGGTGCGCCAGGGGCGCGCCCCGAGGTCGGCGGAGGCGTCGAGCAGGTTGCCCGGCAACTGCCCCAGCGCGGTGTGGATCGGCAGGATCATGTACGGCAGCCAGAGGTAGGTCAGGGTGAGGAGGGCGGCCGGCAGGCCGAAACCGGGGCCGCTCAGCCCGAACGGCTTCAGCATCCAGTCCGCGAGCCCGCCCTGGGACAGGATCAGCCGCCAGGCGTACACCTTGACCAGGTAACTCGCCCACAGCGGCGTGAGGATGGCGACCACCAGCAGGGGGCGCCACCGGGGCCGGGCGAGGCGCGCGGTGAAGAAGGCGAGCGGGAAGGCGATCACCGCGCACAGGGCGGTGACCGCCAGGGCCACGCCGACGCTGCGCAGGACCACCTGGTGGAAGACGGAAGTCGTGAGCAGGGCACGGAAGTTGTCCACCGACCAGACCTGGACGACCTCGGAGGTGAAGGCGTTCGTCGTCCAGAAGGCGGAGAGGAAGAGCACGGTCAGCGAGCCGAGGTACAGCACGGCCAGCCACAGCAGCGGGGCGGTCAGCAGCAGGGAGAGACGCAGCCGGGGGCGGCGGTGCAGCATCCCGGCCAGCCGCCGGACGGTGGCCCTGGAGCCTTGCCGTCCGGCGGCCTGGGCGGTGACGGTCATGGTTCAGCCCTTGATCTCGGTCCAGGCCTGTACCCACTTGGCGTACGGCACGCAGGTGACGTCCGTGCGGCCGTCCAGGCACTGCGGGATCGGCGTGTTCCAGAAGGCGACCTGCTTCCAGTAGGCGGTGTCGGCCGCGTGGTAGGTGGCGCAGAAGTCCTTGTCGCTGGTCTGCTCGCAGGCCTTGGCGTTGGCGGGGGCCTCGCCGAAGTACTCGGCCACCTGGGCGTTGGTCTTCGGGGAGACGATCCAGTCCAGCCACTTGTAGGCGCAGTTGGGGTGCTTGGCCTTGGCGGAGATCATCCAGGTGTCTGACCAGCCGGTCGCGCCCTCCTTCGGCACGAACGCCTTCACCTTGGCGCCCTCGGAGGCGGCGAGGTTCACGATGACCTGCCAGGTGGCGCCGACCAGGGAGTCCCCGCTCTTGAAGGCGGAGACCTCCTTGAGGTAGTCGCCCCAGTACTCGCCGACGTCGGCGTTCTGCTTCTTCAGCAGGGCGACGGCGGCGTCGAACTGCTTCTGGTCGAGGGCGTACGGGTCCTTGATCTTCAACTCGGGCCTGGTGGCCTTGAGATACAGGGCGGCGTCGGCGATGTAGATGGGCGAGTCGTAGGCCGTGACGTGGCCCTTGTACTTCGACGCGTCGTCGAAGACGGCCGACCAGGAGGTGGGCGCGGGCCGCACCTTCTCGGTGTTGTACATCAGCAGGTTGGCGCCGCGGCCGTGCGGGATGCCGTAGGCCTTGCCCTTGACGGAGTTCCAGGCCTGCATCTTCAGGTCGTCGAACACGTCCTTGTAGTTGGGTACGAGGGCGGTGTTGACCGGGGCGGCGTCACCGGAGGCGATCAGACGCAGGGAGGCGTCGCCGGAGGCGGACACGGTGTCGTACTCCCCCGTCTTCATCAGCTTGACCATCTCGTCGGAGCTGGCGGCGACCTTGGAGTGGACCTGGCAGCCGGTCTGCTTCTCGAAGTCGCCGACCCAGTCGACCTTGGGGTCGTTGGAGCCGTCCTCGACGTAGCCGGCCCAGGCGATCACGTTGACCCGGCCCTCGGTCTTCCCGAGTTCGGACTGCGCCTTGAGGTCGGGAGGGTTGAGGCCGGTCGCGGAGGTACCGCTCCCCGAGTCGGAGGAACCGCACGCGGTGGCGGCGAGCAGCAGCGTGAGGGCGGCGGCCGTCTGGAGGGTTCGGGTCAGGCGCACGACGTACTCCATGGGTGAGGGGGTGTGGTGCTCAGCGGGCGTCGGGGACCTGGACGGCGTGGCGGCGGTGCCATGCCAGCCGTACGCGGGTGCCGCGGTAGGCGGCGACGTCCTCGGCGGAGGTCTCCAGGTTCTGCTGGAGTGCGGTGAGGCGGCCGCCGGTGTCGAGGTCGACCAGGAAGCGGGTGGAGTCGCCCAGGTAGACGACCTCGGCGACGGTGCCCGTGGCGGTCGCCTGCTCGGGTTCGTCGGCGACGGCGGACTCCTTCAGGACGCGGATCTTCTCCGGCCGGACGCTGTGCGTTCCGGGGATGCCGAGGATCCGCTGGGCCGACTCGCCCTCGAGGAGGTTGGAGGTGCCGACGAAGGACGCGACGAACGGGGTCGCCGGGCGTTCGTAGATCTCGGCGGGGGTGCCGACCTGTTCGACACGGCCCTGGTGGAAGACGGCGATGCGGTCGCTCATCGTCAGGGCCTCCTCCTGGTCGTGGGTGACGAACACGAAGGTGATGCCGACCTCCCGCTGGAGCGCCTTGAGTTCGACCTGCATCTGCTCGCGCAGCTTGAGGTCGAGGGCGCCGAGCGGTTCGTCGAGCAGCAGGACGCGGGGGCGGCCGACCAGGGCGCGGGCGAGGGCGACGCGCTGGCGCTGGCCGCCGGAGAGTTCGGCCGGGCGGCGTCCGCCGTAGCCGTCGAGGCGCACCTCGGCGAGGGCCTTGCGGGCGCGGACGAGCCGTTCGGCCTTCGGCACCTTGCGGATCTTCAGGGCGTAGCCGACGTTCTGCTCGACGGTCATGTGCGGGAAGAGGGCGTAGTCCTGGAAGACGGTGTGGACGTCCCGTTCGAAGGGGGCGAGGCCGGTGACCTCCTGCCCGGCGAGTTCGACGCGGCCCGCGTCCGGGGCCTCGAAGCCGGCGATCAGACGCAGGACCGTGGTCTTGCCCGAGCCTGAGGGGCCGAGCATCGAGAAGAACTCCCCGTCCCGGATCTCCAGGTCGACCCCGGCCACGGCGGCCGTCTCCCCGAACGTCCTGCGCAGGCCCTGCAGCCGGACGGCAACTCCCTTCATGGGGAACCTTTCTGACGCTCGTGATCGTTGATCGGAAACCTATGAAGTCATAGTTCAAAGCTCAAGACCGCCTCTGGGTAAAAGTTGGGTCAACTGGCAAGGTGGTGGCCGTGAAGCAGGGACACGTCGAGAACGGCGCCGGGAGCCCGCGCGGGACGGTGGACGCGGGTGAGGCCGGCACCCGCAGAGTCGTCTTCGCGCCGGTGGACAGCCGGGCGCGGGTGGACACGGTGGTGCGCAGGATCGGCGACGCCATCGAACTCGGTCTGCTCGCCGAGGGGGAGCAGCTGCCCGGCGAGAGCGAACTGGCCGGGCAGCTCGGCGTGTCCACGGTGACCCTGCGGGAGGCGCTGATGGCGCTGCGGCAGCAGGGTCTGGTCACCACCCGGCGGGGGCGCGGCGGCGGCAGCTTCGTCTCCCTGCCCGAACTTCCGGGCGAGGAAAGGCTGAAGACCCGGCTGCGCGGCTGGGGCACGGAGGAGCTGCGCGACCTCAGCGACCACTGGGCCGCCTTGTCGGGCGCGGCGGCCGGACTGGCGGCGGAGCGCACCGAGTCCGGCGATCTGGGCCCGCTTCTGCGTACCGTCGAGGAGCTGGCGGCTGCCGAGGACGCGGCGGCCCGCAGCCGGGTCTACGGCCGGTTCCATGTGGAACTGGCGGCGGCCGCGCAGTCCGCGCGGCTCACCCGGGAGCAGATCGCGCTCCAGACGGAGGTCGGCGCGCTGCTCTGTCTGGTGCTCGGCGACGACGAATATCGTGAAGAAGTCGCAGATCGTCATCGCGCCGTCGTCTCCGCCGTGCAGGATGGGGCCCGTGATCCGGCCCGCACGCTGGCGGAGCGGTGCGTCCAGGAGTCGGCGGCGCGACTCATCGCCGTGCGGCTGGGCCTCTGACGACGCGGCGTCCGGACCTGCCCCCTGGAGGACGCCATGAGCACGAGCCGCGTACGCGCCGGGGCGGCGACCGTGACCCGCGACGCGTGCGCCGGGGAGCGTGTCGCCGCGCGGGTGGGCCGCACGCTGGAGGCGGTCTTCGGCGCGGTCGCCGAGACCCGCGCCGAGACGGCGGATCTGCTGGCCCGGGTGGTCGCCGGGGGCCGCGCGCCGGTGAGCGCCGACCTCGCCGCGCTGCGGCCGGGGCTGCATCTGCGGCTGGGCCGCGAGGAGCTCGTGTCGGGCGCCGGTTTCGTCGCCGCGCCGGGGCTGCTTGCCGACGTGCCGGCCTGGCTGGAGTGGTGGCAGTGCACCGCGCGGGGGGACGTACGGCCGCTGCTGCTCGACCTGGATCCGCGGCAGTCGGCGTACTCGGACTACACGCACTGGGACTGGTTCGTCCTGCCCCGTGACACCGGGCGGCGGGCCGTGGCCGGGCCCTACGTCGACTACTTGTGCTCCGACGAGTACAGCCTGACCCTGTCCGCGCCGGTCCAGGTGGCGGGCCGGTTCGCGGGCGTGGCCGCGGCGGATGTGTATCTACGGCACTTCGAGGCGGCCGTACTGCCCCTGCTGCGCGAACTACCCGGCCCCGCCCACCTGGTGAACGCCCGGGGCCGTGTGGCAGCCTCCGCCGACCCGGCCCACCTGGCCGGCTCCCTGACCAGGGGCCCGGACTTCTCGGCGGTTCTGGAACGGGGCCGCCCCAGAACCCACGACGGAAACCACCTGGTGCCGTGCCGGGGCGTGCCCCTCGTCCTGGTGATCAGGACCTCGTGACCGGGCCGGGCCCAGGGTGTCGGGGACGGGACCGCGACGGCCGGAACGGGAACCGCGCGCGGCCGGAACGGGATCCATGGCGGCCCGATCAGGTCACGCAACCCGTCAGTCACCCGCGCATCCAAGCAGATCAGGATGGACACGCCGCTGGGCGGGATGCCACGTGGGCCACGGCGCTGAGGCAAAAGCCGGGACGGCCCGGCGCCGTCGGCGACCTGAACGCCGACGGTGCCGGGTCAGCCCTCCGGGGCCGAGACCACGCTCAGGTGGCCGGCCGGACGGCGGCCACGACCCGTCCTGCGCCGCACGGGCGCGGGACGGCGGGCCTCGCGGAGCACCAGGGTGAGGCGGGTGTAGCCGAGCTCCTGGAGGGTCGCCGGGGTCTCCTCGATGATGCGGCACTCGGTGGCGCCCCAGCGCGGGTCGGGGTGCAGCAGGGGACGCACCGAGCCGTCGGAGACGACCGCCGTCTCGCCGACCGCGCGGAGCCAGTGCGGCAGCCCCTGCCGGTAGGCGGCCTCCATGATGGGGTCCTCGGCGATGTCCTGGAGGATGGACTGAAGTCCGTGGTCGTGGCCACTGCGCTCCACCGTGGCGGCGAAGTGCGCCAGCATCGGCAGGCACCAGCGGGACTCGTGCTCGCCGAGGACCGTGCCCGCGTCCGGGTGGAACAGGACGAACCGGAGGAAGTTGTCGCCCGGCATGGCCGTCGGATGCGGGCCGACGCCACGGAAGAGTGACGTGAAAGCGCTGTTGGTCAGGACCACGTCCCAGGCGTGATCGACGACGAGGGACGGGAAGGGGACGGCCTCCAGGAACGTGGTGTAGTCCCGGAGGTAGGCCTGCGCCTCGGAACGAACGGGGACGGACCGCGGCGCAGGCCGCTGCCCTCCTGCCTGATGTGCCATCGGGAGGTCACCCCTCTTGCCTCTGCGGCCTTCACGCGGCGCCTTGATCCTGCTTCCCCTCCATGAGGCGTGTCAACTATCGTGGCATTCCATGCCGATTGACGGCTGAAATTGGCCACAGTTGTGGCGAGACCTGGATGCGAGTTCGAACGACCGGTTACTCTCCGGGAAGTTCACGGCACCCCGCCTTTGTGAGAAGCCTGTGAGAGACGTAGGAGATCTGTCGGTGACGGATGGCATCGAGGATCCGGGCGCCACGGCCTCGGCCGTGCTGCCGGCCGTCGTCGCACGCGTCACGTCGCTGGCCGACCGGCTCGGCGTGCCCCAGGCGGAGGTCTTCGACGTCGGCCGCCTGTCCGCGGCCAGCGGCGTGCCGGAGCCCGTGGTCAGAACCCTCCTGAGCGGCCGGTCCGCGGGCGAGCCGGACGTGCAGGCACGCTTCCTGCAACGGCTCGACCTGCTGCGCCGCACCCGGCTCAAGCCCAACGGACGCCGCTACACCCAGCAGGAGATCGCCGACGGCGCGGGCATGTCCCGGCAGCAGGCGGGCGCCCTCATCAACGGCGACCGGCGCCCCACCATGGAGCACTGCGACGCCATCCAGCGCTTCTTCCGGGTGCACGCCGGATTCCTCACCGCCGAGGACCCCGAGGCGCTCGCGGGGGCCCTTCAGCGCACCGAGCAGGAACTCCTCCAGCGGCTCGCCGACCGTGAGCGGGAGGCGGACGCGGCCGCCGACGACCCGTTGGAGCGGCTGCTCCAGGACCACGGCGTGCGCGGGATCGCCTGGCGGGCCGCGCAGCTGCCCACCGACCAGCACCGCGACAAGGTCGCCGAGTGGCTGGACATGCTTCTGGAGAGTGTCAAGCGGCCCGAGCAGTGATGCCGGGGAGAGGCGTGCGCCGCGGGCGGCCCGTCCGCCTCCGTACGGCCGCCTTCCCTCCTGGAACCGCCGCGGGCTGTGGCTCGACATGACCGACCAGGACCTGGCCCTCGTCGAGGAACGCGCCGCCCATGAACACCAGTTGGCGATCCTCGGGCGGCGGCGGAGGCCTCCGGCTGCCGCCGGACGACAAGTGCCGTACGCGGCTGGCGGGTTCGTCCCTGCGCGCGCCGGTGCGGCGCGACGTCCGGCCGGACGGATCGAGGCGTCCCTCAGTCACCTGGGGCGACGGGTGGGGGGGACGGCCCGCGCGGGAACCGGGCCAGGCGCAAAGGTACGGGGCGCCCGGGGTTTGATTCGCCTGAGCTGAGTGGGCGAACCGGCGCGTAGCGCGAGGGCATTGTCAGTGGTGGGCGGCAAGCTGGAGGCCGCGCCACCGCCGTGCGGAGGCGCCGTGCGCCGTCCGGGCGACCGGACGCGCGACCGTGTGACACCGAAACCGGGGAGAGCGATCCATGCCCACCGCCGTACTGACCAACCACGAACGCACCGCCGTCCAGGCCTATCTCAGGCTCCTCCACACGGTACGCGCCGCCTTCGACGAACCTCCGGGCGGCGCCCGCCCACCGGTGGTCCCGCCCTCCGTGCTCGCCGAGGCGGAACAGGCGCTGGCCCGGGCGGGCCTGACGGGCAACGAGGAGGCGTTCTTCCGGCTTCTGGAGAGCTGGTGCCCGAGGCCGTGACCCGTCAGGCGCGCGGAACCGTCACCGCGGTGACCACCAGGCCCCGGCCCACGGTCCAGCGTCCCTCGAAGTGACCGAGGCGCCGTCCGTCGACCAGGGGGCCCGGGACGAGGAGCCGGGCACTGAAGCCGCCGTGCGGCACCGGCCCCGCGGCGGTGCTCACCTCGACGTCCGCCTCCTCGAAGTCCAGCCACTTGCCGGTGAGCGGGAACCACGCCTTGTAGACGGACTCCTTCGCGCTGAACAGCAGCCGGTCCCAGTGCACGCCGGGGTGGAGCGCGGCCAACCGCGTCAGGCGTCGCTCCTCGGCGGGCAGGGCGATGGTGGACAGCACGCCCTCGGGGAGCGGGGCGTGCGGTTCGGCGTCGATGCCGAGGGAGGCCAGGTCGGTGGCGCGGACCAGAGCGGCGGCGCGGTAGCCCTCGCAGTGGGTCATGCTGCCCGCCAGCCCTTCCGGCCAGCGCGGAGCACCCCGCTCACCGGGCAGCACGGGCCGCGGCTGCACGCCGAGCTTCTCCATGGCCATGCGGGCGCAGGCGCGCACGCCGGCGAACTCGCGCCGGCGCTTGCCGACCGCCCGCGCCACCACCGCCTGCTCCTCGGGGTGGAGCCGGGCCAGGTCGGTCTCGTCGTCGGCGTACGCCTCCACGGCCACCACCGAGTCCGGAAGCAACTCCTCGATCACCGGGTTCCGACCTCCAGGGGAAGAATGGGGCGCAGCCTGCCCGGAGGCTCCTTGCGCTTGCGCCACTCTCGGGGGTATCCGACCGACACCTCCTCGAAGCGGACGCCCTCGTGGTGGGTGGTCCGCGGGATGTGGAGATGGCCGTAGACCACGGCGGCCGCGCGGAATCTGCGGTGCCAGTCGGCGGTGCGCCGGGTGCCGCACCACATGGCGAACTCCGGGTACCACAGGACGTCCGTGGGGTGCCGGTGGAGCGGGTAGTGGTTGACGAGCACGGTCGGGAGGTCGCCGGGGAGTGCGGCGAGCCTGCGTTCGGTCTCGGCGACCCGGGCCGCGCACCAGGCCTCGCGGCTCGGATACGGGTCCGGGTGCAGCAGGAACTCGTCCGAGCAGACCACGCCGGTGCCGTGCGCGTAGGCCAGTCCCTCGTCCTTGGTCGCGCAGCCGGCCGGCAGGAAGGAGTAGTCGTAGAGCAGGAACAGCGGTGCCACGGCCACCGGGCCGCCCGGCCCGTCCCAGACCGGGTAGGGGTCCTCGGGCGTCGTCACTCCCAGTTCGCGGCACAGCTCGACCAGGTGCTCGTAGCGGTCGACGCCCCGCAGGGTGACGGTGTCACGCGGATGGGTCCACAGCTCGTGGTTCCCGGGGACCCAGACGACCTTGCGGAACCGGCCCGCCAGTGTCTTCAGGGCCCAGCGGATGTCGGCGACGGTCTCCGCGACGTCGCCGGCCACGAGCAGCCAGTCGTCGTCGCGTTCCGGGGCCAACCGCTCGACCAGGGCGCGGTTCTCGCTGTAGCCGATGTGCAGGTCGCTGATGGCGAGCAGCCGCCCGGTCCCACCGGCCTTTCCCGTCACCTCTCGCCCCCTGTCGTCCACATGATGGGCACCACAAGAGCACATCCGGCGGCACGGAGACAAGCGCGGCCCGCGCCGGTCGCGAAGGCGGAACCGCGGCGGGCAGGGCCCTGTCTCCGGGTGGCACGACCCGGTCTGCGGAAGTCGTATGATCACCCCAACACCGCCGCCTCAACTCCCTTTCATGCAGGGCGGCTTGGTGTCCCTCCTTCCCCTCTGGCCGGGCTCGGCCCGCTTCGCCCTGCCCGCGACCCTCCGAAAGGCGGCCCGCATGGTCCCCCGCGTACGCGTCTGGCTCAACCGCACGTACGCGGAGAACGTCTTCTTCATGGATCAGCTGCGGAGGAATCCCGGCGACCGGACCGTCGAGATCCACGCCACGCACGGCGACGCCGACTCGCCCGTGCTGGCCGCCGCCGACACCGCCGAGCTCGAACCGGAGGGCCTGTCCCCCGCCGCCTACGTCGAGTACGCGCTGGACCAGTGCGCACGGCGCGGCATCGACGTGTTCGTGCCGCGGCTGAACCAGGCCGCGATCGTGGCGCACCGCGCCGACTTCGCGGCCGCGGGCACCGCGCTGCTCGCGCCGACCCCGGAGGCGGTGGCCGTCTTCGCGGACAAGGCGACGGCGTACGAGGCGGCCCGGTCGATCGGCGTACCGGTGCCGCCGTGGTGGCGGGTCCGCAGCGCCTGCGAACTCGTGGCCGCCGTAACGGAATTGGAGGAGTCCGGGCATCTGGCGTGCTTCAAGCCCGCGGCCGGTGCGGGCGGCGTCGGCTTCCGCGTCATCACACGCGCGCCCTTCTCGCTCAGGCAGCTGAGCGGCTTCCCCGGCCCGCACGTCCCGCTGGACCTGGTCCTGCGGGCCCTGGAGCAGGCGGACGGTCCGGTGGACTGGCTGGTGATGCCCCGGCTGGAGCAGCCGGAGGTGTCGGTCGACTGCCTGACCGGGCCGGACAACCGGATCCGGCTGGCCGTGGGGCGCACCAAGAACGGCCGCCGCCGCGGCTTCACGCTGCACGAGCAGTGGCTGGAGCCCGCCCGGCGGATCGCGGAGGGCTTCGGGCTGCACTATCTGTCCAACATCCAGTTCCGGATGTACGGCGACCGCCCGGTGCTGCTGGACGTGAACCCGCGTCCGGCGGGCGGACTGCACCAGCTCGCGCAGTGCGGGGTCAACGCCCCTTGGGCCGCCGTGCAGTTGGCGCTGGGCGAGGATCCGGGCGTGGTGGCGCCGCCGTTCCTCGGGCAGGACTACACCGTGGTGTCGGGGCCGCGTCCGCTGCGGCCGGAGGCGATGGTCCGGCCACGGAGCGAGATGCCCGCACAGGCGGCCGTGGCCCGCACCGGGGCCCCGGCGTAGCGGCCCGTCCGGGATCGGTATGGAGCAATCACGGTGTCATGTCTTGACACCCGGATTGGTCCATACCAACTTGGTTGCGCACCTCCTGCACAGCCCGCCTGCACCTCTCTGCACCTCTGTGCCTCCCGAACACCCCCATATCTTCAGGGAGATAGCGTGCGCGACACACTGAGACGTCCCGGACGTCGGCTCCTCGCCCTGCTCGGCTCCGCGGCCCTGGCTCTCGCCGGAGCCATCGCCCTGCCGGGCACGGCCCACGCGGCCAACATCCTGAACAACCCCGGCTTCGAGTCGGGCGGCCTCTCCCCCTGGACCTGCACCGGCAACCTCGGTTCGGTGGTCTCCTCCCCCGTGCACGGCGGCTCCAAGGCCCTCGCCGGCGCGGTGACGTCGAGCGACAACGCCCAGTGCAGCCAGTCCGTCCCGGTCCAGCCGAACACGACGTACAAGCTGAGCGGCTGGGTACGCGGCTCCTACGTCTACCTCGGCGTCGACGGCGGCCCCTCGACCTGGACGTCGTCCCCGTCGGCGTACGGCCAGCTGACGGTCTCCTTCACCACCGGCGCCACCCAGACCAGCGCGACCGTCTACGTCCACGGCTGGTACGCGCAGGGCACCTACTACGCCGACGACATCAGCCTGGACGGCCCCGGCGGCGGTGGCGGCGGCGACACCCAGGCGCCGACCGCGCCGACGAGCCTGACCTCCACCGGCAAGACGTCCTCCAGCGTGTCGCTGAAGTGGAACGCCGCCACGGACAACGTGGGCGTCACGGCGTACGACGTCTACAGCGGCTCCAGCCAGGTGCTGAGCGTCTCCGGTACGTCCGCCACGGTGAGCGGCCTGTCGCCGAGCACCTCCTACACCTTCACGGTCAGGGCGCGCGACGCCGCCGGGAACGTCTCCGGCGCCTCCAACTCCGTGACGGTCACCACCGACGCGGGCAGTGGCGGCGGTGGCGGCTTCAAGCAGGCGGCTCCGTACCTGTACGAGGGCTGGGGCAGCCCGCCGAGCCCGACCTCGGTGATGAGCGCGACCGGCATCAAGTGGTTCACGATGGCGTTCGTGCTCGACTCGGGCGGCTGCACCCCGTCCTGGGACGGCCAGCGACCGCTGACCGGCGGCGCCGACCAGACCGCCATCAACCAGATCCGCTCGGCGGGCGGTGACATCGTCCCGTCGTTCGGCGGCTGGAGCGGCAGCAAGCTCGGGGCCAACTGCTCCTCCGCGAGCGCGCTCGCGGGCGCGATCCAGAAGGTGATCGACGCCTACGGCCTGAAGGCGGTCGACATGGACGTCGAGAACTCGGACGAGTTCGAGAACGAGGCCGTGCAGGCGAAGATCCTCACGGCGCTGAAGACCGTCAAGGCCAACAACCCCGGTCTGAAGACGATCGTGACCTTCGGCACCTCGACGACCGGCCCGACCTACTACGGCAACCGGCTCATCGAGCAGGCCAAGTCGCTGAACGCGGACATCGACGTCTTCACCATCATGCCGTTCGACTTCGGCGGCGGCGCGGACATGTACGGCAACACCGTGAACGCGGCCGAGGGCCTGAAGGCCAAGCTGAAGTCGACCTTCGGCTGGGACGACGCCACCGCCTACTCCCACATCGGCATCTCCGGCATGAACGGACTGTCCGACCAGCAGGAGAACACGACCCCGGCGATCTGGACCCAGGTACGCGACTGGGCCAACGGCCACCACATCGCCCGGCTCGCCTTCTGGTCGGTCAACCGCGACCGGCCGTGCCCGGGCGGCGGCGTGGCGGAGAACTGCTCCGGCATCAGCCAGAACAACTGGCAGTTCACCTCGATCACGGCGGGCTTCACCGGCTGAGCCCGCAACCCGCCGCGCACCGTGTGCCGTTGGCGTTCCCCCGGGTCCCCGGACCTGGGGGAACGCCCTTCCCGGGCTTCTTCCGGGACCCCTTCCGGGACTTCGTCCGCAACTTCTTCCGGATTTTTTTCCGCCGGGGGTGTATCAGGGCCCGGACCAGCGACTCTCAAGGGTGGGGGAACGGGGAAGACGGGGGACGTGGACGGGGGACCACGGGGGAAACGGGGGACGGGGCGGTCGGTCGCCGTACGGGGGAGCGACCGACCGGCCCGGCGGTCTACCTGAGATACGCCAGGCCGGGATGGACGGCGAGGTAGCCGTCGACGAGCCGGCGGGCGACGTTCACGGAGTCGACCAGCGGGTGCAGCGCGAAGGCCTTCACGGCCGTCGCACGGGAGCCCGACCCCGCCGCGGCGAGCACCTCGCGCTCGACCGCCTTGACCGCGCAGACCAGCCCGGTCGCGTGCCCGGGCAGCGGGTCGACCGAGACCGGGTGGGCGCCGTTCGCGTCGACCAGGCAGGGCACCTCGACCACGGCATCGTCATCCAGCACCGAAAGGGTCCCCCGGTTGCGGACGTTGAGGATCAGCGTGGTGCGCTCGTCGCGGGCGATGGCCCGCATCAGGGCGAGGGCGACCTTCTCGTAGCCGCCGGAGAGGTCGTCGTCCTCCCGCTCCCCCGCCCCCGCCGCCTCGCGGTTCTCCGCCATGTAGGTGGCCTCGCGCTCGGCGCGGGTGCGGTTCCAGGCCGGGAGGGCGGCGGCCTGCGGATCCCGCAACTCCTCGTAGAACCGGGCCTGCTGGTCGCGCAGGAAGGCGCCGCGGGTCTTCCCGGATCCCTGGTGGGCCTGTACGGCCTCGCGGTCGAAGTAGTAGTAGTGCAGGTACTCGTTGGGGATCGCACCCAGCGACCGGAGCCATTCGGCGCCGAAGAGCCTGCCCTCCTCGAAGGAGCCGAGCAGTTCGGGGTCGGCGAGCAGGCGCGGGAGTTCGTCGCGGCCGGCCACGCGCAGTCCGCGCACCCAGCCGAGGTGGTTGAGGCCGGCGTAGTCGATCCACGCCCGTCCCGGGTCCGCGCCCAGCACACGGGCGATGCGCCGGCCGAGGCCGACCGGCGAGTCGCAGATGCCGATCACCCGGTCGCCGAGGTGGCGGGACATGGCCTCGGTGACCAGTCCGGCCGGGTTGGTGAAGTTGATGAGCCAGGCGTCGGGTGCCAGCCGGGCCACCCGCCGCGCGATCTCCACTGCGACGGGTACCGTGCGCAGTCCGTAGGCGATGCCGCCCGCGCCCACCGTCTCCTGGCCGAGCACGCCCTCGGCGAGCGCCACCCGCTCGTCGTCCGCGCGCCCCTCCAGGCCGCCGACGCGGATGGCGGAGAACACGAAGTCGGCGCCGCGCAGGGCCTCGTCCAGATCGGTGGTGGCCCGCACCACCGGCGCGTCCGGTGCCCCGGCGGCCTGTTCGGTCAGCACCCTGGTGACCGCGGACAGCCGTCCGCCGTCCAGGTCGTGCAGGACGACCTCGGTGACCCGTCCCTCGGCACGGTCGGCGAGCAGTGCCCCGTACACCAGCGGCACGCGGAATCCGCCGCCGCCCAGAATCGTCAGCCTCACGCCTGCACCCTACGTCCACGTCCACCCCCGCGCCGGGGCCCGGTGACACGGGCCAGGGGCACGTCGGACGTCCCTTCTGTTGTGGTGAAGCCTTGAACTCCCGTTCCGCGCAAGGACTTTCTTTGTTTTAACTCTTGACGGTGGCGGAGCCCGGGGGCACATTGGCCGCGCAAACACGATTGAGAGCGCTCTCAAGACCTCCCCGTACGTGTTCGAGCAAGGCATCCGAGCACCCCCACTCCGTACCCGAGAGGCACCCCCCATGAGTGAACCCCTCGTCGCACCCGCCGTTACGCGTCGCAGACGTTCCCTGCGGCGCGCGCTCGTCGCCGTCCTCGGCACGCTCGGCCTGGCGGCGGCCGCCGCCACCGCCGGGACACTGCCCGCGGACGCCTCCGCCCCCACACCCCCGTCGGGCTGGACACAGGTCTTCCTCGACGAGTTCGACGGACCGGCCGGTACCGGTGTCAACACTTCCAACTGGCAGTACGACACCGGCACTTCCTACCCCGGCGGCGCCGCCAACTGGGGTACCGGCGAGGTCGAGACGATGACCTCCAGCACCAGCAACGTCGCTCTGGACGGCAACGGCAACCTGCTCATCACCCCGCGCCGGGACGCATCCGGCAACTGGACCTCGGGCCGTATCGAGACCAAGCGCACCGACTTCCAGCCCCCGTCCGGCGGCAAGCTGCGCGTTCAGGCCCGGGTCCAGATGCCCAACGTCACCGGCGCCGCCGCCAAGGGGTACTGGCCCGCCTTCTGGATGCTGGGCGCGCCCTTCCGCGGCAACTACTGGAACTGGCCCGGGGTCGGCGAGCTGGACATCATGGAGAACGTCCAGGGCCTCAACACCAACTGGGCGACGATGCACTGCGGCACCAACCCGGACGGGCCGTGCAAGGAGACGACGGGCATCGGCGGTTCGACGTCGTGCACGGGCACCACCTGCCAGGCCGGCTTCCACACCTACGCGATGGAGTGGGACAGGTCGACCAGCCCCGAGGAGATCCGCTTCTACCTCGACGACGTCAACTTCCACACCGTGCGGGCCAACCAGGTGGACGCGACGACCTGGGCCAACGCCACCAACCACGGTTACTTCGTCATCCTGAACGTGGCGATGGGCGGCGGCTTCCCCGGCGCGTTCGGCGGCGGCCCGGACGGCGGCACCGAGCCCGGCCACCCCATGACCGTGGACTACGTGCAGGTGCTCCAGTCCTCCGGCGGTGGGAGCGGTACCACGCCTCCCCCGTCCGGCAACCGGGACGCCTACAGCCCCATCCAGGCCGAGTCCTACGACAGCCAGAGCGGCGTCGTCACCGAGTCGACCACCGACACCGGCGGCGGCCAGAACATCGGCTCCATAGCAAACGGCGACTGGGCCCTCTACAAGGGCGTGAAGTTCGGCTCCACCGCGGCCGGGCAGTTCTACGCGCGGGTCGCCAGCGGCGCGGCGAACGGGGTCAGCGGACTGGTCGAGGTACGCCTGGACAGCCGCGGCAACGCCCCCATCGGCAGCTTCGCGCTGGCCAACACGGGAGGCTGGCAGTCCTGGAGGACGGTCCCGGCGAACATCAGCCCGGTGACCGGCACCCACGACGTGTACCTCACCTTCAGCAGCGGCCAGCCGGCGGACTTCGTGAACGTCAACTGGTTCGACTTCGGTCACTGACCGGCACGCACCTCCCTCCGGGCACCGGGGCCCCACGCGCGCGCGTGGGGCCCCGGTGCCGTGTCGTGACCCGTGTCGCGGCCGCTGCCGTGCCGCCGGCGTCGCCCGTCGCCCGTCGCCCGTCGCCCGTCGCGTGCATGATCCGAACGCGGCATGGAAGACGCTCACTGTGACCGAAGCAGCCGTGACCGCGGCAACCCCGGGGTACCTGTCCGGCGCGGGCGCCTCCACCCTGGCGGTTCCGCCGATCGAGGTGAAGGATCCGCCGTACGAGGACACCCTGTATTACGAGGACACCCTGTGGACGGACGAGCCGGCCGCACCCGGCACGGTGATCACCACACCGGAGGCCACGCCGCAAGGCGGCCTGCCGGGCGCGGCGGCCAGGTCCCTCGACACCAAGGGAGTTGACGCGGAATGAGCAAGAAGCCCACCGAGGCGGCGGCGCAGGCCTCCCCGGCGGCCGATACCGGACCACCGGCCACCGCGGCCGCCCGCGGCCGGGCGCCGACCGCGGCCACGAAGCCCACGGCCCCGAGCCCCGGCCCCGACCCCGGCCCCGACCCCGGCCCCACGGACGGGCGGGCCCCGGCGGCCACCCGCGCCCAGGCGCCGGAGTCGCGGTCCGCACCGCCCGACCGCAAGGCCCCCACCGGGACCGCGGCCTCCCGCACCAAGGAGAACCAGGCACCGGACGCGGGTGCCGATGCCCGGGTGCCGGTGGCGGCGGCCGCCGATTGGGTGAATCCGCTGCGTGATCCCCGGGACCGGCGGCTGCCGCGCATCGCGGGGCCGTCCGGACTCGTGATCTTCGGCGTCACCGGGGACCTGTCCCGCAAGAAACTGATGCCCGCCGTGTACGACCTGGCCAACCGCGGGCTGCTGCCCCCGGGCTTCTCCCTGGTCGGCTTCGCCCGGCGGGACTGGGAGGACCAGGACTTCGCGCAGGTGGTGCACGACGCGGTGCGGGAACACTCGCGTACGCCGTTCCGCGAGGAGGTCTGGCAGCAGCTCTCCGAGGGCATGCGGTTCGTCCCCGGCGACTTCGACGACGACACGGCGTTCAAGCACCTGCGGGCGGCGGTGGAGGACCTGGACTCCTCGCGCGGCACGAGCGGCAACTTCGCCTTCTACCTCTCCGTACCGCCGAGGTTCTTCCCCAAGGTCGTGCAGCAGCTGAAGAAGCACGGCCTGGCGGAGGGCCCTCGGGGCTCCTGGCGGCGGGCGGTCATCGAAAAGCCGTTCGGTCACGACCTGGCCAGCGCCCGGGAGCTGAACCGGATCGTGCACGAGGTGTTCGACCCGGAGCAGGTCTTCCGCATCGACCACTACCTGGGCAAGGAGACCGTCCAGAACATCCTGGCCCTGCGTTTCGCCAACCAGATGTACGAGCCGGTCTGGAACCGCCACTACGTCGATCATGTGCAGATCACCATGGCCGAGGACATCGGCATCGGCGGCCGGGCCGGCTACTACGACGGCATCGGCGCCGCCCGCGACGTGCTCCAGAACCACCTGCTGCAGCTGATGGCGCTCACCGCGATGGAGGAACCCATCGCCTTCGACGCCGAGGCGCTGCTCACGGAGAAGCTGAAGGTGCTGAAGTCGGTGCTGCTGCCCGAGGACCTGGGCGCCCACACCGTGCGCGCCCAGTACGCCACGGGCTGGCAGGGCGGCAGGCAGGTCGTCGGCTACCTCCAGGAGGAGGGCATCGACGCGCGGTCGAAGACCGACACCTACGCGGCGCTGCGCCTGGAGATCGACAACCGGCGCTGGGCCGGTGTCCCGTTCTACCTGCGCACCGGCAAGCGCCTGGGCCGCCGGGTCACCGAGATCGCGGTGGTCTTCCAGCGGGCCCCGCACTCCCCCTTCGACTCCACCGCCACCGAGGAACTGGGCGAGAACGCGATCGTGATCCGCGTCCAGCCGGACGAGGGCATGACGGTCCGGTTCGGCTCGAAGGTGCCGGGCACCTCCATGGAGATCCGGGACGTGACAATGGACTTCGCCTACGGCGAGTCCTTCACGGAGTCCAGCCCGGAGGCGTACGAACGCCTCATCCTTGACGTACTGCTCGGCGACGCGAACCTGTTCCCCCGCCACCAGGAAGTGGAAGAGTCCTGGAAGATCCTCGACCCGGTGGAGGCGTACTGGGACGACCACGGCAGGCCGGCGCAGTACCCGGCGGGCACGTGGGGTCCGCCGGAAGCCGACGAGATGCTCGCACGAGACGGACGGAGCTGGCGCAGGCCATGAAGATCGACCTGACCGACACCACCGCGGGAGACATCAACAAGGCGCTCGTGCGGGGCCGCCGCGCCATCGGCACACCCGCCGTGGGCATGGTCCTGACGATGGTCATCGTCACGGACGAGGAGAACGCCTACGACTCGCTGAAGGCCGCCGAGGAGGCCTCGCGCGAGCATCCCTCGCGCACCCTGCTCGTCATCAAGCGGCACGCACGCACGCTGCGGGACCGCACGCACTCCCGGCTGGACGCGGAGGTGCGGGTGGGCTCCGAGGCCGGCACGGGCGAGACGGTGGTGCTGCGCACCTACGGCGACGTGTCCGACCACGCCGACTCGGTGGTGCTGCCGCTGCTGCTGCCGGACGCGCCGGTCGTCGTCTGGTGGCCGGTGGACGCGCCCGAGAACCCCTCGAAGGACCCGCTGGGCAGGCTGGCTCAGCGCAGGATCACCGACCTGTACGCCTTCGAGCGCCCGCTGGAGATCCTGCAGACCCGCGCGCGCAACTACGCCCCCGGCGACACCGACCTCGCCTGGACCCGGCTCACGCTCTGGCGCTCGATGCTGGCCGCGGCCCTGGACCAGGCCCGGGTGCGGGTGATCTCGGCGGCGGTGGAGGCGGAGGCGGACAACCCGAGCGCGGAGCTGCTGGCCCGCTGGCTGGAGGCCCGGCTGGACGTGCGTGCGGACCGCGTGGTCTCCGGCGGCCCGGTGGTCACGGCTGTACGTCTGGGCACCGACAACGGCGAGGTCGTCATCGACCGGCCCGAGGGCCCGCTGGCCACGCTGACCCTGCCGGGCCAGCCGCCGCGCACCCTCGCGCTCAAGGTCCGCCCCCTCTCCGAACTCATCGCCGAGGAACTGCGCCGCCTCGACGCCGACGAGATGTACGCCGTCGCCCTGCGCGGCGAGAGCGCCAAGGAGACCGTCTGAATGTCCGACATCCAGGAAGTGAGCTGACATGGCATCGATGCAGTTGGGTCTCGTCGGCCTCGGCAAGATGGGCGGCAACATGCGGGAACGCCTCCGCAACGCCGGCCTCACCGTGGTGGGCTACGACCGCGATCCGGACCTCTCCGACGTGGACAACCTGGTCGATCTCGTGGACCGGCTCGAGGCACCGCGCACGGTCTGGGTGATGGTGCCCGCCGGTGCCGCCACCCAGGGGGTCATCGACCAGCTGGCGACCCTGCTCAAACCCGGCGACATCGTCGTCGACGGCGGCAACTCCCGGTGGACGGACGACGAGAAGCACGCCAAGCAGTTGCGGGCGCGGGACATCGGCTTCGTCGACGCGGGCGTCTCCGGGGGCGTGTGGGGCCTGAAGAACGGCTACGCGCTGATGGTCGGCGGCGACGAGGAGCACGTCCGGTGGCTGGAGCCGATCTTCGACGCGCTCAAGCCCCAGGGCCCGTACGGCTTCGTCCATGCGGGCAAGGTGGGCGCGGGCCACTTCGCGAAGATGGTCCACAACGGCATCGAGTACGCGATGATGCAGGCCTACGCCGAGGGCTGGGAGCTGCTGGAGAAGGTCGACTCGGTCACCGACGTGCGCGAGGTGTTCCGCTCCTGGACACAGGGCACCGTCATCCGCTCCTGGCTGCTGGACCTCGCCGTCGACGCCCTGGACGACGACGAGCACCTGGAGAAGCTGCGCGGCTACGCGGAGGACTCCGGCGAGGGCCGCTGGACGGTGGAGGCCGCCATCGACAACGCCGTGCCGATGCCGGCCATCACCTCCGCCCTGTTCGCGCGGTTCGCCTCCCGGCAGGAGGACTCCCCCCAGATGAAGATGGTCGCGGCGCTGCGCAACCAGTTCGGTGGCCACGCGGTGGAAGCGGCGACCGAGGAACAGACGAAGAAGGACTGACACTCCCCGGACCGCCGCCGGGCGCTCTGCGCCCCGCACGAGTCGGCACACGGAGCACCGCGCGCCCTGCGCCGCGCAACGCGGACCCCGCTCGGGCCCTGCACCGCCAGACACACGGGCGCATTCGGCGCACCACGCCGCCGGGCGCACGGGCGCATTCGGAGCACTGCGTCGCCAGGCGCACGAGCACGCCCGGGGCGCCCGCCCGACACCGGCGCGCTCGGGGCGCCGCGCCTCCAGGCGCACGAGCACGCTCGGCACACCCCGCCGACAACCTCACCGGCAGGCTCGGGGCGCCCCGTGCCGACAGGCTCACGGGCGTGCGCGGGGCGCCATGCCGCCAGGCGCAGAAGTACGTCCGAGGCGCCCGCCCAACGGGCCCGCGCGCACGCCCGAGGTGCCCGCGCAACACCAGCGCGCTCGGGGCGCCATGCCGCTGGGCGCACGAGCGCGTCCAAGGCCCGCCCAACGGGCGAGCGGGCACGCTCGGAGGACGTGCCGACAGTGGGACGGGCAAGCGCGGGGTGCCGCGTCGCCCGGTCGCACGGGTGGGATCGGGGGTGCCGTGTCCGCGTGTGTCCGGGTCGGCGGGAGGTGGTCAGTGGGGCGCGGCCGCGTCCAGGAGGGGGCCCAGTTCACGGGCCACGGTTTCCAGGGGCCGTACGCCTCCTTCGGCGCGGGCCATGATGATCGCCCCTTCGAGGGAGCTGATCATCAGCGTGGCCAGCGGTTCGGCTCGCTCGGCCGGTACGCCCATGCCCGTGAGGGCCTCCGCGACCGGCGCCCGCCAGGCCGTGAACGCGGCGGCGGCCGCCTCCCGGGTGGACGCGTGGGCCGAGGCGCAGTCCACCGTCGCCGCGACGACCGGGCAGCCCGAGAGGGATCCCGCCGTCTCGTACTCGTCGGTCCACTGCCGGACCATCGCGGCGAACAGCCGGCCCGGCGTCGGCTCGGCCAGGCCCGCCATGAAGCGGGCGACGCGCCGGCCCGCGTACCGGCCGGCCCATGCCACCGCCTCGTTGACCAGCTGTTCCTTGCCGCCCGGGAAGTAGTGCTGGAGGGATCCGCGGGGCGCCTCCGCGTGGGCGGCCACCTCCCGCATCCCGGTCGCGTCCACGCCATCGCGCCGGATGAGCTGGGCCGCGCTGAAGACCATCCGCTCGCGCGGTCCCCGCTCGGTACCCGTCATCGTCGGCCTCCCGGCTCCGTACGCATCTCGCGCCCCACCCTATGACCGCCGTCATGAGCGCGGCTACTATGACCGCTGTCATAGCACGGTCTCGACCTCAGGGCGGTCCTCGTGAACGTCGGCTTCATCGGTCTCGGAGTCATGGGACAGCCCATGGCCCTCCGGCTGGCCCGCTCCGGCACTTCCCTCACCGTGTGGAACCGGACGGCCTCCCGTACGGGCCCCCTGCGCGCGGCCGGCGCCGAGGTGGCGGCGGACCCCGGCGGGGTGTTCGCCCGGTCGGACGTGGTGCTCCTGATGCTGGCGGACGACGCCGCCACCGACGCCGTCCTCGGCCGGGGCGGGCCGGACTTCGCCGCGCGTGTCGCGGGGCGGGTGGTCGTCCACATGGGCACCACCTCGCCCGACTGCTCACGCGCCCTGGAGGCCGACGTACGGGCTGCGGGCGGGAGCTATGTCGAGGCGCCCGTCTCCGGCTCCCGCGTCCCGGCGGAGAACGGCCACCTGGTGGCGATGCTGGCCGGTGAGGAGCAAGCGGTGCGGACCGTACGGCCGCTGCTCGCTCCCCTGTGCCGGGAGACGTTCGTGTGCGGCCCCGTACCGGCCGCGCTGCTGACGAAACTGTCGGTGAACCTCTTCCTGATCACGCTGGTGACCGGGCTCACCGAGGCGTTCCACTTCGCCGAGCGGCAGGGGCTCGACCCTCGGCTGTTCCTCGACGTCCTGGACGCGGGCCCGATGGCCAGCCCGATCTCCCGGATGAAGGCACCCAAGCTGCTGTCCGGGGACTTCGACGTCCAGGCGGCCGTCCTCGACGTGCTGAAGAACAACCGGTTGATCGCCGGGGCGGCACGCGCGTCCGGCACCGCCTCCCCGCTGCTCGACGTGTGCCACGCCCTGTTCGAGGAGACGGTGTCGCTCGGCCACGGCGGACAGGACATGGTGGCGGTCCTGCGGGCGATCGAGAGCCGCACCCGCACGGGCGCCGCCCCCGGACAGGGCGCGTCTCACCCGCCGGCGGCGCCCTTGGGAATGCCGTAGGCCCGTTCCACCCGCAGGCGGAGCACCAGGCGGCGCTCGCGGACCATGGCGGCGCGGTAGTCGTCCCAGTCGGGGTGCTCGCCGAGGACGTCCCGGTAGAGGCGGACCAGTTCCTCGACGGTCTCGTCGTACGGGTCCGCGGCGACCGGTGACAGGTCCGCGGTGCCCTCGGCGACCGTGTAGGCCCACCGGTCCGGGCTGGTGACGTGGTAGGAGGCCCGCGGGTCCCGGCGCAGATTGCGGGTCTTGGCGCGGTCGTCGGTGATCGAGACGCGGACGACCCGCTCGTCCGGGTCGTAGGCGTGGGCGACGTTCGACAGCTGGGGCCGGCCGTCCCGCTTGAGGGTGACCAGCACCCCACCGCGGCCTTCGGAGAGCAGCGCCAGCAGGGCGTCCTGCACGGCGTCGTACGGCGTGTCCTGAGTCATATCCCGGTCAACGAGTGGCGCCGAGCCCCGCATTCCCCAGTGGTGTGGTCACTCTCCCGCGTGAGCCCTGGCGAGGGCGCGGGGCGGGGGATCCCGGCGGTCGCCCGCCGGGTTTCCCGCTTCGTCGCCGACTGCCCGGCCGGGAGCGGCCCGGCCAGGGTCCGGCCGCCCGGGCGGCCCTGGGCCGCCCGGCTCAGGACAGGTGCGCCACCGCGTCCAGGTGGGGCAGGTGGTGGTCGAGCCGCTCCCGCTTGGTGCGCAGGTAGGTGATGTTGCTCTCGCACGGCGGGATCAGCAGCGGTACCTGCTCGGCGACTTGGATGCCGTGCCGCACCAACGCATCCCGCTTGCGCGGGTTGTTGGACATCAGGCGCACCGAGCGCACGCCCAGGTCGCGCAGCATCCCGGCGGCGACGCCGTAGTCGCGGGCGTCGACCGGCAGACCGAGCGCCAGGTTGGCCTCGACCGTGTCCAGGCCCTCCGCCTGAAGGGCCATCGCCCGCAGCTTGGCGAGCAGCCCGATGCCCCGGCCCTCGTGCCCGCGCAAGTAGACGACGATGCCGCTGCCTTCGGCGACGACGGCACGCAGCGCGGCGTCGAGCTGGTCGCCGCACTCGCAGTGCTGGGAGCCGAAGGCGTCCCCGGTCAGGCACTCCGAGTGCAGCCGGACCAGGACCCGGTCGGCGCCGATGTCGCCGTGCACCAGCGCGACTTGTTCGTCACCGCGGTCGTGGTCCAGGTAGCCGACCGCCTGGAATTTCCCGTACACGGTGGGCAGCGGGGCATTCACGACGCGCTCCACGCCCGTGCGCCGGGCCGACTTCTTGCCGAGTACGCCGAGGTCTTCTGTCATGATCTGATTCCTAAGCAGAGACGAAAGGCCGGAAAACAATGAGTGGTTCGGGAACGCGGCCGACGGCACATGGTCTGTTGCCGGCGGACACCACGCAAGACGTACGGACGCGGGGGGCGGACCTCTCACGCCAGGTGGCGGTCCTGCCGGTGGGCAGTTTCGAACAGCACGGCCCTTTCCTCCCGTTGGCGACCGACACGCTGGTCGCCTGTGCCATCGCCCGCCGGATCGCCGACGCGTACCCGGTGCACCTCCTTCCGCCGGTGACGATCTCCTGCTCGCACGAGCACGCCGCCTGGCCGGGAACCGTCAGCATCTCTTCCGTGACCCTTCATGCGGTGGTGCGGGACATCGCGGACTCGCTGCGCCGCTCCGGCGTCGAGGCCCTGGTGGTCGTCAACGGTCATGGCGGCAACTACGTACTGGGCAACGTCGTTCAGGAGGCCTCCGCGCGCGGTGAGCGCCTCGCGCTGTTCCCCGCCGCGGAGGACTGGCAGTCGGCCCTCGACGCGGCCGGGGTGCGCACCTCGCCGCTCACCGACATGCACGCGGGGGAAATCGAGACCTCCATTCTTCTGCACGCTCATCCGGAAATGGTCCGGGCCGGTTACGAGTCCGCCGATTTCGTCGCGGACGACCGGCGGCATCTACTCACCGCCGGAATGTCCGCCTATACCGAATCGGGCGTCATCGGCCGCCCTTCCCTGGGTTCCGCGGAAAAGGGCGAGGAACTGCTGAACAGCCTGGCGGATTCCTTCGGTCCGTATTTCTCGCTGCTCACGTCCGAGGGGTTGGAGTTGCCGGGGATCGGGCGCGGATAGTCCCCGTCAAAGGCGCGGCCGGGTCCCGGGGCCGGTTCGGCGGGGCGGGACCCGGCGCGCATCGCGGTGTACCAGCGGGCGACGAGGACGAGGGCGCCCGGCAGGCCGGCCACGAAGCTCAGCACCCCGTACACCACGGCCACGGCCACTCCGGTGCTCGCGCCGAGTCCGGCGGCGCCGAACGCCCAGGCGGCGACGCCCTCGCGGGGCCCGAACCCGCCCACGTTCAGCGGCAGTCCCATGGCGACCAGCGCGAGGACGGCCAGGGGCAGCAGGACGAGCACCGGGGCGGCGAGGCCGGCGACGTGCGCGGCGACCACGAACATCCCGATGTGTCCGACCAGGACGACGGCCGAGGACAGCGCGACGCCGGGCCCGTTGCGGCGGGACAGCAGTCCCTCGCGGGCCTCGGCGAGGGTGCGGCGCAGGGCTCGCCCCCGGCGCGAGGGCGCTCGGTTCATGCGCACGGCGAGGACGATGGCGAACGCGCCGGCGGCGGCGAAGGCGAGCAGGGCCACGAGGTGCCGCGTCTGGTCGCGCACGGGGGACGGCAGGGTGAGCAGGACCGCCGCGCCGGTGACGGCGAGCGCGATCTGCCCGGCGACCCTTTCGAGGACCACGGCCCGCACGCCGCGTCCCAGATCGCCGGCGCTCTGCCCGTGCCGCACCGCCCGGTGCACATCGCCCAGGACGCCGCCGGGCAGCGCCGCGTTCAGGAACAGCGCACGGTAGTAGTCGGCCACCGCCGGGCCGAGCGGCAGCCGGATGCGCAGGCCACGGGCCACCAACTGCCAGCGCCAAGCGCTGAACACGGTGGTGACCAGCCCGATGCCCAGCGCCACGAGGAGGGTCGGCGTGTCGATCCGCCGCAGCCCGTCCAGGAAGACGCCGGTGCCCAGCCGCCACAACAGCACGGCGAGGATGGCGACTCCGGCGACGGTACCGAAGTGGGTCCGCACGGCACGGGTGTTGAGGCGGGAGAGTGCAGCCGCGAGCGGGGTACGGCCGCGGGGCTCGCCGCCTGATGTGCCGTGGGCACGGGGAGCGCTGGGCGCGTTGGACACGTCCGCACCGTCAGGTGCGTCGGCCCGGCTGGGTACGCCGGCCCCGCCGGCCCTGTCAGGTACGCCGAGCGCGTCGGGGGCGGACGCGTCGGCGGCACCGGGCGCGTCGTACTCCCCCGCCTCCGGGTCGCGTACGAGAGGCGCGTCCACCGCCTGCGCGCTCATGCGGCACGATCCGTCGGCCGGGACAGCGCCAGCAGGTCGTTGTGGTGCACGACGACCCGCAACTCCCCCGCCGCGCAGGCCTCCAGGCGGTCGGCGAGGTAACGGTCCGCGCGCGGCTTCAGCTCGGGACGCTGTTCGACGGCCGCGCCGACCCAGCCGCGCAGCCACTGGGCGGTCAGTTCGCGCTGATCGGGGCCGAGCCGCCAGGGACTCGGGTCCAGTCGTACGGTGGCGCCGTGCGCGGCGAAGGCCTCACAGGCCGCGTCGACCGCGTCGGGACCGAGCAGTCCGGTGCGGCGCTGATGGGCGTTGAAGGCCTCGGTGATCTCGGCGTCCAGCGAATCGGCCGGGGTCAGTTCGACCCGGCCGGCCACCGAGAGGGTCAGCAGCGCCGGGCAGCCCGCCCCGGCGCAGGCCGCGGCGAGGGTGTCGATCTCCTCGCGGGTCAGGACGTCCAGCAGCGCGGAGGCCGTGACCAGGGACGCGCCGGACAGGGCGTCCGGGGTGAGCCGGGCCACGTCGCCGCGCCGCGTCTCCACGGTGACCCGGCTGCCGTCGGCGGCGGCGCGCGGGGAGGCCACGGCCGCGAAGTGCAGCAGGTAGGGGTCGCGGTCGTGCAGGACCCAGTGCTGGGCGCCGTCCAGCCGGGAGGCGAGCCAGCGGCCCATCGAGCCGGTGCCGCATCCCAGGTCGTGCAGCACGAGCCCGCCGTGCCGGCTCGGCAGGTTGGCCAGCCGGATCCGCAGCGGATCGAGCAGTTCCGTCGCCCGCGCGGCGGCGTCCGCCGCCTCCCGGAGCTGCAACCACTCGGGCGCGTACCGGGGCGGCTCCTCCTCGGTCGCGCCCTCCCGAAGCCTTACGGTGGCCCGTTCCCCGGGCCGCTGCGCGGGCCCGGCCCCCGCAATCACCGCCGCGGGCTCGGAGTACTGGGCCGCCTGGGGGGAGAACGCGCCGGTGTCCGTCATGGCCGAGGGGTCCTTTCCTGCGCGCCGCGCCGTCTCGGGAGCCGATCGCCCCGCCGCGCCCGGGGCGGGGCCGGACCGCTCCCACGTGCCGGGCTCGGACGGGATGGCGCCGGTGGGCCGGGCGGCCCCCGTGGACGTATCCGGCGTGGTCATGCCGCCCTCCTGGGTTCCTTCGGCAGCCGGCCGAGCACGCCGGCCAGGCTGCGGGCGGTGTTGGCCCAGCCGTCGAGGGCGGCGCGCCGGCCGCGGGCGGCGGACTTCAGCCGGCGCCGGACGTCGGCCTCGCCGAACCAGCCGCGCAGTTCGGCGGCGAGGGCCGCGGGGTCCTCCGGTGGTACGAGGATGCCGGGCACCCCTCCGTCGGGGGCGCGGCCGACCGCCTCGCCCACCCCGCCGACATCGGTCGCGAGCACCGGGATGCCCCGGGCGAGGGCCTCGGTGACCGCCATGCCGTACGTCTCCGCGTAGGAGGCGAGGACCATCAGGTCGGCGGCGGCGTAGCTGGCGTCGAGCTCGGTACCGGCCCGCGGTCCGACCAGGTGGAAACGGTCCTGCAGGCCGTACTCCGCGATCAGGCCGCGCAACCGGTCGACATAGGCGGGGTCCTGGGTGAGCGCGCCGACGCAGGTGCAGCTCCACGGCAGGTCGGTGGCCGCGGCCAGTGCCTCCACCAGCCGGTGCTGCCCCTTGCGCGGGGTGACCGAGGCGACGCACAGCAGCCGGGAGACCCCGTCGGTGCCGGGGGCGAGGGGCGCGATGTCGGCGCCGGGGGCGGCGGCGTGGACCCGGTCGGGGGCGAGGCCGTGGTGGGAGACGAGGCGGCGCACCGCCCAGTCGCTGGTGGCGACGACGGCGGACACCGCGCGCAGCACCTGGCGTTCCCTGGTGTCCAGTTCCGCGGCCACGGCCGGGTCGAGTCCCGTCTCGTCGCCGAGCGGCAGGTGGACGAGGACGGCCAGGCGCAGCCGCTCGGCCTCGGGCACGATCGTCTCGGGCACCCCGCAGGCGACCAGCCCGTCGAGGAGGACGACCGCGCCGTCGGGCAACTCCCGCAGGATGTGGGCGAGTTCGTCACGGGCCCGGACGTCGGGGCGGGGCCAGGCGCCGTCCACGGGATGCGCCCTGACCTGCCAGCCGAAACCGGGCAGGTCCAGGCTCACCCGGCGGTCGTAGGCGTTGCCGCCGCTCGGGGTGGCCGGGTCGTCGACGCCGCCCGGCAGGACGAAGTGCACGGTGCGCAGGGACATGGGGATGATCCCGACGTTCTCCGAGCCGGCGCGCTGCGCGGGCAGGTAGGCCAGGGGCGAGGGGCGGTGGACGGTCGTGTCGGTCACAGCGCACGCTCGTAACTCGCCCAGGCGACGTGCGACTCGTGGAGTGTGACCGTGAGGCCGGCCAGGCCCTTGGCTCCCTCGCCCAGGGCGCCCTTGTGGATCCGTTCGGCGAGCCGGTCTGCGATGACCTTGGCCAGGAACTCCGTGGAGGTGTTGATGCCGGCGAAGTCGGGCTCGTCGTCGAGGTTGCGGTAGTTCAGCTCGCCCACCACGGCGCCCAGTTCCCGCGTGGCCAGTCCGATGTCGACGACGATGTTGTCGTCGTCCAGCTGCTCGCGCCGGAAGGTGGCGTCCACGAGGAACGTGGCGCCGTGCAGACGCTGCGCGGGCCCGAAGACCTCGCCGTGGAAGCTGTGGGCGATCATGATGTGATCGCGGACGGTGATGCTGAACAACGGACGACCCTCCAGGTGCGGCGCGTCTGGTCCCCCGGCCTGTGCCTGCCGGGGGATGCCGTGTAGTACGGCTCTTCGCTTCCCGTTGTTCAGCGCCCTCTCACTCTTTTCTCAAGGTCAGGCGCTCTTGTCGTCCCGGATCGGACGATCCGTCATGATCGGTCGCCGTACCTGACCCGGTGGCACAGCGCCGGAATCTCCCCGGAGGCGAGCCTCGGCATCACCTCCGGCAGTTCCTCGAACGCGCTCTCCCCGGTGACGAGGGCGTCCAGGGCCGGGTCGGCGAGCAGGTCGAGCGCGAGGGCCAGCCGGTCGGCGTACGTGCGGCTGGAGCGGCGGGCCGGGGAGACGGTGCCGACCTGGCTGCCGCGGATGACCAGCCGGCGGGAGTGGAAGGCCTCGCCGAGCGGGAGGGCGACGCGCCGGTCGCCATACCAGCTCAGTTCGAGGACGGTGCCCTCGGGGGTGAGCAGTTCCAGCGCACGGGCGAGGCCCTGCTCGGTGGCGCTGGCGTGCACGACGAGGTCGCACTCGCCGAGCGCGTCCCCGGGCAGCGCGAAGCCCACGCCGAGCGCCTCGGCGACCTCGGCGCGGGCCGGGTCCGCGTCCACCAGTTGGACGCGCACGCCGGGGAACCGGGCCAGCAGGGCGGCCACCGAGCAGCCGACCATGCCGCCGCCGACGACGGCGATACGGTCACCGACCAGGGGCGCGGCGTCCCACAGCGCGTTCACGGCGGTCTCCACGGTGCCCGCGAGCACCGCCCGCCCGGCCGGCACGTTCTCCGGCACACGGGTCACCGCGCTCGCCGGGACGACGTAGCGGCTCTGGTGCGGATGGAGGCAGAAGACCGTACGCCCGGTCAGCTCCCGCGGGCCCTCCTCCACCACCCCCACACTGAGGTAGCCGTACTTCACCGGACCCGGGAAGTCGCCCTCCTGGAACGGCGCCCGCATGACCTCGTACTGGCTCTCGGGCACCTGGCCGCGGAACACGAGCGTCTCCGTCCCGCGGCTGATCCCGGAGTACAGCGCGCGGACGACCACTTCGCCCGGCCCGGGTTCCGGAAGGTCCGTCCGGCGTATCTCGCCGTGACCCGGCGAGGTCAGCCAGAAGGCGCGGGCGGAGCGGTTCATCAAGAATCCTCCTGAACGATCGGGAAGTTGTTCACGTACCGAGAAGTGCACAGGCCGCGCACAACGTACGCGGCGTTGATCGACTCTGTCACTCGGCCGGAGGATGTTCGGTGGCCCTGAACAACACGTACGACGCACGGCTGGTCCAGCAGGAGACCGCGGTGGGAGCGGGCGCGCAGATCCTGTTGCTCGCCCTGCTCGGCCCGGCGATCGGCATGGGTCCCGCGGGCTGGGTGACCGGTCTGGTCTTCGCGGTCGCCACCTGGGCCGTGCTCTCCCGGGCGCTGCACCGGTCGCGGCTGCGTTCCTTCGGCCCGGCCAACCGGGTGACCCTGGGCCGGGCCGTTCTCGTCGGTGGGGTGACGGCGCTGGTGGCGGACTCCTTCGAGAGCGCGCCGCCGGTGTCTCTGCTGGTCGCGCTGACGACGGTGGCCCTGATCCTGGACGGCGTCGACGGCAAAGTGGCCCGCCGTACGGGCACCTCCACGGCGCTCGGCGCCCGCTTCGACATGGAGGTGGACGCGTTCCTGATCCTGGTGCTCAGCGTGTACGTCTCGACGATGCTCGGCCCGTGGGTGCTGCTGATCGGCGGTATGCGGTACGTCTTCGTCGCCGCCGCCCGCGTGCTGCCCTGGCTGAACGCGCCCCTGCCGCCGAGCACCGCCCGCAAGACGGTCGCCGCGCTCCAGGGCGTCTTCCTGCTGCTCGCCGGCGCGGACCTGCTGCCCCTGCCGGCCACCGCCGGTGTGGTGCTCCTGGCGCTGGGACTGCTGGTGTGGTCGTTCGGGCGGGACGTGCTGTGGCTGTGGCGGACGTCTCGGGTGCCGGGCGCCGCCGCCGGGACCGGCGGGGTGCTGCGGGCCGCCCCGGTCGAGGAGGTGCTGGAGCCGGCGCGGGCCGCGTGACGCCGCACCACGCCGACGGGCCCGGATCACGGGGGATGTGATCCGGGCCCGTACCGCGTGCGAAGAGCGCGGCGCGTGCGGACTGTGGAGCGCGGTGACGGGCCGCCGCGCCCCTCCCGAAGGGCCGCGTCCGCCGGCCCTGCCGGGCTCAGGCGGCCCCGCGCCCCAGCTCCCCGTGCGCGCGCACGATGTCCGCGTACCGGTGGCCGCTGCCCTTGATGGTGCGGGCCTGGGTGGCGTAGTCGACGTGGACGAGGCCGAAGCGCTTGGCGTAGCCGTACGCCCACTCGAAGTTGTCCAGCAGCGACCAGGCGAAGTAGCCGGCCAGCGGGGCGCCCTTGCGGGCGGCGGAGGCGCAGGCGGCCAGGTGTCCCACCAGATAGTCCTGGCGCTCCGGGTCGTCGACCGTGCCGTCGGGGCCCACGGTGTCGGGGAAGGCGGAGCCGTTCTCGGTGACGTAGAGCTTCCGGGCGCCGTACTCGTGGGTGAGGCGCAGCAGCAGCGTCTCGATGCCGGACGCCTCGATCTCCCAGTCCATGCCGGTGCGAGGCACGTCCGGGCGGCGTACGGAGCGGGCGTGGGGCACCGGCCCGTCGGGGTCGTCGGCCACCGTCGCCGGGAAGTAGTAGTTGAGGCCGAGCCAGTCCAGCGGG
This sequence comes from Streptomyces sp. NPDC001204, assembly GCF_053598035.1. NCBI lineage: Bacteria > Bacillati > Actinomycetota > Actinomycetes > Kitasatosporales > Streptomycetaceae > Streptomyces > Streptomyces sp. NPDC001204. The sequence goes on along the minus strand of NZ_JBSFJL010000013.1, from coordinate 94,047 downwards.
GCGGCGATGATGTCGAGGTCGCCCGGGCGCTCGGGGAGGTCGACGCCGTAGACCTCGCGCATGTCGGCGGGGAAGCCGCGGCCGTGGACGGGGTCCAGCCACCAGCGGTTGACGTGGCCGTCGTGGCGGCGGGCGGCGGCCTCGTCCTCGGGACTGTCGCTTGCCGGGAAGACGGTGGAGAGGTTGTTGACGATGCCGACCTCGGCGCCGGGCGTCGCGGCGCGGATCGCCTGGGCGGCCAGGCCGTGGCCGAGCAGCAGGTGGTAGGAGGCGCGGACCGCGGCCGTCAGATCGGTCAGGCCCGGGGCCATCTTGCCCTCGAGGTGGCCGATCCAGGCGGAGCACAGGGGTTCGTTGAGGGTGGTCCAGTGGGACACCCGGTCGCCCAGGCGTTCGGCGACGACCGAGGCGTAGGCGGCGAAGTGCTCTGCGGTCTCGCGCTCGGGCCAGCCGCCGCGGTCCTGGAGGGCCTGCGGCAGGTCCCAGTGATAGAGGGTGACCGAGGGGGTGATGCCCGCCTGGAGCAGTCCGTCGATCAACTCGTCGTAGAAGTCGAGGCCCTTGGGGTTCACGAGGCCGTCGCCGTCCGGCATCACGCGCGGCCAGGCGATCGACAACCGGTAGGCGTTCAGGCCCAGTCGGCTCATCAGCGCGACGTCCTCGCGCCAGCGGTGGTAGTGGTCGCAGGCGATGTCGCCGTGGTCGTCGTTGTCGATCTTGCCGGGGGTGTGGGAGAAGGTGTCCCAGATGGACGGCGAGCGGCCGTCCTCGGCGACGGCTCCCTCGATCTGGTACGCCGATGTGGCCGTGCCCCACCGGAAGTCGTGCGGGAGTGCGGCGAGGTCGATGGCGTCGGACACGGAAGTCCTTTCGAGACTTGGGGTGTTGGCGGTCACTTCACCGCTCCCGCGGTGAGCCCCGCGACGAGGTAGCGCTGAAGCAGCAGGAAGCCGGCGACCACGGGCACGCTGACGACGAGCGAGGCGGCCATGATCTGGTTCCAGTAGACGTCGTTGAGCGTGGAGTAGCCCTGGAGCCCCACGGCGAGCGTGCGGGTGGTGTCGTTGGTCATCACGGACGCGAAGAGCACCTCGCCCCAGGCGGTCATGAAGGCGTAGACGGCGACCGCGACGATGCCGGGGATCGCAGCCGGCACGACGACCCGGAACAGCGCGCCGAGCGGCCCGCAGCCGTCCACCAGTGCCGCCTCGTCCAGGTCGCGCGGCACCGAGTCGAAGTACCCGATCAGCATCCAGATCGAGAACGGCAGCGAGAAGGTGAGGTACGTCAGGATGAGGCCCCCGCGCGAGCCGAACAGGGCGATGCCGGTGGCGTTGCCGATGTTGACGTAGAGCAGGAACAGCGGAAGGAGGAAGAGGATGCCCGGGAACATCTGCGTCGACAGGACGGTGACCGTGAAGACGCGCTTGCCGCGGAAGCTGTAGCGGCTGACGGCGTACGCCGAGAACACCGCGATCACCACCGAGCAGACCGTCGCCGCGCCCGCCACGATCAGTGAGTTCACGAAGTACCTGGCGAGCGGGACCGTCGACCAGATGTCGATGTAGGGGCGGAAGGTCAGACCGCTCGGCAGCCAGCGGAACTTGCCCGTGACGTCCGCGAGCGGCTTCAGCGAGCTGGAGACCATCACGTAGACGGGCAGCAGGACGAAGCCGGTCAGCAGGGTGAGGAAGATCCGCCGCGTCCACAGGAAGGAGCGCGGCGGCGCCATCGGAGACCGATGGGTGGCGGCCGTCGCGGCCTCGAGGGTGGTGTCAGACATCGGCGGTCCTCCGTCCGCGTGAGGTGAGCGCGAGGTAGACGCCGGTGACGACCAGCAGGAAGAGCAGCAGCAGGACGGACATGGCGGAGCCGGTGCCGAAGTTCCAGGTGACGAAAGAGGCTTGGTAGATGTGGACCGAGATGAGGTCCGCGGCCTCGGGGGCGGCCTTGCCGAACAGCACGTACGGCGTGTTGAAGTCGTTGAACGTCCACAGGAACAGCACTAGGACCAGCACCTGGTTGACGGGCCGCAGGGACGGCAGGGTGATGCGGCGGATCTGCTGCCACATGCCGGCGCCGTCCAGCGCGGCGGCCTCGTACAGCTCGCGCGGGATGTTCTGGAGTCCGGCCATGACGATGAGGAAGGCGAACGGCCAGCCCTTCCACACCGACACCGTCAGCAGCGCGACGAAGCTGTTGTCGCCGATGAGCCAGAACGAGGGCTTGTCGGTGAGGTGCAGCTGGTCGTGCAGGACGTGGTTCACCAGGCCGTTGTCGTGCTGGAACATGAACACCCAGGTGATGACGGCCGCGTAGACCGGCAGCGCGTACGGCACCAGGAACAGAGCGCGCAGCAGGCCGCGTCCGCGGAAGGTGTCCTGCATGCAGACCGCGGCCACGGTGCCGATGAGCCAGCACAGGCCGACCGACAGCAGGGTGAAGGCGACGGTGACGAGGAAGGAGTGCAGCAGCGCCTCACCGACGGGGGCGTTGAAGTCCACCGACATGCGGTAGTTGTCGAGGCCGGACCAGGGGGCCGTGCCCCAGTCGCGGATGTAGAACTGGGTGAGCTCCTTGAAGCTCATCACGACGCCGATCACCATCGGCACCAGGTGGACCAGGAGTTCGAGCACCAGGGCGGGCAGGAGCAGCAGGTACGGCAGCGACACGCGTCCGAGCCACCCGGGGCGGCGCGGTCCGCGCGCCGCCCCGGGTGACTTCACGGGTGCCGTCGTCCCGCCGGTGTGCGCGGGAGCGGTGGTCGTCATGTGGGTGTCCGCGCTCACTTCGCCGGCATCTGCTGCTGGGCCTTGAGCAGCTTGGCCTTCACCGAGGCCGTGGTGATCGCGCGTCCGGCCGCGGCGTCGGCGAACAGATCCTTGACGGCCGTGCCGACGGCCGTCTCGAACTGGGACTCGTCGGCGACCTGCGGCAGCGCTGCGGCGCTCGTGGCGAGGGTGTCCTTCAGGACGGCGTTGGCCGGGGAGTTGAAGGCGGCGTCCGACTGAGCGGCCTTGACCGGCGGGATGGAGCTGTAGGCAGTGTTGAGGATCTTCTGCTCCTCGTCACTGGTCATGAACTTCACGAAGTCCGTGGCGCCGTCGAGGTTGTGGCTGTTCTTGAAGACGGCGATGTTGATGCCGGCCACCATCGAGTTCACCTGCGTGCCGGTGCCGGGGGTGCCGGACTGCACCGGGACCGGGGCGATGCCGTAGGCGTCCTCGCTCATGCCCTGGGACTTGAGGTTGGCGGAGGCGGACTGCCACAGCAGCATCGCCGTCCGGCCCTTGGCGAAGTCGCTGACCGACTGGTTCTGCGCGTACTCGGCGTTGCCCTGCGGAATGACCTTGTCCTTGGCCATCAGGTCGACGTACTGCTTGACCGCCGTGACCGCGCCGTCGCTCGTGAAGTCGGGCTTGCCGTCCGCGGTGAAGAAGTCGGCGCCGTGCTGCTTGGCGAAGACGAAGACGTGGTGGATGTTCTCCGAGACGTTGGCGCCCTCGGCGCCGATGACCTGCTTGCCCTTGGCCTGGATCTTCTTGCCGTCGGCGACCAGTTCGTCCCAGGTGGCCGGCGGCTTGGTGATGCCCGCGTCGGCGAAGATCTGCTTGTTGTAGTAGAGCGCGTACGCCATCGAGTACAGCGGTACGGCGGCCGGGTCCTGGCCCTGGGCACCGGTCGAGCCGAGCGCGGAGTCGACGAAGCGGTCCTTGCCTCCGATCTTGTCGAAGTTCTTGGCGTCCCAGGGCAGCAGCCCCCCGGTGGCCTGGAGGGAGGCGCTCCAGGTGTTGCCGATGTTGAGGACGTCGGGGCCCTGGCCGGAGGTGGTCGCGGTGAGGATCCGGTTCAGCAGGTCCGACCAGGGCACGACCTCCAGCTTCACCTTGATGCCCGTCTGCTTCTCGAACTTGTCGAGTTCGGGCTGGAGGACCTTCTTGTCGATCTCGATGCTGGCGCCTTGGTTGGAGGCCCAGTACGTGAGCGTCTTCGGCGAGTCGCCGGACCCGCCGCCCGTCGACGAACCGCCTCCGCAGGCCGAGACGGCTAGGGCGAGAGACATGGTGACGGCGCCTACGGCCGCGGCTCGGATACTGCGCATGGCTCCTGGTGTCCCTTTCCGGGAGTCGAGAACCGCGAGGAGTCCTCCGGACGCCGATACCGCTCGCGTTCCCGTGTCCCGTGCTCGTTCTCGTGCGATCGGGTCCGGTTCGCTCGGTTCGACTTCCGAAGGCGCCTCAGGGCTTAATTTAGGACGTGAGTTAAACCTCCGGGCGAGGACTCGTCAAGGGATCCGGCAAGGGCGAATCGACGGTCGGCGGCGCCGGAGACGGCGCCTTCGGCCCGATACGACCGGCACGCGCCGCCTGACCTGCGACAGGAGGGCGGGGAAGCCGCAGTACAACGGTTGGGTCTCGACGCCCCGAGGGGACGGCTCAGCGGGGCGGCATGACATCTCGACCACGTGGAGCGCGACTTGACGTTGCGTCACTTTCTGCTTTCTCCTGCTACCTCCCGCCGGCCGAACTCGGCCGCACCTCGTGGCGCTTCATTCACTCGCGTGAAGAGTTCATGGTCAAGAGAGCGCTCTCGACACCCGTACCGTTCATTTCCTGAACAGGAGAGGCCGCTCCATGCCTCTCTCTCCGTCCTCCCCCCGCACTCCCATGCGGTGACGGGCCGGCCCCTGGCGAGACACGGGGAGGGGCAGGCCCCTGACGAAGCACAGGAAGGGGCCGGCGTTGGGGTCCCGGAACGCCCGCCGGGACCAAGCAGGGCTTTTGGGCCCTACCCGCATCCCCGTGCAGGGACTGTTCGGCCCTATCGGCACCCCGTACCCCTCCGGCGATCATGAGGCGGCGGCCGGGAGGGTCGGGTCCGTTCCTCAACCGGAGCACCTCCGGGCTCGTCGTTGTGTCGATGAACCAAGCAGATGCGGAGGGCACCGTCCGGTGGACGAGGTGCGCATACAACAGGCGGCGGCAGCGCGGCCGGAAGCTCCGGAAGACGGGGACGAGGCCACGCCGGCTCCCGCTACCACGGTGACGGACAAGGACGCGGCCCGTGGGCCAGTGACAGGAGGGCGGGCGGCCCAGGTCCCAGGGCACGGCGCCGTGCGGCCTTCGTGGGTGGAGTGGCTGACCACCACCGACCACAAGAAGATCGGGACGCTGTATCTCGTCACCGCCTTCGCGTTCTTCGTCCTCGGTGGCGTGATGGCGCTGGTGATGCGGGCCGAACTCGCCCGGCCCGGGCTGCAGATCATGTCGAACGAGCAGTTCAACCAGGCGTTCACGATGCATGGCTCGATCATGCTGCTGATGTTCGCGATGCCGCTCTTCACCGGCTTCGCGAACTGGATCATGCCACTGCAGATCGGGGCGCCCGACGTCGCCTTCCCGCGGCTGAACATGCTCGCCTACTGGCTGTTCCTGTTCGGCTCCCTCATCGCCGCCGGCGGTTTCCTCACCCCGCAGGGCGCCGCCGACTTCGGCTGGTTCCTGTACGCGCCGCTGTCGGACGCGGTCCACTCGCCGGGCATCGGGTCCGACATGTGGATCATGGGCGTGGCGCTGTCCGGTTTCGGCAGCATCCTCGGCTCGGTCAACTTCATCACCACGATCATCTGCATGCGCGCGCCCGGCATGACCATGTTCCGCATGCCGATCTTCACCTGGAACGTGCTGCTGACCGCGCTCCTCGTGCTGCTCGTCTTCCCCGTGCTCGCGGCGGCGCTGTTCGCCCTGGAGATGGACCGCAAGTTCGGCAGCCACATCTTCGACTCGGCCAACGGCGGGGCACTGCTGTGGCAGCACCTGTTCTGGTTCTTCGGCCATCCCGAGGTGTACATCCTGGCGTTGCCGTTCTTCGGCATCGTCAGTGAGGTCATCCCGGTCTTCGCCCGCAAGCCGATGTTCGGCTACATGGGCCTGATCGGCGCCACCATCTCCATCGCGGGCCTGTCGCTGACCGTGTGGGCACACCACATGTACGTCACCGGTGGCGTGCTGCTGCCGTTCTTCTCCTTCATGACCTTCCTGATCGCGGTCCCGACCGGGGTGAAGTTCTTCAACTGGCTCGGCACCATGTGGAAGGGGTCCCTGAGCTTCGAGACGCCGATGCTGTGGACGGTGGGCTTCCTGATCACGTTCCTCTTCGGCGGTCTCACCGGAGTGATCCTGGCCTCCCCGCCGCTGGACTTCCATCTGTCCGACTCGTACTTCGTGGTGGCGCACTTCCACTACACGATCTTCGGCACGGTGGTGTACGCGATGTTCGCCGGATTCCACTTCTGGTGGCCGAAGTTCACGGGCAAGATGCTCGACGAACGACTCGGCAAGATCACGTTCTGGACGCTCACGGTGGGCTTCCACCTCACGTTCCTGGTCCAGCACTGGCTGGGCGTCGAGGGCATGCCGCGCCGGTACGCCGACTACCTCGCGGCCGACGGCTTCACCATCCTCAACACCCTGTCCACGGTCGGGTCGTTCCTGCTCGGCCTGTCGATCCTGCCGTTCTTCTACAACGTCTGGAATACGGCCAAGTACGGCAAGCCCGTAGGCGTCGACGACCCGTGGGGCTACGGCCGCTCCCTGGAGTGGGCCACCTCCTGCCCGCCGCCGCGGCACAACTTCACCTCCCTGCCCCGCATTCGGACCGAGTCCCCGGCGTTCGACCTGCACCACCCGGAGATCTCCGGGGTCACGGGTGTCACCGGGATCGGCGGGGCCGCCGGTGTCGCCGGGGCTGCCGGGGCCGCAGGGCGGGCCGAGGTGGAAGAGGCGGCGAGGTAGGCCGTGGCACACGCCGTCGCCGCCCTGGGAGCCGCGGCGCTCACCACCGCGGGCTCCGTCTGGTACGTGCCGGCCCTCGCCGACCTGCGGGCCGGCGCGGACCGGCCCGAGTCCCGGCGCATCGCCGCCGCGGCCTGCGTGACCGGCTGGGCCGGCGCGGGCGCCCTCGCCGTGCTGCTGCTCGTCGCCGAGGCATGGTGGACGCCGGTCGCCGCGGCCGTCGCCGGCGCCACCGTCGCCGCCGCCCTGCGCCTGCATGCCGCCGCCCGGCGCAGACGCGAGGCCCGCGAGATGGCCCACCACTGGAACCACCTGGGCCACGTCCCACCGCCGCCCTGCCCGTCGCGGTCCCGGAACGTCGTCGTCACGGTCCTCGCCTGCGGCCTGGCGGCGGCGGTGGCCGTGGCGGCGTGGACCTGGCGGACCGCCTCCGGCTCGGCCGACAACCCGCTCTGGGTGACGGCCGCCGCCTCCGCCTCGGTCATGGGCGTGTTCCTCACGGCGGCGGCTGGGTACGCCCGGGCGACTGGTCCTGCTGCCACCGCCGTCCGACGCGTCAGTGTTGTGGATCAATGCAGACCTTGGCAGGACGCCGGAGTCCTCGGACACATCACTCCGGCACCGCGTCCTCGCAACTCTCCGAAACCATCACCACGCCGAAGACCACCGGGAAATCGGTGATCTGCTGGTTCGGGCCCGGCCGGGAGTTGCAGATCTTCCATGCGGCCGGGTCGTCCACAGGACGACCCTGTCCGCTCGCGTCTTCGAAGACCATGTCGATTTCGGAGCCCATCTGCTCCTGCGCACGTCCGGCGTTGCCGCCGACGACGTCGGGCATGGTGGCGGCGACCGGCTCGGGGTGCGCCGAGCGGCGCGCCTCTGAGGACCCAGAGGCGCTCGTGGCCTCGGCACGGACGTCCGGCACGGACGACGCGCTGCAGGCAGTGACCGAGCTCAAGAGCGTGACGGTGACAGCGGATATCAGAAGCTTGGTGACGGTCATGTTTCCCTCAGCGTGGCGGCAGTTCAGAACAGTATTCACCGTGGAACATCGGAAGCACCGTCTTCTTGATCGCCCTTCTTGATCGCCGTTCGGTGCGGAGACTGCCGCCGCGTCAAACCAAGCCCCTTCCCTCGCATCCCACCGATGTGACGGTGACGCCGCGGAACTCGCTCTCTCCCCCCGATGGCTGCGCGGAACCTATTGAATCGATCCCAACTTCACTTCGACGTACGTCACTTGCGTCGCAAGCTAGCGGTTCGGTAACTATTCCACCCCGCTCGTTGACTGGGCACGACGCGCTGGGAACGGTGAGCCGATCAAGCTGCTCCCGTCTCTCTTCAGGAGTCCGCGTGACCGACACCGCGCACCACCGCTCGGCCGCACGTCGCCCCACGCGCCGCGTGCTGCTGGGGGCCGCAGGACTGATGGCCGGCCTGGCCGCCACGGGTTCGTCCATCCCCGCTGCTGCGGCTGCCGCCGCCGACGGCACCCCGACCGCGTACCGGGACCGCGAGCTGCGTGGCGAGTGGATCGCCACCGTCGCCAACATCGACTGGCCCTCGCGGACCGGACTGAGCCCCGCCGCGCAGCAGGCGGAGTTCGTCGCGCTGCTCGACCACGCCGCATCGATCGGGCTCAACGCGATATTCGCGCAGGTCCGCCCGGCGGCCGACGCCTTCTGGCCGTCACGCTACGAGCCGTGGTCGCAGTACCTGACCGGCACTCAGGGCCAGGATCCCGGCTACGACCCGCTGGGCTTCATGGTCGAGGCCGCGCACGACCGCGGGCTGGCCCTGCACGCGTGGTTCAAACCGTACCGCATCTCGCTGCAGTCCGACGTCACCAAGCTCGTGCCCGGCCACCCGGCGCGGCTGCACCCGGAATGGGTCGTCTCCTACGGCGGCCAGCTGTACTACAACCCCGGCATCCCGGCCGCCCGCGCCTTCGTCGAGAACGCCATCATGGACGCGGTGGAGCGGTACGAGATCGACGGCGTCCACTTCGACGACTACTTCTACCCCTACCCGGTGGGCGGCCAGGACTTCCCCGACGACGACGCCTTCGCCGCGTACGGCACGGGCTTCACCGACCGGGCGGCCTGGCGCCGGCACAACGTGGACCTGCTGGTGCAGGAGGTGCGCGACCGCGTGCGCGAGGTGCGGCCCGAGGCGGCCTTCGGCATCAGCCCCTTCGGTATCTGGCGCAACGCGTCGAGCGACCCGCGGGGTTCGGCCACCAACGGCACCCAGTCCTACGACGCGCTCAACGCCGACAGCCTGGGCTGGGTGCGCAAGGGCTGGGTGGACTACATCGCCCCGCAGCTGTACTGGAACATCGGCCTGGCGGTGGCCGACTACGCCGTCCTCGCTCCGTGGTGGGCGCAGGCGGTCCGCGGCACCGACGTGCAGCTGTGGATCGGTCAGGCCGTGTACAAGGTCGGCGACCCAGCCCAGCCGGCCTCCTGGCAGGACCCGGCCGAACTCTCCCGGCACCTGACGACGGACCGGGGGCTGCCGGAGATCAGCGGCGAGATCCTGTTCAGCGCCACGGACGTGACCGCCGACCCGATCGGCGCGGTCACCCGGCTGACCGCCGACCACTGGCGGCGACCCGCGCTGCCACCAGTCCTGCCGAGGCTCGCCCGCGGGCCCGCGCCACTGCCCCCGCTCGCGTCCGCGGCCCGGACGGCCGACGGCGGTCTCCGGATCGAGGTCCGCTCCCGCGGCAACCACGTCCCCGCGCTGTACGCCCTGCGGCAGCACACCGCCGCCGACGCCGGCCTCGTGGCGGTACTCCCGGGCGCCCGCCAGACCGAGTGGACCGTTCCGGCGGTCCGGGAGGGGGCGACGTACACGGTCACCTCGGTGGACCGCGCCAACCGCGAGAGCTCCTCGGTCACGGTGCGGGTGCCTCGCCGCTGACATGGCATGACCTCCTGCGGTCCGGATCCGGCCGCGTAGGGCCGAATCCGGACTGCGGGAGGCGCTCGGACGTCATGCGCGCCACGGCACCGTTGTTCGGCCCGGAGGACTCTCAGGTTCTGTTCGTGGGCGACCCGGGCGCCAGTTGCACCCCTTCGCCACCGTGGACACCAACCGCTGGCTGGGCCTGGTCATCGCCCGCGCGTACGCGGCGAAGAGGGACTTCAGGTAAGCCCTGGACCACATGGCCACGGCTACCGACCGGCTGCGTGCCGCCGACGACTCGTGGCACGTCCTCAACTCACGTGCAGAACTCGGCGAGTTCCAGAGGTGGCGGGGCAGTCCCGAGCTGACGGAGCAGAGCCAGGGAGGTCCTCCGGCTGGCCGAACTCACGGTGACCTCAGGGCCCAGGCCCGGCTGCGGCGGACCCTTGGCGAAACTCTCGGCTACTTGCGCCGCCCTGAGGAGGCGGCCCCCTGCTGGAGTCCGCCGTCCGCGACTTCCGGCGGCTGGGCGACCGCTGGTGGGAAGGCGCCAGCCTCTACGCCCTCGGCAAGGCGGCAAGGTCGGTGAAGTCGTTGGGTGAGACAAGACACCATCCTGCCCACGGGCACCTTCGTCGGCAGCCTCGAGGGCGCCCTGGATTGTGCCTGCGGCCTTTACCTCGTCGCCTCTGGTATCTGACACAGCGTCAGGCGGTCTGCCGGCTCCGGTGTCAATCCCCGAATGACTGCCAAAGCAAACGACTTGGTCAGTGGCGACTGAGATAGGTGAGGACTGCGAGGACGCGGCGGTGGCCGCTGTCGGCCGGCGAGAGGCCGAGCTTGGCGAAGATGTTGCCGATGTGCTTGTGGACGGCGTTCTCGGTGATGACGAGCCGGGCCGCGATCGTGGCGTTGTCCTTTCCTTCGGCCATCAGGGCGAGAACTTCGCGTTCGCGTGGCGTGAGGGCGGCAATAGGGTCGTGGGCGTGACGGGTGAGGAGCTGCCCGATCACCTCGGCGTCCATGACGGTACCGCCGGCGGCGACCCGCCGCAGCGCGTCGATGAACTCGCTCACTCGGCTCACCCGGTCCTTGAGAAGGTAGCCGATGCCGCCGCGTCCATCGGAGATCAGCTCGCCGGCGTACTGCTGCTCGACGTATTGGGAGAGGACGAGCACGGGCAGGCCGGGGTGGCGGCGGCGGGCTTGGATGGCGGCGTGGATGCCCTCGTCGCGGAAGGCCGGCGGTAGCCGTACGTCGACGATGGTGACGTCCGGTCGGTGTTCGGTGACGGCGGCGACGAAGCCGGGGGCGTCCTGGGTGATCGCGGCGACGTGAAAGCCCTTGGCGGTCAGCAGGAGTTCCAGCCCATTGGACAGCAGGACGTTGTCCTCGGCGATCACGACCCGCATGCCAGGCTCACAGTGATCGTGGTCGGGCCGCCGCTGGGGCTGTGGAGGTGGACGGTGCCGTCGAGCGCCAGGACACGGTGGCGGATTCCGGCGATGCCGGTACCCAGCGTCTCGTCGGCGCCGCCGATTCCGTCGTCGGTGACCTCGATCGACAGCCGGTCACCGTCGCGTGCGACGCGGACGGCGGTCCGGGTGGCCTGGCTGTGCTTGGCAGCGTTGGTGAGCGCCTCGGCGATCGTGAAGTAGGCCACGGCCTCGACCGCGGCGGGGATCGTGCCGAGATCGCCGATGTCGAGGGTGGTGTCGATCGCCGATCGGGTCCCCAGCGCGGCCAGTGCCCCGGCGAGGCCGCGATCGGCGAGGACCGGCGGGTAGATCGTCCGGATCACCACACGAAGCTCCGCCATGGCCTCCTCGGTACTCTCATGCGCTTCCTCCAAGAGTCTGGCCACCGTCCGGGGGTCCTCGCTCAGCGACTCACGGGCCAGGCCCAGCCGCATCGCGATGGCCACCAGCCGGGCCTGTGTGCCGTCGTGCAGGTCACGTTCGATCCGGCGGAGTTCCGCGCCGTGCGCGTTCATGGCGTCGGCCCGCGTCTCGGTCAGCGTCTCCACACGCTGCGCCAACCTCTCGGTGGCCGAGGGGGACAGCAACGCGACACAGATCCGGGCGTGTAGGCGCGCCAGCAGTGGAACGAGCCAGTAGGTCAGGGCCGCGAAGATGACGATTTGTGCGGTCCCCAGGGTCAACGCCGTGCCCCAACCGGACAGTGGGACACCGGCGGCGAAGCCCCCCGCGCGGGTGCCGGCGGGCAACGCCCACCACAAGGGCACCGTGATGGCCGTGGCCACCGCGTTACCTGCGCACAGCACCACGACGAGCCCGAACACCAGACTGGTCACGATGCTTGTGCACAGCCACCCGAGAACACGCCACGTACCGACACCGACGGGACCAGAACGCGGAGAAAGCAGCAGTCGGTCGGCGCGGCGACGATGCCAGGACGCCCAAGCGCGAGCCGTCATCGGGACGATGAGTACGGGTAGCGCGAACAGGGCGATCGCAGCGGTGAACAGGCTTCCCAGTAGATAACCCAGACCGCGCCACATCGCCGAAAGCCGACTGGCCCCATGGTGGTTCATTCGCACAAGTCTGAGCCATGGCGACCGAGGCCGGCACTACAGCCCACTACCCCTTGTTCTCACTGGTGAGCTGTATCGTCCGCTTCCCCTGCCAGACCTAGCGTCAACGCCCATGATGAGTTCACCGATTCATTCACCACGGCGGCGCGGGCGATCCATCCGACGAAACCTGGTCCTGGCCGCCATCGTGGCCGGAACCCTTTCCACCAGTTGTACGTCCGGCGCGAGGGCCGCCAAGCAGCACGACGACCAGGCCCAGCTTCGACGCGACGCCGACGCGATCACCGCACTCGGCGTGACGGGAGTGCAGGCCCGCCTGGTCACCCCTGACGGCCGGAACCTGACCGCCACCAGCGGCGTCGCCGACCTGACGGCCCGACGGCCGGTCCCCTCGAACGGCTCCTTCCGGACAGCCAGCGTCACCAAGGCGTTCGTGGCCACCGTGATCCTGCAACTCGCCGGCGACGGCAAGCTCTCCCTGAACGACACGGTCGAGCGATGGTTGCCCGGCGTGGTGTCCGGAAACGGCAATGACGGCCGCGCGATCACCATCCGCCAACTGCTCCAGCACACCAGCGGTCTTCACGACGACTACCCCGACTACACCTCGGCGAGGAACTTCTACCAGCACCGATACGACACCTACACCCCCGAGCAGACCGTCGGCCGAGCGATGCGCCACCGGCCGGACTTCCAGCCCGGCAAGGGGTGGAATTACTCCAACACCGGCTACGTCCTGCTCGGCATGATCATCCAGCGGGCCACCGGACACCCCTGGCATCAGGAGGTACAGGATCGGATCGTCCGGCCGCTCGGCCTCAAGCACACCTTCTGGCCGGGTACTTCACCCAAGCTGCCCCAGCCACACGCCGAGACCTACCAAAGGTTCAAGCCCGGCGAACCGCCCGTGGACGTCACCGAGCAGGTCGGCTCGGGCACCAATGGAGAGGCCGGACTCGTCTCCACCACCGCCGATATCAACCGGTTCTTCCGCGCACTGCTCGGCGGCCGGCTCCTGCCCCCGGCGCAGCTGACGCAGATGAAACGGACCAGCCCAGTCAGCGAGGAGTTCGAGCAGCTCATGCCGGGCGTCCGTGACGGGCTGGGACTCTTCTCGCGCCCACTGTCGTGCGGTGGCACGTACTGGGGCCACGAGGGTGGCGATTCCGGGTGGATCACCGCCGACGGTGTCACCGCCGACGGCCGGCGCAGCGTCACAGTCTCGTTGTCGGGCGTGCTCGCCCAATCGGCGGACGACGTCCTGCACGTGGTACAGGCCGAAAGCAAGCTGGTCGACAACGCCCTGTGCGCGACTCCGAACGCCGACCATCAGCGGCGTTGAGGTCCTCCGCATGGAGCGGGTACGGGACATCTGCGCGGCCGCATGGTCCGGAATCAGGAAGGCCGGGCGGCGCCGGCGGCGTTCGCGCTCCCGCAGCGGATCCGGCCGCCGGGGTGTAGCGGTTGGCCGAGATTTCGCGGATGCGGTGGGCCTCGTCGCAGACAAGGACGTCGAGGGTGTTCTTCTCGGCTGTCATGAAGCTGTCGAAGTACTTGAAGAGGTCCCGCACCTCACGCTTGCGTCGGCGGCCAGAGGGGCGGGACACCACCGCGTGTGCCATGCGCCGGTCACGGACCCGAAGATCTGCTCGCCCCGGAGTCACCCGGCCGCACCAGCCCCGTCTCATACGCGAGTACCACCGCCTGCGCCCGGTCCCGGAGTGCCAGCTTGGCGAAGATTCGGGCCACGTGGGACTTCACCGTGGCTTCGCTCAGGGTCAGTTCGGTGGCCAGTTCGGCATTGGAGAGGCCGCGGGCCAGCAGGGTCAGGACTTCCAGTTCGCGGGGGGTCAGGGTGGCCAAGTCGGTGGGTACGGTGGGCGTGCGGGTGGAGTCCGAGGCGAAGCGTTCCACCAGGCGACGGGTGATCGAGGGGGCCAGCAGGGCGTCGCCGGTGTCGACGAGGCGTACGGCCGCCGCCAGGTGCTCCGGGGTGACGTCCTTCAGCAGGAAGCCGCTGGCCCCGATGGACAGGGCGGTGTAGACGTAGCGGTCCAGGTCGAAGGTGGTCAGGATGAGGACCCGGCAGTCGGGAAGTCGTTCCAGGATGCGGCGGGTGGCTTCGAGGCCGTCCATGTTCGGCATGCGGATGTCCATCAGGACGACGTCCGGCCGCAGTTCGCTTGCCACTGCCAGCGCTTCCGCGCCGTCCGCCGCCTCGCCCACGACGTCGATGCCGCGGGCGGTGAGAATCAGCCGGAAGCCGGTTCGGATGAGGGTCTGGTCGTCGGCGACGAGGACGCGGGGAACGGGCCCGGCGGCGGCGGTCGTCATGGGCGGTCCAGGGGGATGCGTGCCCGCACCCGGTAGCCGCCGCCGAGTCGGCGCCGGGCGTCCAGGTCTCCTCCGTACACCGCGACCCGCTCCCGCAGACCGAGAAGTCCGCGGCCCGTGCCGTCCCCGCGTCGCGGGGCGGCCGGTGCCGAGGCGGGCCGCGCGGGCGCGGTGCCGGTCAGCACGCTCGGGCCGGTGTTCAGCACCTCCACCCGCAGGGCGTGGTCCGCGTACCGCACGGTCACCTCGGCCTTGCCGCCGTCGCCGTGTTTGAGCGCGTTGGTCAGGGCCTCCTGGATGATGCGGTAGGCGGTCACGTCGACGCCCTCGGGCAGCGGGCGTGGCTCGCCGGAGATCCGTACCTCCACGGGCAGTCCGGCGAACGAGATCCGGTCCACGAGCGGGCCGAGCCGGTCGAGGCCGGGCTGCGGCGCCGGCCCCACGGCTCCGCGGTCGCCTCCCGCGCCCTCGACCAGGTCCTCGTAGTCCGTGTCCTCGCCGCTCTGTGACGGCGCCAGCAGGCCCAGCAGGTGCCGCAGGTCGGTCATCGCGCCGCGCCCCGCGTCCTCCACTGCCCTCAGGGCCGCCACGGCCTCGTCCGGCATGGTGCCCAGCACCTCCCTCGCGGCCCCGGCCTGAACCACCATGAGGCTGACGTTGTGGCTGACGATGTCGTGCAACTCACGGGCGATACGGTCGCGTTCGGCCGCCACCGCGGCACGGGCGGCGCTCTCCCGCTCCCGCTCCAGCAGCCAGCCGCGTTCCCCCACGGTGGTCCGCCACCGGCGCCTCGTGCGCACCAGCGCCACCGCCAGCCATCCGGCGGCCGCGCACGTCACGCCCAGCGCCGCCACCAGGGCGTCCGGCTCCCACTCCCACACGGAGGCCACCTTCGCAGAACGGCGTCCCATCCGCATCAGCCTGCGGATCCATGGGCCTGCATCCGGAGGATGAGGTGCGGGCCGGAGTGCCGTCCAGGGGGCGATGTCCACGCGCCTGTCTTCGCCTAGCGTCCCGTTCATGGTCACTGAGGACAGCAGCGGAGAGGCCGTCGTACGGCTCGACGGTGTGCGCAAGGAGTACGGCGGGACGACGGCGCTGGACGGGGTGTCGCTCGAGATCCGGGCCGGGGAGGCGGTCGCGGTGATGGGACCCTCGGGATGCGGCAAGTCCACCCTGCTCAACATGATTTCCGGCCTGGACCGACCCACGGGCGGCACGGTCCACGTGCACGGGGAGGACGTCGGGGAGCTGAACGAGAAGGGGCTCGCCCTGTACCGGCGGCGGCGGATCGGCATGGTCTTCCAGTTCTTCAACCTCATCGACGACCTGTCCGCCCTGGACAACGTCGCCCTGGCCGCGCAGCTGACCGGCACCCCGGCCCGGCAGGCCCGCCGCCGTGCCCTGGAACTCTTCGAGGAACTCGGCATCGCCGACCGCCGGAACGCCTATCCCGCCGTGCTCAGCGGTGGCGAACGGCAACGCGTCGCCGTGGCCCGGGCGTTGATGAACCGCCCCGCCCTGCTGCTGGCCGACGAGCCGACCGGCGCCCTGGACAGCCGCTCCGGTGAGCAGGTGATGGACCTGCTGCTCGACCTCAACCAGATCGGCCAGACGCTGATCCTGGTCACGCACGACGAGCACCTCGCGCGGCGCTGCGCCAGCCGGCTGGTCCTCCTCGCGGACGGCCGGGTGGCGGGCGAGCACACCCTGGAGCCGTCCGCATGAGCGCGGTGTGGCGGGCCGCGCACGCGGCCGTACGGCGGCGCCAGCTGCAGACGTTCGTCATCTGGCTGGTCACGTTGACCTCGACCGGGGCGATCGTGGTCGCGCTCGGCCTGGTCGACTCGGCGTCCGCCCCGTTCGACAAGGCGTTCGCCAAGCAGCACGGCCCGCACGTCGTCGCCGCGTTCGATCCCGTCAAGGTCTCGGACGCGCAGTTGGCGCAGGCGGCTCGGCGGCCCGGGGTCGAGGCCGCCGCCGGGCCCTTCGCGCAGGCCGTGCTCGACCTGCCGAGGGACGGCGCGCACGGCCTTCCCGGCGCGGTCACGGTCGTCGGCCGTCCCGGTCCCGGGGGCCCGGTGGACCGGGTGGACCTGTGGGCGGGCCGCTGGGCCACCCGGCCCGGTGAGATCGTCGTGAACCGGCAGTCGGACTGGACGCCGCACGATCTCGGCGAGCGGATCAAGGTGCCCTCGGGGCCGACCCTCACCATCGTCGGGTTCGGCTTCGACATGAGCCGCACCGCGGACGCCTGGGTCGCGCCCGGCCAGATGCCGGCTCTGCACCCGACGGCCACCCAGATGCTGTTCCGCTTCACGGACGCGTCCTCGGAGAGCCGGCTCCGCGCGGGCCTGTCCGCGGTGACCGCGGAGCTGCCCGAGGACGCGCTCACCGCCTCCCAGTCGTATCTCACGCTCAAGAGCCAGGTGGGGAGTTCGGCGCGGGCCTACGCCCCGTACCTGATGGCGTTCGGTGTTCTGGGCGTCGTGGTGGCGGTGCTCATCGTCGGCAACGTGGTGAGCGGCGCGGTGATCTCCGGCTTCCGGCACATCGGCATCCTCAAGGCCCTCGGGTTCACGCCGGGGCAGGTCGTCGCCGTCTACCTCACGATGGTCTCCGTCCCGGCGGTCGTGGGCTGCGTGATCGGCACCGTCGTCGGCAATCTGCTGGCGCGTCCCCTCCTGGAGTTCGTGTTCATGGGGCCGGACGCGGGGATGTTCCACCGCAGCGTCGGCATCGCGCCCTGGGTGAACGTGCTCGCGCTGGTCGGCATGCCCGCCGTCTGCGTGCTCGCCGCGCTGGTCCCGGCGGCGCGCGCGCACCGACTGTCCGCGGCGCGGGCGATCAGCGCGGGCAGCGCCCCGCGTGCCGGGCGGGCGCTGGGCATCCAGCGCCGGCTGGCGGGCAGCGGGCTGCCGCGGTCGGTGAGCCTGGGAGTGGGCCTGCCGTTCGCCCGACCGGGCCGCAGCGGCCTCACGCTGGCCGCCGTGGTCCTCGGGGTGGCCACCGTGACGTTCGCGACCGGTCTGGGCACGACGATGATCAGGTTAGGGAACGCGGGGCGCGACGCCTACCAGGTCTCGGTGTACGCGGGCAGGGCCGATCACGGCAAGGTGATCGAGCCGGAGCACGGGGACCTCGCGCTCCAGTCGCTGCTGCGCTCGCTGCCCGGTGCGAGCGGTGTCACCGCGAGGGGGGTCGCGGAGGCCCGTATCGCCGGCTCGGTGCGGTCGGTGATGATCGAGGGACGTCGAGGTGACCGGCCGCAGTCGGACACCGTGCTCGTCGAGGGCCGGTGGACGAGCCGTACCGGCGAGGTCGTGGCCACCTCGGCCTTTCTGCACCGGCACGGCCTGCGGGTCGGTGACCGTCTCGTCCTGGAGAAGGGCGACCGCCGGGAGAGGGCGGTCGTTGTCGGCGAGTCCATGGACACCAACGGCCAATTGGTCTTCACCGACTGGTCGACGCTGACGGCGCTGTCCCCGGGCGAGAAGCCCATCGCGTACCTGATCGCGTTGCGCGGCGGCGCCGACCCGGCCGCCTACGCGCGCGCCGCCAGGGCCGTCGACCCCGGCGTCGACCCGGTGCCGCAAGGCCCGAACACCGTCACCCGGACCATCGTCGGCTCCGCGGCGCTGCTCACCGCGATGCTCTCCGTGGTGGCTTCCCTCGGCGTCCTGAACACGGTCGTCCTCAACACCCGCGACCGCCGCCGCGACCTGGGCATGCTGAAGTCGATCGGCATGACACCACGTCAGGTGACCGTGATGGTGGTGACGTCGATGGCGCTGCTCGGTGCGATCGGCTCCCTGCTCGGGATCCCGTTGGGCATCGCGGGCTACGACCTGGTGGTGCCGAGGATGGCCGACGCCGTGGACATCGTCCTGCCCGCCTTCATGACGGACGTCTGGCGGGTCGGCACCCTGGTTCTCCTGGCTCTGTCGGGCGTCGCGATCGCGGTCCTGGGCGCGTACGTCCCGGCACGGGGCGCGGCACGGCTGACGGTGGCGGAGGCGTTGCGCAACGAGTGAGGCCGCGGGGGCGGGTTGAGCGGTGCGCGCCGGGCCTCGCCGACCCGGCAGCCGCGGCCCCGGCGGCATCATCCGTCGGGGCCCGCGCATCAGCTTGGAGAAGTCCCGCACCATGCGCCGGCCCTCAGCCGCGGCGTGCGCCCTCCGGTCGAGATCACCAGCAGTGCGGACGGACCAACCAATGCAAGCCCTGGCACTCCACCGATACCACCGGCATCTCGGCGGGCTTCGCCTGTTTCATCCGCTCCGGAGTCCAGTACTCGAGGATCTCCTCGGGGGACGCCGTCTCACGGTGCACGACCACGCCGCCGGAGCCCCCCGCGTCCGGGACCGTTGCCGACAGGGCCGCGCCGGAGAGTGCGATCGACCCGACGGACGCCGCGAGCACGATCCATGCGCGGGGCGGCAGCGCGGCACGGCGTTTGCCACGGTGGGCGGCACTCATCGGTTCTCCATTCGCCGCAGATCGGCGGCCTCAGCCTCGCGGCCCCGGGTGTCGATCGCCACGTCCGATTCTCCAACCGAGGCTTCGTGAAAGGCAGTTGGCGCGCGGTCGGTACAACCGTACCGGGCCATGAGCCGGCCGACGATCTCCTGGCGCACGAACGTCCCCGCTCCCCGCACCCACCACGTCTTCCGGGGCGTTGTCAGTGGTCGCCGATAGCTTCGATCATGTTCCGCCGAGGTGGCGTGAGCGCCCCCTTTCGCATGCATGGGAGATGGTGCGTTGTCGGTCTGGGAGAAGTCGAGCACGGCACGGGTGGTGCCGTCGGCGCGGCCGCGCAAGCTCGCGAAGGTGCCGTTCGTCGAGTTGGCCGACGGGCGGTTGCAGGGGGTGGTCTCCAGCGGGTCGGACATCGGGCGCGTGTACGTGTCCTCGGTCGAGGCGGGGACGTACGCGTTCGCGTGCAGCACCAACAACAACCGCCCCTGCGGCGGGGCCCGCGGAATGTTCTGCAACCACATACGCGCGCTCATCGGCGAGGCCGTACTGCAGTACGGCGCCGAGCGCGTGGCCCGGTACCTGAAGGTCGAGGTCGACGCGGCGGAGCCGGACGGGCACGCCGTCACCGCCGTCATGACGGCCACGCGCCCCTCGGCGGCGGGCAGTTCGGCCGCGGCCCGGGTGTTCAGCCGGTTCCTGCGGAACCTGGCCTATCTCGAACTCGCGCCGAGTACCGCACCCGTGCCCGAGATGCAGTGGTTCCCCACGACGAGGGCGGTGGCCTGATGCATGCCGCTCTGCTCTCCGACGCCGTCGACGGCCTCGACGAGGCACTCACGGCCGTGGACGGGTTCGACGGGGCCCTCGTCGCCGGTCTGCTGCGCCCGCAGCCCGGCCAGGCCGCTGGTCTGACCGGTCTCGCGGACGCCGTCGCCGGGACACCGCTGGCCGCGCGGGTGGCCGAGGCCGCCGACAAGGCGGTCGCCGGGGCCGCCGGCGAGGACCACTTCGTCGCGCTCGCGGCGGCCCGTACCGCCCTGCTCGGTTCCGTGCACGACGCGCTGATCGCCCGCGTCGAGGAGGCCACCGGCCGGCCGCGGGTCGAGGAAGCCGGCACCGCGGCGGCCGGCGACAACGGACACGCGGCGAATCCGTGCGCCGCAGCGCGTAGTTGGTTGTGCGATCTGGCGCGGGCAGGCTGGCAGGGCATCGACCACGAACTCGTCGACGGGGCCGCGCCCGTCGTCTCCGCGATGCTGCCCGACCCGGCGCTGCGGCGCCTGGCCACGCTGCTCGACGGCTTCGCCGCCGAACTCGCCGCCTGCTGCCCGGGGGCGACCCTGGACCGCGTCCCCGTGCGCCGCTGGGCGGACCTGTGGTCGCGCGCCCTGCTGCTGACGCTGCCGGGCGCGGCGCGCGTGCCCGCCGTGGCCGGGGCGACCGGCCGGCTGCTGCCGCTCGGTGTCGACGTGCAGGAGCACGCCACCGCCGTACAGGCCCAGGTGCACGCGGTGTTCGAGCCCGCGGACGGTGGCACGCCCCGCCTGGTGCGCGCCTCGGTGTCCGCGCCCAAGCCGGACACGGTCGTCGGCGCCGGTCTGTGGCAGCTGCTGCGGCCGCGCATGGCCCTGCTGGGGGCCGTGAGCGAAGGCCGCGCCATGGACCTCGACGCGATGCCCGTCACCGACGAGGGCGACCTGATCTGGGACGACGGCCGTGCGGGCATGGGCGAGGCCGCCGAGGTCTTCACCACCGCCCGGGTGGCCCTGCCCACCGCCGCCGCCTTCCCCGCGTCGCCGCTCGACCGGCACCCGGCCCGGATCGCGGTGCCCGTCCTGCTGGAGGGGTACGGCGTGGAGGAAGGCGACGACGGGGTCGTCTTCCAGGTCGCCGGGTACCGCCTGGCCGTCGACACCGATCGCGTCCCGGCCGCCGGCCCCCTCTCGCCCGAGGTCGTCGCCGCGTCCGGCGCGTGTGTCGGGCTGCTGCGCTGGGACGCCGGGGCGTTCCTCCTCCAGCCGCTCGCCGTCGAACGGACCGTGCGGAAGAAGACCGTCGCCGTGCACGCGGGGGCCTGGGCCGGCGGTACGGACGACAAGGCCGGGGCGCGGGCCGAGAAGGCCGCCACCGACGCCGTCGGCGTGCTGCGCGAACGTGCCGGAAGGCTGCTGCGGAAATGACCGAGGACATCACCGGACAGGCTGCCGACCCCGAGCCGGATCCGTACGACAACCGGCGGCAGGTCCTCTACTGGCGTCTGCTGGCCCGTCTCTTCGACCCGGAGGAGCAGGCCGCCCTGGAGTCGGCGAGTCTCGCCGTGGTCGAGGACATCGGCCTGCCGTCCGCGCTGCTCGATCCCGGTGCGTCGGTCGACTCCGTCGTGCAGCGGCACCCTGAGCTGGCCGCCGAGTTCGACGAGCTGATGGCGCCGGCGCCGGACGAGGACGGCGTACGCGACCGGGCCGCCGAGGTGCGGCGGGCGGCGCTCGCGTCGAAGGTGCTGCTGAACGTCTTCGCCTCCCGCCCCGGCACCGTCACCGCGGAGCAGCTGGCCCGCTGGCAGTCCGACGCCGACTGGCTGGAGCGCGCGCTGGGCTGCCGGCCCGGTGAGCTGCGCGGGGGACGCGGCGGCACCCACCGTATGGGGGCCGGAGGGGGTGTCAGCCCGACCGGCACCGGAATCGGCGGCCCCGCGCCCGACCTCAGCCGGCTGATCCCCGCGATCGGCCCCGAGCTCGGCTCCATCGAGGGCGATCTGGTCAAGCGCATGCACCTGCGCGAGGTGCTGGCCGACCCTCAGCTCGCCTCGCGGCTGACGCCGAGCATGTCCCTGATCGAGCAGTTGCTGCGCGACAAGAACAACCTCTCCGGCGTCGCCCTGGCCAACGCAAAGGCGCTGATCCGCCGTTACGTCGACGAGGTCACCGAGGTGCTGCGCACCCAGGTGGAGAAGGCCACGGTCGGCGAGCTCGACCGGTCCGTCCCGCCCAAGCGCGTGTTCCGCAACCTCGACCTCGACCGCACCATCTGGAAGAACCTCACCAACTGGAGCCCGGA
Organism: Streptomyces sp. NPDC001204; assembly: GCF_053598035.1. Lineage (NCBI taxonomy): Bacteria > Bacillati > Actinomycetota > Actinomycetes > Kitasatosporales > Streptomycetaceae > Streptomyces > Streptomyces sp. NPDC001204. The sequence goes on along the minus strand of NZ_JBSFJL010000013.1, from coordinate 71,919 downwards.
GGAGGAGCGGCTCTACGTCGACCGCCTCTACTACCGGCACACCAGCCGCAAGACGACACCCCAACGGCTCATCGTCGTCGTGGACCAGTCGGGTTCCATGGTCGACTCGATGGTCAACTGCACCATCCTGGCCTCCATTTTCGCCGGACTGCCGAAGGTGGACGTCCACCTGATCGCCTACGACACTCAAGCCCTGGACCTCACTCCCTGGGCGCACGACCCGTTCGAGACGCTGCTGCGCACCAAGCTGGGCGGCGGCACCGACGGCACCGTCGCCATGCGGCTCGCGCAGCCGAAGATCGCCGAGCCGCGCAACACCGTCGTGGTGTGGATCTCCGACTTCTACGAGTGGCGCCACCAGGAGCTGTTCGACAGCATGGCCGCCATTCACCGCTCGGGCGCGAAGTTCATCCCGGTCGGCTCGGTGACCAGCTCCGGGCGCGGCAGCGTCAACCCGTGGTTCCGGGAGCGTTTCAAGGACCTCGGCACACCGGTCATCTCCGGCCACATCAAGAAGCTCGTGCACGAACTCAAGACGTTTCTCACCTGATCACCGACCGCACGTCCGCGTCGTTGTGATCACCCACGGAAAGGCCCTCCCCTCATGTCCGACCTGCTGCGCGGGCAACTGCAGGAGGCCGCCGCCACGTTCGCGGGCGGGCCCGACGCCCTGGAGGGCATCCTCCTCGGCATGGTCGACGACGTCGACAGGGCGGTGCGCGAGCCGCTGGAGATCTTCCCCGTCTGCCATCATTCGCCCGCCTCGGCGACCGCCATGGCCCGGCGGCTGCGCGAGAAGCAGCCCAAGGTGGTCTACCTGGAGCTGTGCGAGGACATGGCACCGCTGCTGACGGAGCTGCGCAACTGCCGGTTGCCGGTGGCGGTGCAGGCGTTCGCCGGTGACGTCGACGGCTTCCCCCAGGACTGGGCTCCGCTGTCGGTCGTCGCGCCGATCACCGAGGCGTCCGCCGAGTACCAGGCCATCGCGTACGCCCTGGACACCCCGGGTGTGGAGCTGGTGCTCGTGGACCGGTCCGCGGACCACGTCTTCCAGTGGGACACCGGCGGCGAGCAGACGCGGGAGGCCGCGGCGGAGGACACCGACCCGCCGGCCGAGGCCGAGGCCGCCCTGCACGGCGAGGCCGTCGGCGTCGAACTCGGCGACCTCCGGCCGCGCTTCGCCGAGCTTGAGGAGCACCTGCTGCGACACGGCAGGGTGCGGCACTGGTCGGAGTGGTGGCACCAGTACGTCGAGGTGCCGCTCGGCGACAGTGCCGCCGACCACGACACCTACCGCCAGGTGATGCTCCTCATCGGCAGCCTGTTCCGGCGCCTCGCTCCGGGCGACGGCGCCCGGGTCCGCGTGGACGAGGACCGCGAACGGTACATGTGGACCCGGATGCGCGAGCACCTGACGGCCACCGGGACCGATCCGGCGGACTGCCTGTACGTGTGCGGGGCGTTCCACGCGGTCAGCCGTGTCGAGGAGTTCGGCGTGCACGGCGCCACCGACACGTTCACGATCTCCCCGCGCACCGCCACCACCTGGCAGTACGGGCTGATCCCGTCCAGCCGCGCCGCGATCGAGGCGCAGTTCGGTCTCGCCGCCGGCTCGGTGTCGATCGCCTCGACGGAGTGGGCGAAGAGCCTGAAGCGCACGCGGGTGCGGCCGTACCGGCTGGCGGGCCAGGCGGGCACGAAGAAGTCCGCGGCGAAGAAGGCCCCTGTGAAGAGGGCCTCGGCGGCGAAGGCCCGGGGCGGGCAAGTCATTGTCCCCGCACCAGAGTCCACCGTCCCGGCACCGGAGTCCGCCGCCGCGGACCATCTGTCCGGCTTCCTGCGCAGGCCGCCCGTGCTCGACGGCCTGGACGAGGCCGAACTGCTCGGCTGGTCGGTGGACATCGTGCGCGCGGCCCGGCGCAACGGCTACCTCGCCTCCACCGCCGACGCCATCGCGGTGTTCGAGACGTCGGTCCTGCTCGCCGGGATGCGGGACCGGGCCAAGCCCACGCCGTACGACTTCCAGGACGCGGCGGTCACCTGCATCGAGAAGGACGCCGTGCCGGGGCGGCGGGACGTGCGGCGCCTCGTCGAGATCATGATGGGCGGCGACCGGATCGGCCAGGTCGGCTACGACGCGCTGCCGCCGCTCGCCCGCGATGTGCACGACCGCCTGGCCCCGCTCGGACTGAAGCTCCAGCAACGCGGCGTGCAACGGGCGTTGCTGGACATGGCCTCCCGGCCCGAACTCCAGGCCTGCTCCGACGTCCTGTGGATGCTGCGGCGCCTGATGCCGCACGGCGCCGCCCGGCCGATCATGGGCGAGCGGCGGCTCGGTCAGCGCTCGATCCAGGAGTCCTGGGACCTGGCGCTCGGCACCCACCAACGGGCCCTCATCGAGCTCGGTTACGAGGGCGTCAGCATCGAGCAGGTCCTGGAGCAGCGGCTGCGGCGCGACGCGTACGCCCCGCAGGCCACGACCGCGACCGTACTGGCCGCTGTCGAGGACGCGACCCTGTACCTGCGCAGCCGCCGCCTCGCCGACGAACTCGGCACGCACGCGCTGAAGGTGCTCGGCACCGAACGCAGCGTCGACGGCGCGCCGGAAGTGCTGCGCCGGGTGCGCGGGCTGCTGGCGTACTACCGCACGAGCGAACCGGTGCTGCCGCAGTGGATCGAGTCGTTCGTCAAGACCGGCTACGCCCACTACTGCACGCTGCTGCCGGTGGCGTTCCGGAACGAGGACGCGACGGTCGGGCAGGTCGCGGCGATGCTCGGCTTCCTGTTCAGCATGGAGAACCTCGCCCTGTCACTGGGCTGCGACCGGGCCCAGTTGGAGCTGGCGGTCGCCCAGTCGCACCCCGAGGAGCCGTCGAAGACGGCCCTGTTGTGGGCGGCGCAGGTGCAGCTCGGCACGCTGTCCCGGGCCGAGCTGCGGGGCCGGTGCGACGCGCTGCTGGACAATCCGCTGGTGGTGCCCGCCTATCCCCGTTACCTCAGCGGCTTCGTCCACGCGCTGGAGCCGGTGCCGGGGCTGGCGGACGTGGTCGTGGAGGCGGTGTCGAACGCGTTCGGGCGGCTGCCCGACGCGGTGCTGCTGCCGTGGCTGCCACTGCTCATCACCACCTTGCGGTCCGGCGCCGCGGAGCTGGCCCCGCTGCTGATCCGCGAGGCCGGGCGCATCTTCCCGGGCCGGCTGGCGGCCTTGGACGCCTGGATCCCACCGTGGCGGACGCCTCCGGCCCCGCCCGCCACTCGCCGGACGCGGTCCGGAGGGCACGACCGCCGGGGCGCCGCACTGCTCCCGGCGCATCCGGCGACCTGCGACGCGGTGGCGGAACTGCTGGGCTGCACGCAGGGGTGGGCGTCGGCCGACGCCCCGCCCCCGTCGGGTATCGGGTTGCTGACCGCGCATCCGGCGACCTGCGCCGCGGTGGCCGACTTGCTGGGCTGCGACGGCGCGTGGGGGACGTCCGGCTCTTCGCCTTCGGGCGCCGCACTGACGAACCGTCATCCAGCCACGGCGAAGGCCTTGGAGTCCCTGCTCACGAGCACGTGACAGCGACGGCCTATGTCGCCGGCCGGGTCCTGGGTCCACCAGGATCCGGCCGGCCCGGCGGCGTGCCCGGCGTGCTGGTGTCGGCCGCGTCGTGCCGGCCCTTTTCGCCCGACGGCCTGCTCAGGAGGGTTTCTCTCAGTTGGTCCGGGTTCATCGACACCAGGTGTGGCACGCGGTCGTTCCACTGTGCGGCCAGGTTGTCCAGGGTCCGCGCGACGGAGCGGCGTATCCGGCGGGCGGCGGCGGCGAGTACGACCGCGGCGACCGGTCGCAGGAGTCGTCGGCCACGAAGGGAGACGGTGACGTGTATTTCCCATCTGCCGTCGTCCCGGGACGGCCGGGGAACCGCTCGTACGTCCGCCCGGATCCAGGGGTGGTCGAGCCGGGCCGAGGCGGGGGCTGAAGGTGGGGTGCGGTCGGTGTCTGTGGCGGGCCACCAGTCGTCCAGCCGTACCCGGGCGCGGCCCGCCATGCCGAACAGCGTGCGCGGTGCCGCGCCGCCTCCTGCCCGGCCGCTGAGCTCGACCAGGCTCGGGCGGTCGGGGCTCCTCAGTGCCGCGTCCAGTTCGACGTTCATTTCGTCCGAGACCAGGGCGAGTTCGAGGCGGACCGCACGGCGGTGATCCCACTCCCTGACGGTGATCTGTACGGTTTCGCTCGCCTCGGCATCCTCGCTGATCCCGGACCCGTCCGCATCCGCATCCGCATCCGCATCCGCGTCCCCGTCGTCGTCCTCGACCTCGACCTCGGCCTCGGCCTCGGCCTCCGTAAGGTAGACCGAGCCGGGTCGCAGGTGCCGCCCGTGGATCAGTCGGATGTCCGGGATCACTCGTCCATCGGGCAGTACGAGCCCTTGTGCATCCGCCTGGCTCTCCTCCGCCAGGGTGCGGATCACGGCCAGTGCGTCCACGAGCCAGGGGTACGGGACCGGCTCGACGACCACCTTGTGTCTGACGGAAACCATGCCGACAGTCTGGCCAGTCGGGCGCCGGTCTTCCACGGCGCGGCACGGCAGAATCATGTCGGGCCGCTTGCCAAGCACCGGCAAGCAGCCCGAGCGAACAACCGTGTCAGCCGTCGACGCGCAGGGCGCCCAGCAGCATCGGCAGGGAGGCGTGCAGTTCGCGCTGCCAGTAGGCCCAGCCGTGGGTTCCCGGTCCGTAGAAGTTGGTGGTGACGTGCTTGGCGCCGACACGTTCGAGTTCGGCGGCCAGGGCGTGGTTCTGGCGGTTGAAGTCGGCCTCGAGCGCGCTCGTGCTGCCCGGGGAGTCCAGGGGGCCGGTGGTGCCGTCACCGCACGACAGGTACACGGGAACCGACTTGAGCCGTTTGGCCAGGTAGAACGGGTCGTGCGCCTCCCAGATGCCGCGCTGGGCGACCGGGTCGCCCCAGACCCGCAGCGGGTCGTCGCCCTGGCCGGCGAAGAAGCCCATGATGCGGTTCACCGACTCCTCGTTCAGCAGCGGGTGCGCCGAACCGGAGTACGCCGCGGTCGCCTTGAACATTCCGGGGTGCCGGGCGGCGTACAGCAGGGCGCCCTGGCCTCCCATCGACAGGCCGGCCACGACACGGTTGCCGCCGGCGGCCCAGTCGCGTTCCAGGAGCTGCCGCAGCTCGACGGTGTGGAAGGCCTCCCAGGCGGGGTCGCCGCCCTGGCCGTCGTTCCACCAGTCGCTGTACCAGCCGTTCCAGCCGGCCTCCGGCATCACCACGAGCACGTCGCGCAGGCTGTCGATCCGTGCGACGTCCGTGAGGGCGGTCCACGAGGTGTAGTCCCCGCAGCAACCGTGCAGCAGCCAGAGCGTCGGCCAGTGCTGCCGTCGGTCGCTCGGGTTCCAGCCGTCGGGAGTGAGGAGCCGGACCTTGACCGTCCGGCCGCCCAGGGCCGCCGAGCGTACGGACAGGTCGACCTGACGGTCCGCGACCTGGGTGGCCGCGACGACCTCGGCGCCTCGCGGCCTGGCGGAGGCGGGAACGGTGGTTTCAGCCGCTCCCGCGGCCGTGGGTGAGGCGGCATGCGCCCAGGCGATCGGCGCGGTCGGCGTGAGTGTGAGAAGCAGTGCGGAGAGGACGAGCAGGACTCGGGTTCGAAGGGTCATCGCGGCTCCCTGTGGTTGGTCGCGGCTCGAGCGTTCTTCGACCGGGCGGGGTCAACTCCTCTGGGGCGCACATGTCGCGGCAGCCTGATGCTGCCAGCCGTGCGGGGGGACGCGAAAGCCCTCCCGTTCCTTGCGGGTGGCAGGACTTTCGCGTACGTGGGCCTCTCAGTCAGCCGCCGGTCTCCTCCGGAGGGAGGCGGCGACCGTCGCGGCGGTCGGTCACGCCGGGATCGACTGCTGGAACATCCGGGCTCCGGCCGAGCCGAAGTCCCGGACGGTCATCCGCACCGGACGTCACGTCATCCACAACCTGCATGTCCACTTGGTCTTCGTCACGAGATACCGGCGGGACGCTTTCACCGATGTCATGCTCAACAGGTGCGAGGAGATCATGCGGGAGGTGTGCGAGGACTTCGAGGCGGAGCTGAAGCAGTTCAACGGCGAACACGATCACGTACACCTGCTGGTCCACTACCCGCCGAAAGTCCAGCTCTCCAAACTGGTCAACTCCCTCAAGGGCGTCTCCGCCCGGCTGCTGCGCAAGGAATACGACACGCACGTCCGCCGGTACCTCTGGGGCGGGCACTTCTGGTCCGGCTCCTACTTCGCCGGATCGTGCGGAGGAGCGCCACTCACCATCGTGCGCCAGTACATCGAGAATCAGCAACGCCCCGTGAGCTGAGGCCAACAGTGCAGACCCCTGCCAACGGTGCAAGTCAGAGCAGTCCTGAGATGCGCTTCACCACCGCCCTGAAGGACGGCGCACTGCGCAAGATCAAAGGTAGAGGTGGGCGATCAGCTCCTCGAACGGGGCCACCAGGTCCAGGTCGCGCATGATGGTCTGCTGGTCGGCGGACCCGTCGTACGGCTGCCCGGCCGGGCCCCGGAGGCCGTCGGCACTGCAGCCGTCCGCGCCCGGGAAGCCCCCGGAGGAGAGCATCTGCCGGCGCAGCCGCATCGCGTCGTGCCGGGCGAGGAGTGCGTGGTACGTCCCGTCTTCCGCGGTCATGGTCAGCGACCCCTCCGTGTCTCGCGCCCGACGGCGGTCCGCCGCGTGGCGTCCGGCCCAGCCGCGCCCGGGGCGACGGCGAGGACCGGAGCGCCCCGGACCCCCGGGCGGTCCGGGGCGCTGCCCGGGAGCTGGCTGATGAGTCGAAGCATGGGTGGGCTCCTGAGGAGACGTGTGAGGAACGGTGGGGGGACACGACGGGAACAAGGGATGATCCGTCCGCTGAAACCGCAGGTCAGTATGGCATTAGGGGCAAATGCCCCAACGTCCCTGGGTGCCAGGGCCGTTGGGCCCTGGACAGAGCCGACGCCGTGCTGTGCGGCCTCAGGTCTCCCTCTCCGGCACGTAGTCGGCCTCCTCCAGGCCGAAGGTCCAGGCGACCCCCTGCCGGGCGGTCCGGGTGCTCGGCGGCACCCGAAGCCAGTACGTACGGTGGGTTCCGTCGGGCTCCGGGGTGGAGTTGACCACCTCGACCGTCACCAGCGGCTCGTCCCCCTCCAGTTCGATGCGCCACAGCACGCCTGCCTGGTCGCGCTGTACCGGTTCGGCGCCGGAATCATCCAGATAGCGCTCGTAGCCGTAGTGCTCCAGCATCACGCGGCGCAGCTCGGCGTTCTCCTCTTCGCGTATGCGTCGCGGGGTCAGCTCGGTGAGTCCGGCGAGGAATTCGGCGGGGACCGGCATTCCGCGCCAGGCGTGCAGCGCGAAGCCGTCGGGAAAGGCGAGCGCCGGTCCGTCCCCGCGGTCGAGCCGGCCTGCCTCGTCCCGGTGCAGCTCCACGGGACGTTCGCAGACGACCGCGGTCTTCTCGTACGGCCACCACCAGCCCGCGGCGCGGGCGACCGTGGCGATCCCGTCGAGCGCCTCCCCGCCGTGCTGGCCGTCGAAGGCCGCCAGCCAGGCCGCGTCGTGCTGACCGAGGACCGCGTCGAGCAGGACGAGCCGGACGGCCTGCTCGTCTCCCGCCGCAGCGGTCGATGCCCCGACCACGCCGGTGCGTATGCGCTCGGCCAACGCGATGGTGCCGTCCCACAGTTGGGCGCCCGTCAGGGCCCAGTGCGCGGCCCAGCCGGCCGGTCCGAGCCGGTCGAGGACACGCTCGCGCGCGGCTGCCCAGGGCCGGGTACGCACCGCGTCGCGGACACTGATGCCGGCCGTGCCCTCCGCCGTGAGCCGCGCGGCCACGGCCACGCCCTCGCTGGGCGAGCCCGCCCAGACGATGTGCTCCGGCTCCGGCAGACCCGCCAGCCGGTAGGCCAGGCGCACGCCCGCCTCGGCCGCCGGGCGGTCGGCGGGGCCGGTCGCCGCCGCCACCTCGCGCCACATCGCCGTCGTGTCCGCCTGCACGGCCTCGTGCGGGGTCTCATGCACGGACTCGTCCGAGGTCTCGTGCGGGGTCTCATGAACGGACTCGTGCGGGGTCTCGTGTGCGGTTCTCATCGGGGTCGTCATCGTTCCGCTCTTCGCTGTCTCAGTCCGGCTGTCCCAGTGCGCCGTTGCCATCCGGCTGTCTTGAAGTCCGCTGTCTCAGTCCGCCACGACGCGCACGGCGCCGGGCGCGTACTCACGCTGCCGCACCACGCGGTACCAGCCCTTGGGGAGCGGTATCGCCGCGTGTTCCTCGTGCACCACCCGCCCGCCGTCCGGGAGATGGAGGTAGGACGCTCCGAACGGCCCCGCCTCACGGACCAGCGTCCCGGGTCCGATCACCGCGTGAGCGTGTCCCGTGACCTCGCCGAGAGCCAGTACGAGCCTCCCCCGCGCGTCCCGCGGCTGGTGCGCCAGCCGGTCCGTGCCCGGCGGCACGGACGCCTCCGCCACGGGCACGATCAGGACGTCCCCCTGCCGGTACATACGTGTCTCCCTTCCCCGTCGGCACCTCACCGACCGATGTCCACGACGCTACGCGGGGGGTCTGACAACGCCCCGGACCACCCACCGCACCCCGGACGCACCCAGCCCGTCACGTCGATGTCAGAGCCGCTTGGTACAACTTCTCGCGAGCAACGCGATGCGTGAGAGCACCAGGAGGCCAGCGACATGTCCCACGTCGAGCATCTGAAGGAACTGCACGGCCTCCCGGCCTTCGACTTCGCACGCTTCGCGGGCAAGCGGGAGCTTCCGGAGGCGGGCGCCGCGGCCTGGTGGCTGGCCATCGAGCCCTACGGGGACTCCCCGCAGGACTTCGGCGACCTGTGGGACCGCTTCCTCGACGCCGTCGACCCCGCCGGGGTGCGCGCCATCATCGTGGGTCAGTGGGGTGAGCCGTACGACAACGACTCCAGCGGCATCGTGCGGCGTCTCGTGGAGGCCCGGGACCGGCTGACCGCGCTCCGGGCCGTGTTCATCGGGGATCTGGAGATGGAGGAGGCGGAGATCTCCTGGATCGAGCAGTCCGATGTCACTCCGGTCCTCGAGGCGTATCCGCTGCTGGAGGAGTTCGGGATCCGCGGCGGGTCCGGGCTGCGCTTCCCGGCGGTCCGGCACGAGCACCTGCGCAGGCTCCGGTTCGAGGCCGGCGGCCTGCCCGGCGAGGTCGTGCGCGGTGTCGCCGCCAGCGAGCTTCCCGCGCTGGAGCACCTCGACATGTGGCTCGGCGTGGAGGAGTACGGCGGTGACGCGGGCGTCGCCGACCTCGCCCCGATCCTGGCCGGGGGGCGTTTCCCGGCGCTGCGTCATCTCGGCCTGCGCAACAGCGAGATCCAGGACGAGGTCGCCGCCGCCGTCGCCGGGGCCCCTGTCGTCGCCCAGCTCACGTCGCTCGACCTGTCGCTCGGCGTGCTCACCGACGAGGGCGCGACGGCGCTGCTCGGCGGTCAGCCGCTCACCCACCTGTCCCGGCTCGACCTCCACCACAACTTCCTCAGCGAGCCGGTGGTCGAGCGGATCCGTACGGCGCTGGAGCCGTCCGGCGTCGAGACCGACCTGTCGGAGCGCGGCGAGGTGTGGGAGGACGACGGCGTCGTCCACCGTTTCACCGCGGTCGCGGAATGAGGCCGTCATGACCATCGTCGATCACTTCGAGACCTTCCACGGGCTGCCGGTCTTCACCCTGCCGGAGCTGCCGGAGCCCGGCGAGGAGACGCTTCCGGCCGCGGGCGACGTGGCCTGGCGGCTGGACTGCTGCGCGGCCGGGGAGATTCCGTTCGCGGAGCTGTGGCGGAGCTTCACGGACCGGGTGCCGAGCGCGCAGGTGCGGGCTCTCGTCATCGGGACCTGGTGGGACGACGAGTACACCGATCTGCGTCCGGCGCTGGAGCTGATCGTGGCCGACGCGGAGCGGTTTCCCGCGCTGCGCGCCCTGTTCCTCGCCGATGTCACCGGCGAGGAGTGCGAGATCTCCTGGCTTCAGCTCACCGATGTCACCCCCGTCCTGGAACGCTTTCCGCTGCTTGAGGAGTTGGGCGTCCGCGGCGGCGACTCGCAAGGGGTCGACGAGGAGCTTCTGACGCTGCGCCCGGTGCGACACGACGCGCTGCGCGTGCTGCGCTTCGAGTCGGGCGGCCTGCCCGGCCAGGTGGTGCGCTCGGTCGGCGCCTGCGAACTGCCCGCGCTGGAGCGTCTGGAACTGTGGCTCGGTGTGTCCCACTACGGCGGCGACACGACGGTGGCCGACCTCGCGCCGCTCCTCGTCCAGGGGCGCTTCCCGGCGCTGCGCCATCTCGGTGTGCAGAACAGCGAGGTGCAGGACGAGATCGCGGCGGCCCTCGCCGCGGCGCCGGTCGTGGCGCAACTGGAGTCGCTGAGCCTGTGCATGGGCACGCTCACCGACACCGGTGCCGAAGCACTGCTCCTCGGCCAGCCTCTGCACCATCTCGAACGGCTGGACCTGCACCACCACTTCCTGAGCGAGTCCATGGCCGACCGGATCCGTGCCGCCTTCGACTCCACCGGGACCGAGGTGGACCTGTCGGATCACCGGACTCCGGACAGCTGGGGGACCAGGAGTGGCGGTATGTCGCGGTCTCCGAGTAGCGCGGCGCCCGACTCCGGACTTCGGTTCGCCGTCGTCGGCAATCCCGAGAACCGCCGGACGACGATGTTCGCCGACGCGGTTCGCGCGGCAGGTCACCCGGCGCCCCGGGTGCTCGCCTGGCGGGACGTGCTGCGCGGACAATACGCCTTCACGCCGGGCGAGTCGGTACGGATCGACTCCCCCGGCGAGAACGCCGAGGTCGACCGGTTGCTGCGGGACACCGACGACCCCACCCGGGTCGAGGGAACGGCTCTGTGGCAGCGCCGTTTCACCGCCGCGGTCCGTGAGGTGACCGCCGCGGCGCGCAGTGCGGGCGCGGCGACGACCGCCGACCCGGAGGACGTCGCGGTCATGTTCGACAAGCGGCGCTGCCACGCCCGGCTGGCCGCCGCGGGCGTCCCGGTCCCGCCGGCCCTGACGGGTCCGGTCGGCGGCTGGTCCGGGCGGGACGGGCTCCGGGAGCAGCTGAAGGAGGCTCGTATCTCACGTGCGTTCGTGAAGCCTGCGCACGGTTCGTCGGCCTCCGGTGTCGTGGCGCTGACGGTGGCGGGACCGGGCCGGGTCAAGGCGACGACCTCCGTGGAGACCACGGCCGACGGCCGCCTCCACAACTCCCTCCGGGTGCGCCACTACACCTCGGAGTCCGAGGTCGCCGCCCTCGTCGACGCCCTGGTCCCGGACGGGATCCACGTCGAGCGGTGGCTGCCGAAGGCCTCGCAGGGCGGCCGGGCCGCAGACCTGCGGGTGGTCGTGGTGGCAGGACGCGCCACACATGCCGTGGTGCGGACCAGCCGGCACCCCATGACGAATCTGCACCTCGGTGGCGCCCGCGGCGATCTGGACGCGGCACGCGCGGCGATCCGGGCGGCGGGAGGCGGCTTCACCGACGTGCTGGACGTGGCCGAACGGGCGGCCGCGTGCTTCCCGGGCACCCTGTGCGTCGGCGTGGACATCCTGCCGGCGACGGGATGGCGCCGCTTCACGGTCGGCGAGGTGAACGCCTTCGGGGACCTGCTGCCCCGCCTCACCGGCCTGCCGGGCAGCGGCGCCGAGGGCCTCGACACGTACGCCGCACAGGTCGCCGCAGCACCAACGTTCGTGCAGGCCGCCGCACCGACCACCACACCAGCCGCCCTGCACGACACCGCACGGACCGTGGCGCCGGCCGCCCTGCAGAGCGCCACGCGGACCCCGGCGACAACCCCCGCACCGGACGCCGCCGCTGCCCCCGCGGCCGCCGCACCGGCCACCGTGCAGAACGCCACGCGGACCGCCAAGCGGACCCCGCCGCCCCGGCCGCCGTACGGCGAGCAGATCGCAAGGAGCACCACCATGGCACCACCGCTTGACATGAACGACATCGTGGGAAGCCACGACATCCTGTTCGTCACGCTCGACACACTCCGCTACGACGTGGCGCAGGAGCTGGCGGCGGCGGGACGCATCCCGAACCTGGCCCGGCACCTGCCCGGCGGCACCTGGGAGCGCCGGCACGCCCCCGGCAGTTTCACCTACGCCTCCCACCAGGCGATGTTCGCGGGCTTCCTGCCGACACCGGCCGCACCGGGCCCGCATCCGCGGCTCTTCGCCGCCCGTTTCGCGGGCAGTGAGACCACCGCGGACGGCACCTTCGTCTACGACACCCCCGACCTGGTCTCGGGTCTGGCCGCCGTGGGCTACCGCACCGTGTGCATCGGCGGCGTGGGCTTCTTCAACAAGCAGGGCCCCCTGGGCTCCGTCCTGCCCGGGATGTTCCAGGAGAGCCACTGGGAGCCCGATTTCGGGGTGGCCTCCCCCACGTCCTTCGAGGCCCAGGTGACCCGCGCGGAGCAGGTCGTCGCCGGGCTCCCCCAGGACGAGCGCCTGTTCCTGTTCCTGAACGTGTCGGCGCTGCACCAGCCCAACTGGTTCCACCTCCCCGGGGCCACCCGCGAGGCGGGCGACACACGGGCCACCCACGCCGCGGCGCTGGAGTACGTGGACCGGCACATGGGACGGCTCCTGACCGCCGTCGCCGGCCGCCGTCCGTGCTTCGCCGTCGTCTGCTCCGACCACGGCACGGCGTACGGCGAGGACGGCTACAGCGGCCACCGCATCGGCCACGACGTCGTCTGGACCGTTCCCTACTCCCACTTCTTCGTCGACGGGGCCCGATGACCATGACCATCACCGGCACCGGGGCGGCGGCCGCGCCCAGCACCGTCCGCCCGTACCAGCAGTACGTCTACGCGTATCCGCACAAGACCGCGTACCGTCCGCTCGCCCGGGAGCGGGCGTCCCTGCGCGCGCTGTGGGCGGACGAGCCGAAGGACGCCCTCTCGCTGTACTTCCACATCCCGTTCTGCGAAGTCCGCTGCGGTTTCTGCAATCTCTTCACCCGGATCGGGGCGCCGGACGGTCTGACCACCGCCTACCTGGACGCGATGGAACGTCAGGCGGCCGCGGTGCGCGAGGCGCTGGGCGAGGAGGCGCGCTACGCCAACGCGGCCTTCGGCGGCGGCACTCCGACGTTCCTGGAGGCGGCCGAGCTGGAGCGGCTGTGCGATCTGGCCGAGCGCGGCCTGGGCGCCGACCTCGCCGCGAACCCGCTGTCGGTGGAGGCCTCCCCCGCCACGGCGACCGCCGACCGGCTGTCCGTGCTGGCCGCCCGCGGTACCACGCGACTGAGCCTGGGCGTGCAGAGCTTCGTCGACTCCGAGGCACGCACGGCCGTACGCCCGCAGCGCCGGGCGGACGTCGAAGCGGCCCTCGCCCGGATCCGCGACACCGGCATACCCGTCCTCAACATCGACCTGATCTACGGCATCGACGGCCAGACCGAGAAGTCCTGGACCCGTTCCCTGGACGCCGCCCTCGCCTGGCAACCGGAGGAGCTGTACCTCTACCCCCTCTACGTGCGCCCGCTCACCGGTCTCGGCCGGCACCGCGGGACGGCGCCCGGCGGCGACGGCGAAGCCGACTGGGACGAGCAGAGGCTGCGGCTGTACCGCCACGGCCGCGACCACCTGCTCGCGCGGGGCTACGAGCAGGTGTCGATGCGCATGTTCCGCCGTGCGGGCGCCCCCGTCACCGGCGGAGAGGACTACGCGTGCCAGACCGACGGCATGGTCGGCCTCGGCTGCGGTTCCCGTTCGTACACCTCCACGCTGCACTACTCCTTCGACTACGCCGTGGACATGCACCGCATCCGCGGGATCATCGACGAGTACACGGCACGCCCGGCCGACGACTTCCGGCACGCGGACTTCGGCTGGGAGATGAACGCGGACGAGTCCCGGCGCCGCCATCTGCTCCAGTCACTGCTCCAGGCCGAGGGCATGCCCGTCGCGGACTACCGGACCCGTTTCGGCACCGCGCCCGGCGACGACTTCGCCGCCGAGCTGGACCGGTTCCGCGAGCGGGGCTGGCTGGACGACCGCGCGGGCGCGGAGTTGCTGCGGCTGTCCCCCGAGGGCCTGGCCCACTCCGATGCGCTGGGGCCCGAGTTGTTCTCCGCCGCGGTGCGTGCGCGCATGGCCGCGTACGAGCCGAAGTGAGGGAGCCCGCATGGACCTGACGATCCTCTACCGCGGCCCGCTGGCGTCGTGCGACTACGACTGCCCGTACTGCCCGTTCGCCAAGCGCCGGGACAGCCGCGCCCAACTCACCGCGGACCGCGCGGCGCTGGAGCGTTTCGCCGCCTGGGCGGCCGCGCAGCGCGAGGACCGGCTCTCCCTGCTGTTCACGCCGTGGGGCGAGGGACTGGTGCGCTCCTGGTACCGGCGCACGCTCGCGGAGCTGAGCGGACTGCCGCACATCCGCCGGGTGGCGATCCAGACCAACCTCAGCTGCCGTACGGACTGGCTGGACACGGCCGACCTGGACACCCTCGCCCTGTGGTGCACCTTCCACCCCGGGCAGACGCCGTACGACCGCTTCCTCGCCAAGTGCCACGACCTGGCCGCGCGCGGTGTCCGCCACAGCGTCGGAGTCGTCGGTGTCCCCGAGCATCTGGAGCAGGCGCGTCGGCTGCGCGAAGACCTCCCCGACCACGTGTACCTGTGGGTCAACGCCGCCGAGGGCCACACCTACACCGACGCCGAAGCCGACCGGTGGACGACCCTGGACCCGCTCTTCCCGTACAGCCGCCACCCGCACCGCAGCGCGGGCCTGCCCTGCCGTACGGGAGAGTCGGTCATATCGGTGGACGGCGAGGGCACGGTGCGCCGCTGCCACTTCGTCCGCTCCGAGCTGGGCAACCTGTACGACGGCTCCTACCGACGGGCTCTGCGCCCCCGTCCGTGCCCGCTGGCCGTGTGCGACTGCCACATCGGCTACGTCCACCTGGAGACGCTGCCGCTGTACGACGTGTTCGCGGGCGGCGTCCTGGAACGGATCCCGGCCGCGCCGCCCGCGGTTCCGCGTCTGGTTCCGACGGCCCGGTAGCCGGCAATCCCGCGGGCCTTCTCAGGCGGGGCGGCCGGGTGCCCGGTCGAAGTCGTCGTCGCTCATGCGCAGGAGCGCCCAGCCGACCCCGGCGAAGCCGGCCCCGGCGAAGCCGGCCCCGGCGAAGCCGACCGCGGCGACCAGCAGGCCGACGCCGGACGCGATGTGCCCCGGTATGAAGGGGCGGGTGAAGCCGCCCGGCGCCAGGGCGATGCCCGCCTCCCGGCGCTCCCGGCGCTCCCGGCCCTCCCCGCCCTCCCGGCGCTCCCGGCGCTCCCGGCCCTCCCCGCGCTCCCGGCCCTCCCTGCCCTCCCGGCGCTCCCGGCCCTCCCCGCCCTCCCGGCCACGCTGCGCCTCACCCAGCGCGGCCAGGCCGTCGTTTGGGCACGCGACGCCGGTCTGGGCCGCCCGCGCTGAGAACTCCCCTCATTTCCAAACCGGTTCAGCCGTGCTCCGCGGGGCTCGCTCCGCGCCGCGCCAACGGGCGTGTCCCATTGAGCCGCAGTCTCAGCGCGGACAGCTCGGCACGGCCCCGCTCGGCGAGGCGGTCGGCACCGCACTCCTCAGCCAGCTCGGCGCCCTCGGACAGAAGCCCGGTCGCCCGGTCCGTGGCGCCGCCGCGCCCGAGTTCCGCGCCGAGGTCGATCAGGGCCTCGGCGTAGGCGTGCCGGCTGGGGGATCGGCGCAGTATCTCCACCGCGCGCTCCCGCAGGGGCAGCGCCTGCCCGTCCTCGGCCACCGCGGCGCTGAAACTCAGCGCCTCACCGATGGCGGTGGGCGTGCCGTAGCGTTCGGCCCGCCGCAGCATCTTCGCCGTGAGGGCGCGGGCGCGCGCGGGGTCCTCCTCGGCGACGGCGAGGGCGAGGTGTCCCGCCCAGGGGCACCAGGTCGGGTTGACGATGCCCTTGGCCTCCAACCGTGCTCCGGCGGCGGTGAGTTGCGCCTCGGCCTCCTTGCGCAGGCCACGGGCGAGAAGCAGCCGCCCGTAGACCGTCTGGGAGTCCGGGAAGACCACCGCGGTCAGGTACGGGGGCGCGAAGTCGTACGTCCTGGCTACCCGCAGCGCCTCCTCCACACGGCCCCGGGACAGCAGGACGTCCACCAGCAGCCCCACGGCGTACCACCGGGCGGGCACCCGGTCGCCCACCCGCTCGGCCAGGCGCACTCCCTCGCGTGCGCACTCCTCCGCCTTGACGAGCATCCCCCGCCGGAACCAGACCAGGCCGAGGAGGGTGAAGCCGAAGGAGAGGTGCGCACCGCTCCAGCCGACCTGCTCGCACTCGGCGATGGCCGAGCTGAACAGCTCCTCCGCGCGGTCGCATTCGTCGGCGTACATGTAGCTGAGCGCGGCCACGCTGGGCAGTTCGAAGCCCCAGTCCGGGTCGGTGTAGCTCAGGCCCATGGCGCGTGCGGCGACGTCCAGCGTGTCCGCGGCCGGCTCCCCGCGCAGCATCGCGTCCCAGGTGCGGACGCACAGCAGGGCGCGCTCCTCGATGGTCTCTCCGGGCAGGTGCTCGACGAGCCGTGCGAGCCGGAGGGAGCGGTCGGACGCCTGCTCCTCGTGCGCGTCGAAGACCAGCCACAGGTAGTGCGCGACCTGCATGCGCAGCCGTGCCCGTGGCGAGTGGGACCGGGCCACCTCGGCGCCCGCGACGGTGGCCGCCTTGGCGAGTTCGTCGTTGTGGGCGAACACCTGGGCCAGCCGGAAGGTGGCGTTCTCCCTCAGCTCGGGGTCCAGAAAGGGCTGTTCCAGAGCCGCGGTGAGGTGGTTGACCGTGGTCGCGGGAGCGGTGAGCAGGGCGGAGCAGCCGAGTTCGTAGAGCACGCCCGCACGGTCCTCGGGCGCGGGAGGTTCGCGCAGCGCGCGTTCCAGACAGCGGCGGGCCGCGTCGGGCGCGCCCAGGCGGAGGTTCTCGCGGGCGGCGGCGCGCAGTTGCCGGACGGTGTTCGGGTCGCCCTCGGGGTGGGTCTCCAGCAGGTGCCGGGCGGCGGCGGTGATGCCCAGGCCCGCGTCGGCGAGCGCCCAGGCGGCCTGGCCGTGCAGCCCGGTGCGTGTGGTCGGCGGGATGGCCTGGTACACGGCGGTGGCGATGAGCGGGTGGATGAATTCGAGGGTGCGGGTGCCGGTGAGGATACGGGCGACACGCAGCCGGTCCGCGGCGGCCTGCGCCTCGGCCGGGGGCAGTCCGGCCACCGAGGCGGCCAGCTCCGCGGAGATCTCGGTACCGAGCACCGCGGCGGCCCAGGCGAGCCGGACAGCGGCGTGGCCGAGCCTCTCCAGGCGTTTGATCAGGCCGGTGCCCCGCGCGCTCGCGGCGAGTTCCCCCAGCAGGGAGGCCGACTCCGCGTCCGGGGCGAGGTTCCGGTCCTGGACCTTGGCGATCAGCTCGACGGCCTCGTAGGGGTTGCCACCGGTGACCACCCAGCACTCGCGGCAGAAGACGTCGTCGGCCTCCGCTCCGAGCGAGCCCCGCACCAGTTCGGCCACCGCCTCCGGGCTGAGGGCGTGGAGCGGGATCGGGCGTGCGCTGCGGCCGTCGATGAGTTCGCGGAACGCCTGCGCCTCGGCCGGCACCTCGTCCGGCCGGTACCCGATGACCACCAGCAAGGGGAGTTCCCGCGCCCTCACCGCGAAGGCGGAGAGCCAGGCGAGAGACTCCAGGTCGCCCCAGTGGGCGTCGTCGAGGACGATCACGACCGGTGCCCGGCGCACGGCCACCTGGGTGACGACCCAGTCCAGACCGTCCCGGACGCCCTGCGGGTCGGGCCCGGCGGTACCGGTCTGCTGAGCGAACAGGCCGACGGCCGGTCCGGCGATCTCGTACCACCCGCCGAAGATCTCGCGGCGCTCGGCCTCGGTGCAGGAGGCGAGGACGGGCTGGAGCAACTGGCGTACGACGTGGAAGGGGACGGTGTGCTCCTGCTCGCTGCCCCGGGCGGACAGCACGGTGCAGCCGCGCGCGGCGGCCATGCGCCGGATCTCGGTCAGCACGGTCGTCTTGCCCAGTCCGGCGGCGGCGCTGAAGAACAGCAGCCCGCCCCGCCTGCCTTCGCCGTTGCCCGCGCAGATCCCCTCCACCGCTTTCTGTGCGGCTGTCACCTCGTTCTCGCGCTCGTACAGGGGCTTCCCCAGCCGATCGCGTCCATCCACGATGGTGGTCCTCTCGGTGCGCTGCCGTTCCGACACTCCGTTACCCCTGATCTGCCGGTATGCCGGGAAGCCTAGCGAAACGCACACGCGGACTGCACAGTTGCGTGCGAATTGGTTGCGGACGGCCGCGAGAGGGTACTCACGCCCGGACTTGACGCTCCATCAGCAATCGGAACCGGCCGGAGACAGCTCGGGGTGCTGCGCCAGGGCCAGCCGGGTGCGCCGGATGTGACCGGCCGGAAAACGCTCGGCGCCGGGCGGGATCGGCACGCCGGACGGTGTCCGGGACCAGCCGGTACTCGGTCCTGGCCGCCGGGATGCGCCCGGAGCAGCCGGTCGTGAGATGACCGACGAGCAGAGCGACGGCGGCCGGACCGCCGACGGCTTCGGGATCACCGCGACGGCGGCGGGGCGATGACAGCGCCCTCACGGCGCGCCCTGCCCGCGCGGGCAGGGCGCGCCGTGAGGAACGGGCGCGGGTGTCAGCGGGCCGGGGCCTCGGCGGGCCGTGTCTCGGCGGTGCCGGTCCCGGCCGCGGCGAGTGTTCCGGCGGTCCGCCCCGAGGAGGTCGCGATCACCGCGAGGCTGGTCAGGGCGAGGAGGGTCAGGACGGCGAGCATCACGGTGTAGGACGCCAGCGCGGACAGCGCCGCCAGGATCGCGGGCAGCAGGAATCCCGAATAGCACAGGGCGTAGTAGACGCCGGTGATGCCGGCCATGTCGTCGGGGGTGACGATCCGCTGGATCTCCAGCAGTCCGGAGACGACCCCGATGCCGTAGGCGGCCCCCAGCAGGACGGCTCCGCCGAGGCCGAGCCAGGGCGAGCGAACGGCCGCGTCGCCGGCGCAGACGGCCATGCCGCAGGCCATGAGGATCATCGCGACGATGATCCCCCGCGCCGAGTCGAGGCGCTTGGCGAAGGGCTGGACCAGCGCCCCGGTGCCGAGGGTGCAGACGGTCAGCAGGGTGGCGTAGGCCAGGGCCCAGTTCCCGATCCGGTCGCCGACGAGCTGGGGGGTGACCGCGTAGGCGACGCCGGCCGCGCCGAACACCCGGGGGCCATCGGAAGCACCACGCGCAGGAACCGGCGGTGTCCGGCGGCGGGGACCTTGAGGTCGGCCCACAGACCGCGGACGGCGGTGGTCCGCGCCCGGGTCTCCACGGCGCGCGCCAGCATGAACAGGGCGGGCAGGCTGACCAGGACGTGCACCAGGTACGGGGTGATCATCGGCCAGGGGCCCCACTGGGCCAGCACGCCGGCCACTCCGGCGCCGAGTCCGAAGCCGAGGGTCAGCGAGAGGGAGGCGCGCCGCGCCCCCGCGCCGGAGTCGGCCGCCGGGTCGTGCGGTGCCTGGGAGAGCTCCTTGACCCAGCTGGTGCCGACCGCCATCGCGATGCCGACGGCCAGGCCGCTGAGGAAGCGGCCCACGTAGACGGGGATCTGTCCGGCCACTCCCCCGCACAGGACGGCGCTGGCCGCGAGTGACGCCGCGGTCGCGACGGTCATCAGCGGGCGACGGCCCCAGCGGTCCGAGGCGGCCCCGCCCACCAGCAGCCCGGGTACGAGTCCGAGGACGTAGGCGGCCAGGAAGGCGTCGACCGTGACCGCGGAGTAGCCGCCGAGGCGGCGGTACATCAGCAGCAACGGGGTGAACTGGTTGCCGCCCCACCCGGAGCAGAACATGGCGGCCGCCGCCGGCAGCCACGGCCTGCCCCTGCCGGACGGTACGGCGGGACGACCGGTCGGCCACCGGGTGGTGCTCATGACGGTGCTGCTCCTTGCTTGTTCACGTGCTGATACCGCCGGGGTTTCCGGTGGGGGTGCCGGCGGGTGTCTGTGACGGGGTCAGCGGCCCGTCGCGCCGCGGTGGGCGTCCAGGTGGGCCCGCAGGGCGCCGGCGAACCCCTCGTCGTCGCGGTCGGCGATCCGCTCCACGAGCAGGCTGTGCTCGTGGATCAGCGAGGCCAGGCGCTCCGGCTGCGGCTGGAGGAGCTGCACGGCCATGCGCCGCTGGCGGTCCCGCAACGTGTCGTAGAAACGCTCGGCGAGGCCGTTGCCGGAGGCCGCCACGATGCCGTGGTGGAAGGCCTCGTCCGCCTCCGCGAAGGCCGCCACGTCGGCCCGGCGGGCGTGCTCCCGCTGGACGTCGATCAGGTCGGACAGCCGGCTCACCAGGTCGTCGAGTGGCTCGGCACGACGGGCGATGCGGCGCACCGCGCTGCTCTCCAGTGCCTCGCGCAGCTCCAGGACGTCCTCGGCCTCGCCCGGTCCCACCGGCACCACCACGGCTCCGCGCTTGGGGAAGAGCTGCAGCAGCCCCTCGGCCTGGAGACGGAGGAAGGCCTCGCGGACCGGGGTGCGGCTGAGTGAGGTGCGCTCGGCGATCTCGCCCTCGCTGATGAGGCTCCCGCCGGGGAGCCGCCCATCGATGATGAGCTCTTTGGTCAGGTCGTACGCACGCTCGGCGGCCGGCACGCGGGCGGTGGAGGGGGTGGTGTTGGCGGCCATGTCTCCACCATAGCACTCATAGATACAACCTTAGATACATCACGGCCCACGTCCGCCACGACACGAAGGCCGGCGACGGCGGAGCGCCATGCCCGCGCCGATCGAACCAACATCAAACCGACGACGAACCAACGACGAACCGGCGAGAGCCGACGAGAACCGGCGATGATCAGCCCGCGGGCGAAGAGGGTCCGTGTGATCCCTGCCGGCCGCTCCTGACGTGGGCGGCAGGGCGATTCGCCGCCGACCGATGTCCCCGCGCGCCCACGGGGCGCCGAACCGGTCGGGGTCACACCGGTAACACCCATGACACGCAGCCCCGTTGACTCGTTTCAATGATGATCATAGGCTCCGTCGCCGACGGCTCCGGTGCACGCCCGCGATCCGGCCATCGGCATGCGTGCGACCGCCCACACAGCTCTGACGGTGGGTCAGGGGCCGTGCTCGACCGCACCACCTGCACCGCCCCGTACCTGACACTCCGGGAGGAGCAAGTGAACAGACGTCGCACGGCCACCGCGGCCGCCTCGGCACTCGTCACCACCTTCGCGCTGACCGCCGCGCTCGCCGGCCCCGCCACCGCGGTGCCCGGCGCCGCGGCCCAGCCCGCCGCGGAGCAGACCCGGACGGGGGCGATCGCCACCGCGACCGACCCCGTCGCCCATGAGGAGAACGACCGCGTCCCGAAGGGCTCGCTCTGGACGCAGCACTACTTCCCGTCCTCGGACGGCTCCGACACCGAGCTGCACGCCGACGTCCTGCTGCCCGAGGGACTGGCCCCGGGCAAGAAGGTGCCCGTCATCCTGTCGGTGGGCCCCTACTTCGGGCACTCCGGGCAGACCGATCCCGAGGGCTGGAAGCACACCGGCCCCTCGTCCCGCTTCCAGGACTTCATCGAGGGCACCGACCTGTTCGCCCAGGGGTACGCCTTCGTCATGGTGGACCTGCGCGGCTTCGGCGGCTCCACCGGCTGCCTCGACTGGGCGGGTCCCGGCGAGCAGGCCGACGTCAAGGCGGCGATCGACTGGGCGGCGAAGCAGCCGTGGAGCACGGGCTCGGTCGGCATGTACGGCAAGTCGTACGACGCCGTCACGGGCCTGATCGGCAACAACCTGAGCCAGAAGGCCCTCAAGGCCGTCGTCGCCCAGGAGCCCGTGTGGGACATGTACCAGTACATCTACTCCAACGGGGTGCCCCGCCCGAACGTCACCGGCACCGCCAACGCCTACAACTCCATCGCCACGCTCCCTCAGATGGCGGACGACGACCCGCACTACCTGGCCAACGCCCAGTGGGAGAAGACCCACCCGGAGTGCCTCACCCAGAACTCGGCCGGGTACAAGATCGCGGACCAGTGGGACAAGCACTGGACCGACCGTGACCTGGCGAAGATGGCCAAGGGCACCAAGACCCCGCTGTTCATCACCCAGGGCTTCATCGAGAACAACACCAAGCCCGAGGAGATGCAGGAGTACCTCGACAACCACGTGGGCCCGGAACGCGGTTGGGTCGGCCAGTGGGAGCACGTGCGCGGCGGCGACCGCACCAGCGACGGGCGCCTGTCCATGGGCCGCGAGGGCTGGTACGACGAGACCCTCGCCTACTACGACGAGTACCTCAAGGGCATCAAGCCGAAGGTCAAGTACCCGGCCTACGTCGTCGAGGACTCCACGGGTGCCTGGCGCGCCCAGAACACGTGGCCGGTCGTGAAGCGGTCCGTCACGCTCCCGCTCGGCAACGGCTCGTACCTGGACGACGGTGGCGCCTCGGGCCGCGCGGCCCTGGCCGCGGCCGGCGAGCCGACGCCGCAGACGCTCGGGAAGCCGTCCGGCCAGTGGGACATGGAGAACGCGCCCGCGACCGACCAGGCCGCCCCGAAGGGCCTGGCCAGGGGGCTGGCGAAGCTCCAGAAGGACGGCAAGGTCACATCGAGCTTCTTCGTGTGGTCGAAGCCGGTCGGACAGGCCGTGCGCCTCACCGGCACCCCGCAGGTCTCGCTGACCGCCAAGGGTGAGGGCAACGTCATGCTCAAGCTGTACGACGTCGCCCCGAACGGCAAAGCCGTCATGTTCGACGAGCAGGTCTCGCTGCTGCGTTCGGGCCGGATGACCGTCGACCTGAAGGCGACCGACTGGACCCTGGCCGCGGGTCACGTCCTGGCCGTGGAGATCGGCTCCATCCAGACCGGCTCGTGGCGTGCCACGCCGTCCGGCCAGACGGTCGAGGTCAAGGGCGCGCAGCTCAGGCTGGCCCTGGACGACCCGGCCCGCGACACGGCCACCGCCGGCGCCCGTTCCCCGTTCCTGGACACCTACCTGCGCCAGTACACGGTGAACCTGTCCGCCGGTCCCGCCTCGTTCACGGTGACCCCTGGCGGCCACCTCTGAGCTGAGCGGCAACACACGACGAGGGTCCCAACCGCCGAAGTTGGGGCCCTCGTTGGCGTATCGACAGGGCAGGTCCGCGTGTCACGCGGCGCTTGCGGGGGTGCGAGAGGCGCGGCAACTCACCGCCACCGCACACCAGCCACAGGCTCTTGCCGGGCGGGCCATGCCCGGCTCATCCGCCGTTCACGGAACCCCATGAGGCTCCAGAGGCTTTCCGCGCATCCATCACCGAGCCTGCCGAGGACGGAACATGTGCCTTGACGGACACTGCGAGCACAACGTGAAGCCCCTGGAGCCCGACACCGCGGGCGTCGGCGACGCCGGTGCCGGACTGGGACGCCGGCGACTGCTGCTGGCGGGAGGTGCCGGAGCGGCCGCCCTCACCCTCGCCCCGGTCTCCTTCGCGCGAGCGTCGGACGGTCCCGCCGGCACCCCGCCTGCGAACGGCAGCGAGGCGACCCGCACCATCACCGGCTTCCTGGAGACCGGCGTCGCGGACTTCGTCCACCTGCCGGTGGAAGTCCCCAGAGGCGTAAGGAAGATCGCCGTCTCCTACTCCTACGACAGGCCATCCGTGCCGTCGGGTGTTCCGGGCAACTCGTGCGACATCGGGGTCTTCGACGAGCGCGGGACCGCGCTCGGCGGCCGCGGCTTCCGCGGCTGGTCCGGCGGCTTCCGGACCTCGTTCGAGATCGGCGCCGGCGAGGCCACGCCGGGCTATCTGCCCGGCCCGGTCAATCCGGGCACCTGGAACATCGTCCTCGGCCCCTACCAGGTGGCTCCCCAGGGCATGAACTACCGGGTGGAGGTGACGCTCACCTACGGCGAGCGCGACCCGGCCTTCGTACCGCACCACCCCCCGCAGCGCGCGAAGGGCCGCGGCCGCGACTGGTACCGCGGCGACTGCCACCTGCACACGGTCCACTCCGACGGAAAGCGCCTGCCGGCGGAGGTCGCGGCCGGCGCGCGCGCCGCGGGGCTGGACTTCATGGTCTCCACCGACCACAACACGTCCTCCTCGCACGCGGTCTGGGGCGAGCACGCCGGTCCGGACCTGCTCATCATCCCGGGCGAGGAGGTCACCACGCGCAACGGGCACTGGCTCGCCCTGGGCCTTCCGGCCGGTGAGTGGGTCGACTGGCGCTACCGCTCGCGCGACGACGCGTTCGACCGGTTCGCGCGTCAGGTCCACCGCAACGGCGGCCTCGTGGTGCCCGCGCACATGTACTGCGCGTACGTGGCCTGCCAGTGGAAGTTCGGTTTCGAGAACGCGGACGCCACGGAGGTGTGGACCGGTCCGTGGACCTACGACGACGAGCACGCGGTCAGCACCTGGGACCAGAAGCTGGGCGAGGCGGTCCGCACCGGAAAGCGCTGGCTGCCGGCCATGGGCAACAGCGACGCGCACAGCGAGCCGCAGGTCATCGGTCTGCCGCACAACGTCGTCCACGCGGACGACCTCGCCACCGACTCGCTCATGAAGGGCATCCGCACGGGCCGCAGCTGGATCGCCGAGTCCGCCTCGGTCGAGCTGGCCTTCACCGCCACCGGCGGCGGCGGGCAGGCCGGGATCGGCGAGAAGCTCACCGTGCCCGCCGAAGCCCCGGTGGACATCCGCCTCGACGTCCGGGGCGTGCCCCACGGCACCGTCCGGTTCATCACCGACGAGGGCCAGATGCACCAGGAGTCCGTAGGCGCCTCCGGCACCGGCACGGTGGTGTGGCGGACCACCGCCTCGCTCGCCGCCTATGTGCGCGCCGAGGTCCGCCACCCGATGGCCGACGGCTCCCCCGGCCAGGGCAACACCATGGGCGACGCACTGCTGTTCGGGCCCATGGCCGCCATGACCAACCCGGTCTTCCTGGAGCGGAAGGGCCGCTGACGTACGCGGCCGGGTGCGGTCTTCGCGGGACCGCACCCGGCCGGCGGTGTCAGGTGGCCCGGGTTCCCGGTGAGCCGGGCGGGGTCACCTCAGCCCAGACCGTGCGCCCGCTTGTACTCCAGCGTGTAGGCGAGCTTTCCGGGCTTGGCGTCGGAGTACGGCTCGCTCAGCTTGTTGAACTCGCCCTTGCTGGCCGCGCTGCCGTCGTTCCAACGGTCCAGCGCGCCGAGTTCGGCGGCGGTGAAGCCGCTGTCGACGACGGCGCCCTTGGGCAGCGCCGTCATCGTCTCGGTCAGGGACTTGACGGTGGCCAGGTAGTTGTCGAGGTCGTTCGGGTTCCAGCCGGCCAGGTCGATCGGCTTGGCGTCACGGACCCAGCTGCCCCAGTAGAACTCCTGGAACGGCAGCCCGTTCTGCGCGTAGCCGATGTCACGGCCGAAGTAGAGCAGGCTGCGGTACTTGTCGTCGGTGAAGTTGGCCAGACCCACACTGGCCGGCAGCTTGTTCACCGTGACCTGCCTGCCCTCGAGGTCGCGCAGGTACACCCACTTGTGCGCCTTCATCTCGTCCCAGAAGGACTGGCGGGTCAGGTTGCTCAGGTTGGCCTGCACCCGCAGCCGGACGTGCAGGTCGGCCCCGCCGTCGGGGGTCTCGTAGAAGGAAGTGAGCGTGTGGTGCCCGTCGGTGAGGAACGGTTCGCCGCCGGGGCCGATGACGACGGTCTTCATGGGAGCGACGCTGTCCGCCGTCTCCGCCCCGACCGGGAGTTCGCACGTGAACGACGACGGGTCGTCAAGTCGCGCGCCGGAGGACACGGTTGCCGCCGTGGTCCGGCCGTCGGCCTCGCACCAGTCGTCGAACTTCTTGTTGATCGTGTCCTTGCCGAGGGTGTAGCGGCCGAGCTTGTAGTACACCTCGTCGTAGCCGAGCGACGGCTGGGTCGGGTGCACGTCGCCGATGCGGACGTCGAGCAGGTCGCCGGGCTGGGCGCAGAGGTACCGCGAGAACGGCGTGCTGCGGTTGTCGTGGCCGCAGAACGACGGCCGGGTGCCCGGAGCACCGGGTGCGGCGGCGGCGACGGGCGTCAGCGCGGCGACGCCGGCCCCGATGACGGCGAGGGCCACTCCGAGGGCCGAGGCCCGGCGGGACGGAGATCCGAAGCGCATCACACCTGCTCCTTGCGATATGGGGAATGCCGACGGTCAGCGTGTGGCCGATCGCCCAATGCACCGGATCGTCCCGGTGACATCGGGCGGAGCCGCAGGTGAACAATTCACCGTCAACCGGCTTCCGCACGGCGCTTCCTGACGGATCTCCGTGCGCGCCGCTCAAGAACCGCCGCCCCTCATTCAACTTTTCACACCTCGAAGATGTTGCGAGCATGTCAACACATCCCTTACGTTTACGCGCGTCAACCCAACCCGTACGCCGAGGAATTGACGGCGTGCCCGGCATCTGCTGACCCCCCACCGCGACCGGCGCCGCCCACCGCCGCTCACCCCTCCGACGCTCCACTCCCGACCGTCGATGGCCGTCACCACGGCCACCCCGGCCCAAGCGCATCGCAGTGTCCCTCCACACCTCTGGGAGCACCATGCCTTCAGCCACCCCCTCGCGGTTCAGACCCGGCAACACCGGTACCGGCCCCCGCCGTACGTTCGCCCGTGCGGCCGGGCTGCTGACCGCCGCACTGACTCTGCTGGTCCTGCCCGGCACCGCCTCGGCGACGGCCGCAGGCGACCCCGGTACCGCCACCGGGACCCCGGTGCGCATGACGCACCCGGACCGGGACCACGCCGGATCCGAACTCCAGCAACTGGGCGCGGGATCCCTGTCGGCCGCCGCCACGCTCGCCGTCAGCACGGGTCCGGCGGGCCTCGACGTCAGCGGCTACCAGGGCAACGTCGACTGGACGTCCGTCAAGAACAAGGGCGCCGCCTTCGCCTACGTCAAGGCCACCGAAGGCACCACCTACACCAGCCCCTACTACTCCCAGCAGTACAACGGCGCGTACAACGCCGGACTGATCCGCGGTGCCTACCACTTCGCGCTGCCCGGCAACTCGAGCGGTGCCGCGCAGGCGGACTGGTTCGTCAGCCACGGCGGCGGCTGGACCGCCGACGGCAAGACGCTGCCGCCCGCACTGGACATCGAGTACAACCCCTACGGAGCCACCTGCTACGGGCTGAGCCAGAGCGCGATGGTGTCCTGGATCAGGGACTTCAGCAACCAGGTGCGCACCAAGGTCGGTCGCTACCCGACGATCTACACCACCACCGACTGGTGGACCACCTGCACCGGCAACAACAGCAGCTTCGGGGCCACCAACCCGCTGTGGATCGCCCGTTACGCCGGCAGCCCCGGCACGCTGCCCGCCGGCTGGTCGGCCCAGACGATCTGGCAGTACGCCGACTCCGGAACCTTCCCCGGCGACCAGGACACCTTCAACGGCACCCTCACCGACCTCCAGGCCTTCGCCAAGGGAGGCGGCTACAACCCTCCGCCGACGGCCAGTTGGCCCACGGTGAAGCAGGGGGCCTCCGGTGAGCGGGTCAAGACCGTGCAGTACCTGCTCAACGCGCAGGGTTCCGCGTTGACGGTGGACGGGGCGTTCGGGCCGGGGACCGACTCGGCGGTGCGTTCCTTCCAGTCCGCGCACGGCCTCGCCGTGGACGGCGTCGTCGGACCCGCCACCTGGCAGGCCCTCATCGTCACCGTACGGCAGGGTTCGTCGGGAGCCGCGGTCCAGGCGGTGCAGAGCCAGCTCAAGGCTCACGGCGCCTCGTTGACGGTCGACGGCGCGTTCGGGCCCGCGACCGACACCGCGGTGCGTTCCTTCCAGTCCTCGCACGGCCTCGCCGTGGACGGCATCGTCGGTTCCAACACCTGGCAGGCCCTGGTCGCTTGACCTTCGAGGAGTAGTCACCAGTAGCCACCCGTAGTCACCAAAGGAGGAGACTTCCATGAACCCGGCACGACACCCCCACCGAAGCATCGACCGCCGCACCCTGTTCCGGAGCGCGGCGGGCGTGACGGCCGCGCTCGGCGTGGCGGCGGTCACCGGCGTCGCCACGGCCGGCACGGCCTCGGCCTACGGCTGGAGCCGTACCCTCCAGCAGGGCGCCTCCGGCTCCGACGTGGTGGAGCTGCAGATCCGCGTCGGCGGCTGGGCCTCCGGCAGTGCCTCCCAGACGTACGTGGCCTGGGACGGCTCCTTCGGCCCGGCCACGGCAGCCGCCGTCCAGCGTTTCCAGTCCGCCTACGGACTGGGCGCGGACGGCATCGCCGGCCCGCAGACCCAGAGCGTCCTCAACAGCCTCGAGGCGAGCGACGGATCGACCGCCCACTTCAATTTCAGCGAGTTCTACTCCAAGGACGGCGCCGGTTTCAACAACGGCAAGGTCGCCGCCGCGACGGTCAAGGAGAACGTCCGCCGGCTGATGTACAAGCTGGAAGCGGTGCGCAAGAAGGCCGGCAACAGCCCGATCACGGTCAACTCCGGCTTCCGCAGCATCGCGCACAACGCCGCCTCGGGCGGCGCGTCCAACAGCATGCACCTCTACGGCGTCGCCGCCGACATCGTCGTCTCCGGCCACAGCACCCTGCAGACCTACCGGATCGCCGAGACCTGCGGCTTCTCCGGCCTCGAGGCGTACACGAACTCGTGGCAGCACTGCGACAGCCGCGTCCAGTACCCCTCGTACGGCTCCGGCTCGTGGTGGTGGGAGAGCGGCGTGGCGTGACCCGCCCGCTCCGGCACAACCGGCCCGTCCGCGCCGTCATGGCACGGACGGGTCCGTCCGGTCGTGGCCGGTGTGCGGTGAGCCGCCCATCATGCGCAGCATGGACAGCCCGCCGGTCCGCCAGAACCGCACCAGGAGCAGCGCGGCGAGGACGAGGAAGGCGATGTTGAGCCAGGTGGTGTAGTTCCATCTGATGCCTTCCATGGGCAGCCTCGCGGCGGCCTGGTCGGGGATCAGGCCGAGGCCGCCGAAGACGAATTCCACGACGTAGCCGGCGACGACCATCGCGAGGTAGAAGGTTCCCAGCAGGAAGGCGGCCATCCGGGCGCCGTAGTACTTCCGGTAGATGTTGAGGATCGGCAGGATCAGCAGGTCGGCGAAGATGAACGCCACCACGCCGCCGAAGCTGATGCCTCCCTTCCACAGCACCACCGCCAGCGGCACGTTGCCGATCGAGCACACGAACGAGGCGATCGCCACCAGCGGGCCGATGACGGGCCCCCACAGCTTGGCGGCGAGCGGGTGGCCGTCGAAGAAGAAGGTGCGCCAGAACGAGTCCGGGACCCAGGCGGCGACGGCACCGGCGATCAGCAGTCCGACCACCAGGTCGCGCAGGATCGCCGCCCATTCCATGACGAAGACGTGGCTGACGGCGGTGAAGCCCTCGCGGGAGACCAGACGCCGGGTGAAGGAGCCTTCGCGCCGCACGGACATGTCCATCGCCGCGTGGCCCTCCATCGACCCGGCCAGGCCCCGTTCCGCCTGTGCCCGGGCCTGGCGCAGCGGCCTCTCGCGCAGGAGCAGCCGGAAGAGGACGGCCAGGAGGACGATCATGACGGGGCCGCCGACGAACTCGGCGGCGGTGAACTGCCAGCCCATCAGCAGCGCGAGGATCACGCCGAGCTCGACGACGAGGTTGGTGGAGGCGATCTCGAAAGCCATCGCCGCGGTGAAGTCGGCGCCCTTGCGGAACAGGGAGCGGGCCAGCGCCACCGCGGCGTAGGAGCAGGACGAGGACGCCACGCCCAGTCCGGCGGCGACGGCGAGGGTGCGGGGACGGTCGTCGCCGAGCAGTGCGACGACGGTGGACTTGCGGACCACGGCCTGGACGACCGCGGACAGGGCGAAGCCCAGGATCAGGGCCCAGGTGATCTCCCAGGTCATGGATCCGGTGATCGACAGTGCGTGCAGTACGGCGTGCATCTGTGCAGCCTTCCCCGCAAGGCCCGGCACACGGCCGAGGGACACGCCCGCCGCCGGGGTCGGGACGGCGGGGGCCGGACTACGAAGCCCTCGTCACCGAAGCGTCACCGGCGGTGGACGCTGACGGCATAGCCGCCGCCGTCGTACGGGTCGGCGTTCCAGGTGGCGAAGCGGTCGACGAGGGTGAGGCCGGCCGCGGCGCAGCAGTCGTCGTACTCGGCCAGCGTGATGCCGGGCGGCACGGGCAGGTGGGCTTCGTCCAGGCCGAAGCCGGCGACCAGCAGTCCGCCCGGGCGCAGGGCGGCGGTCAGGCGCTCGACCACGGCGGCCTCGGTGCCGGCGGCGAGCAGCGGGAAGATGTTGCCCGCGGCGACCACGAGATCGAAGTCCGCCGCGATGCCGAGCGGGTCCGGCTCGAACGCGGCCAGATCGGCCTGGAACCAGGGCAGCTCCGGCGCCTGCTTGCGCGCCATCGCCAGCATCGACGCGTCGAGATCCACTCCGACGCAGTCGTACCCCAGCTCCGCGAGCCGGATCATGACCCGTCCGGTACCGCATCCGGCGTCCAGCACCCGCGCCCCGGCAGGCACGAGAGCGGCACAGAACCGCGCCTCACCGTGCACGTCCTTCCCGCTCCGGGCCAGCGCCGCGAACCGCGCGGCGTAGTCCTCGCCGGACGTCTCCCCGGTCAGTTCCCTCCAACGGCTCATGCGGCCCACTATAGGTCGACGGTGCACCGCTCGAAGAGGCGACCGACCGGGGCGTACCACCCAGCGGATGCCGTGGCCGATCCGCGCGCTCAGGCGTAGACGCCCAGCTCGTACAGCGAGTACCCCCAACCGGTGCCGCGTTGCACGCAGTTGACGCGTACGTACCGGGCCGCCCCGCTGAGGTCGAGGTCGTCCACGCCTCCGTTGCCGTCGGTGATCCGGCGCAGCGTCTGCCAGTTCTGGCCGTCGTTGGACGTCTGGATGGTGTAGGCCTTGGCGTAGGCGGTCTCCCAGACCAGTTGGACGTGCCGGAAGGAGGTGGGGGCGCCCAGGTCGACCTGGATCCACTGCGGGTCGCTCCAGTCGCTCGCCCAGCGGGTGTCCGGGCGGCCGTCGACGGCGTTGGCGGCCGTGCACGGGCAGTCCCCGCCGGACGGCTGGAACGAGGAGGCGGTGGCCGTCCTGCCCCGGGCCACGTTCGTCCCGTCGATCACCGGTGGGATCACCCTGATCGAGCGCGACTGGACGCCGACGTTTCCGTGGCCGTCGGTCGCCTTGACGTAGATCTTCCAGACGCCGGGGCGATCGGGTGCGGTGAATTTCAGCCTGCCCGCGCCCTCACTGGTGGAGCGCCGGGAGTTCAGCTGCCCGCTGCCGTCGAGGTACATGCTGTTGTCCAGGACCTCGTACGCGACCGGGTCGCCGTCGGGGTCGGTGGCCTGGACGTCGAGCGTCAGGTCCCGCCCGGCCTCGACCGCGCCCGGGTTGCCCACGACGCCGATCTCGGACAGCACAGGTGGGGTGTTGTCGTGGGAGGTGTCGCCTCCGTAGGCCTTCTTCACCGCGTAGTAGGACAGCCGTTTCTGTCCGGCGGGCAGCAGGTTGAACCAGATGCCGCCGAAGTCGTACTCCGTGCCGTAGTGAAAGAGGGTGGCGCCGAGCGCGACGCCGCTGTGGCCGGTGACGCAGTTCCACGCCTTGGTGTAGCCCGCGGCCTTGGCCTGGTCGTTGGGCTCCGCCGGGACTCCGTTGGCGTCGTTCGGCACCTCCCACTCGCCGGCCGGGCCGGTCTCGGTCACGATGTACGGCTTGTCGTACCCGCCCTGTTCCCAGGCCGATCTGACGTCGCAGACGCCGTTGTAGGAGTTGACGGCGTACAGGTCCAGGTCGGGCGCGTTCCGCTTGAAGTACGGCCAGGCGCCGACCCACGCGTCGGTGGAGGTGACCGGGTGGTTCGGGTCGATGCCGTGGATCCTGCGGGCTACCTCGTCGACGAAACCCGTATAGGCGTCGCGCTGTCGTTCCAGCTGGTCGCCGCTGTAGCAGTTCTGCAGCCCCAGGACCGACTCGTTGCCCACGTCCCACATGAGCACGCCCGGGTTGTCCTTGTAGGTCTGGACCCAGTTCGTGAACTCGCCGAGCATCGTGTTCTTGTACGTGGAGTCCGTGACGTAGTCGACGCAGCCGCCGCTGCCCGGACCGCCGCCGGGCTGGAGCCAGAATCCGGCGACGACCTTGATGCCGTGTGCGGCAGCGGAGTCCAGGAGCGGCTTGCTGGTGGCGTCCGTGCCCCAGGTGCGGATGGTGTTGACGCCCATGGAGCGCAGGTCCGGCAGGTAGGTGCCGGCGTCGGCGGCGGACGGGCCCCAGGTCAGGCCCTTGATCTGGTACGGCTTCCCGTCCACGGTCAGCTGCCAGGCGCCCTGGCCGCCGGTGACCTTCACGACGCTGCCGGCCGCGTGGGCCTGCGCGGCGGGCAGGGCGGTGAGGGCTCCGACGGTGAGGAGGCCCGCGGTGAGCGGTGCGGTCAGGCGGCGGGTGCGGCTTCGTGGCATGAGGGTCTCCGATGCGCGGGTGTGGGGGGTCGGGCGGCCCGGGCGTGGTGGGGCGTGTCCGGCCGGGCCACCCTGCTTCGAGGAGTGGTGCCGTGTGCCGTTCCGGGGGCGGTTCAGGGAAGCCGGTAGTCCCCGTTCAGCGCGGCTCCCGCCTCGGGGTGCGTCTCGTCGTAGCCGCGTGCGTCGCACTGGAGGCCGCCGACGATGCAGTGGCCGACCATGGCCGCCAGCGTGGGCTCGTCCCAGGCGTTGAAGAAGTCGTAGTGGAAGGACCAGGCGGCCCCGCTCGACAGCCTCACCCGGGACATGTCACCGTTCACCGGGAACGCCATCTTGAACTCGATCATCGGCAGCGCGACCGGGTGGTCGGCCGGGCAGATGTTGTCGTTCGTGCCGGGCCTGACCACCGGATAGGCCATGTGGCTGCGGTGGTCGGGGGTGTCGAGGTACTTGCCGTCCCAGCAACTCGGTGCCTGGAAGCGGATGTTGAGTTGCACGTCGGGCCTGATGGGGCAGTTGGCGGGGAAGTCGACATTGAAGTAGCTGTCGCCGCACTCCCAGCCCTCCACGAAGCCGGGGCTGTTGCGGAACTCCTGGGCGCTCTGCAGGGGATTGCCCACCACGAAGCGCAGGCCCTTGGGGAAGGATCGCACGCTGGTGTAGTCGGTGACGCCCGCCTTGTAGTAGATCGTCTGCGGGCCGACCGGCAGCACCGGCTGGTCGCCGTTGTAGAGGGTCGGCACCCAGTAGCCCGAGCGGTCGCCGGGCGCCTTGCAGGTGGTGCCGCCCGCGTCCAGTGACGCGGTGGTGCTGTTCGCGTCGGTCGTGGTGTTGCCCATGAACGTGTGGTCGTGCGACTTGCCCGGCTGCTGCGGATAGACGATGGGGTCGTCGGGCCTGGTGTGGGTGAACGAGCAGTTGGCCTGGAACTCGTGGAAGTAGCGATGGGGCGGGTTCTCGGCGGACGGGGTGACGCCGGTGACCGGCGGGTTCGCCGGGATGTAGCCGTCACCGTCCGGGTCCTCGGCCGAGAAGGCGGTCGACGCGGCCATGACGTGCCCGGAGTGGCCGGCCGCGAAGGACTCCGCCGCCGCACTGCCGGGCGCGGGCGGCCCGGCGCTGGTGGCGACGCCGGCCACGCCGAGCGAACTCATCAGCAGCGCTGCGGCGATCAGCATTCCTGACAGGGCTTTCGATCTCCGTGGCATGGAGACCTCCTGAACTCAGGGGGTGAGAAGTGGGGGGTGAAGAAGGGCGAGCGGGCACTGGCCTGACGGCATGTCATACACGTCGGCGGTGGGAGTGCGCTCTCCTGCCCTGGGAGTGTTGAGGCCTTGACGCGCGGGTGTCAAGGCATGCCACAGAAGGATCAGCACTGTCCCGCCGGCCTTACTTCCTGAACGCCACCTCCCCCCTGGTGGGCACGGGTGTCGTCAACGCTTGAAAAGTTTCCCGTGTCCGAGGGCTTGCCCACCCCCCGGTCTCATCAGTTAAATCAAGATGTGAACTAAGCAGCGTGGGCGTGTAGTTGAGCTTGCGCACGCCATGTACGCCGCCCCGCTCCCCTCGCGAACACTCGTCCATCGCACCCGACGGGACCCGTATGAGACTCAGATCCTTGGGTGTCGCGCTCGCCGCAGCGGCAGCGCTCATCGCCCTTCCCGCCACCCAGTCGCCGGTCGCCGCGGCGGCCGGGACTCCGCTGCCGCAGGGCAGGACCGCCGCGTCGCCGTCCGGCCAGAGCGCCGGCGTCGCGGCCGCCTGCGGCACCGGCAACGCCGCCCTGGGCAGGCCCGCGTCGGCCTCCTCCACCGAGAACGCGGGCACCCCGGCCTCCGCCGCCTTCGACGGAGACCCCGGCACCCGCTGGTCCAGCGCCTTTTCGGACCCGCAGTGGGTCCAGGTCGACCTCGGCTCGGTCCAGAACCTGTGCAAGGTGGACCTGACCTGGGAGACCGCCTACGCCAAGGAGTTCCAGATCCAGGCCTCCGCCAACGGCCAGAGCTGGACCACGCTGAAGAGCGTCACCGGCGCGACCGGTGGCACCGCCTCCTACGACGTCAGCGGCTCGGGCCGCTACCTGCGCGTCTACGGAACGGTCCGCTCGACCGGCTACGGCTACTCGCTCTGGGAGGTCGCCGTCCACACCGAGTCGTCCGGCGGCGGCACCCCGCCCGTCCAGGGCGGCGGCGACCTGGGGCCGAACGTCATCGTCGTCGACCCCTCCACCCCCAACCTCCAACAGAAGTTCGACCAGGTCTTCGCCCAGCAGGAGTCCAACCAGTTCGGCTCCGGCCGCTACCAGTTCCTGCTCAAGCCGGGCACCTACAACGGGATCAACGCCCAGATCGGCTTCTACACCTCGATCTCCGGCCTCGGCCTCAACCCCGACGACACCCAGATCAACGGTGACGTCACCGTCGACGCGGGCTGGTTCAACGGCAACGCCACCCAGAACTTCTGGCGTTCCGCCGAGAACCTCGCCATCAGGCCGTCCCACGGCGACGACCGGTGGGCCGTCGCCCAGGCGGCGCCGTTCCGCCGCATCCACGTCCAGGGCGGCCTCAACCTCGCCCCGAACGGATACGGCTGGGCCTCCGGCGGGTACATCGCCGACTCGAAGATCGACGGCACCGTCGGCCCGTACTCCCAGCAGCAGTGGTACACCCGCGACAGCTCGGTGGGCGGCTGGACCAACGGCGTGTGGAACATGACGTTCACCGGAGTGCAGGGCGCGCCGGCGACCGACTTCGCGACCGGCTCGTACACCACGCTCGACACCACGCCGGTCTCGCGCGAGAAGCCGTTCCTCTACCTCGACGGCAGCACCTACAAGGTCTTCGTACCCGCCAAGCGCACCAACGCACGCGGTGTGTCCTGGCCGGCCAACGCGGGCACCTCCCTGCCGCTCGACCAGTTCTACGTGGTCAAGCCGGGCGCCACCGCCGCCACCATCAACCAGGCACTGTCCCAGGGCCTCAACCTCCTGTTCACGCCCGGCGTCCACCACCTCGACCGGACCATCGACGTCACCCGCGCGAACACCGTGGTGCTCGGACTGGGCCTTGCCACCCTCGTGCCCGACAACGGCGTCGACGCGATGCACGTCGCCGACGTCGACGGCGTCCGGCTCGCCGGATTCCTGATCGACGCGGGCACCGTCAACTCGGACACCCTCCTGCGGGTCGGCCAGCCCGGCTCCTCCGCCGACCACTCCGCCAACCCGACCACGGTGCAGGACGTGTTCGTCCGCATCGGCGGCGCGGGCCCCGGCCTCGCGACCAACTCGGTCGTCGTCAACAGCAACAACGTCGTCATCGACCACACCTGGCTGTGGCGCGCCGACCACGGCAGTGGCGTCGGCTGGAACACCAACCGGGCCGACTACGGCTTGTGGGTCAACGGCAACGACGTCCTCGCCACGGGCCTGTTCGTCGAGCACTACAACAAGTACGACGTGTACTGGAACGGAGAGCGCGGCCGGACGATCTTCTTCCAGAACGAAAAGGCCTACGACGTCCCGAACGCCGCCGCCATCACCCACGACGGCATCGTCGGCTACGCGGCCTACAAGGTCGCCGACACCGTCAACACGCACGAGGCCTGGGGGCTGGGCAGCTACTGCAACTTCACGGCCGACCCGTCGATCGTCCAGGCGCACGGGTTCCAGGTGCCGGTCAAGTCCGGCGTCAAGCTGCACGACATCCTGGTGATCTCCCTGGGCGGCATGGGCCAGTACGCCCACGTCGTCAACAACACGGGCGCGCCCACCTCGGGAACGAGCACGGTGCCGTCCAAGGTGGTCCAGTTCCCCTGACCGGGGACGGATGACCGGTTCGAACCGGCGTGAGCCTGCGGCGAGTCACCCACCGGTGGCTCGCCGCTCGCTTCAGCGGGATCGGGTCGCATTTCCGGGGAAGTCGGCAAATCCCGGTCAACGGGTGCCCGGAACGGGCATTCTGGTGTCGACCACCTGTCCCGCCACGCCGATCGCCCCGTGCGGTCCGGGAGTCGCGTATGCCGGAGAACGTGCACCGCCGGAAACCCCGGACCCCGCCCCCGAGCCCGATCCGTCCGGCGCACCACCCTCCGCTCCCCCGCGCAGAGTTGCCCGGTGGCGCCGCTATCTCCCTCTGGGCGACGGCAACTTCACCGCCACCGCGATCATCGCGCCGGTGCTGGTCGCGGTCGTCGTCCTGGCCGTCACCAACGGCTTCGGCTGGATCGGCGACCAGTTCAAGGACGACGAGCCGGACCTGTACGTGACCGGCTCCCGGTCCCCCAGGGCCGCCGTCTCCGAACGGCCGACGCCGTCGCACCCCGCCACCCCGTCGGCGGCCTCCCCGGCACCAGCCTCCCCGGCCGCCTCCTCGTCGGAACCCGCGGCCCCGTCACCGTCCCCGGCGGCGGAACGGCCGGCGGACCAGTCCGAGGCCGAGGAACAGGGCATCAACTCCCTCCGGGACTCCTACACCTGTCCCTGGCAGGCCTATGTGGTGAACAGGCCGTCCGGCGCGTTCACCGGACCGCCCGCACTGGCGGACGGCTCCCCCGACCCCGCCGTCATCGACGACACGGCGGGAGACCCCGGCAACACCCACCTCGTGATCGACGTGCAGCCGCCCGACACCCGGCCGCTGCTCGTCAAGGAGCTGCGGATCAAAGTGCTCCGGCGCGCCCAGGCCCCCTCGCCCGACCGGGCCACGCTGGTCGGCCTGGACAGCGGGGGGTGCGGCACCTCTCCGACCACCGTGAAGGCCGCCGCCGACCTCGACGGGAACGCGGACTTCGCGACCGTGCGCTACTCGGGAGGGCCGTCCCTCCCGCAGGAGATCACCGGCGGCCGGACCCTGGGCATCGCCCTCACCGTGTCGACCCGGAGCGCCGACTGCGTCTGGGTGCCGGAGCTCGTCTGGGCCAAGGACGGCGAGGTGAGGACGACCGAGTTCCGCATCGGCGGCAGGGACTTCCACACCGTGGCGACCGACGGACTGCCGCGGCTGGCCTGGAAGCAGGACCTCAACACCCGGCAGTGGTCGGTGACCGACTTCGACGAGTCGGTCCTGCGCTGAGCCCGCGCACGTGGCTACGAACCGGCCGCGCCCGCCGCGGCGTCCTCGCGGCGGGCCACCACCACACCGACCACCCCGACGACCAGCAGCACGGCGACGGTGCCGAGGGTGAAGGCCTCGAACGAGGCACGGGAGACACCCCAGACGTCGTGGAAGACGTAGTCGATGCCGAAGAGGTGTTCCAGGACTCCGGGGAAGAGCGCCGACCACGACCCGATCAGGATCCAGGCGTAGACGAGCGCCGCGCAGAGCACGAAGCCGCGGCTGCCGAAGGGGACGCTGTAGGGCCGCGGGACGTCCGGCCGGCGGATCCGCAGCAGGACCAGTGCGGGAATGACGATCAGGTAGGACAGCAGCAGGGTGGTGACCGCCACGGTGAGCACCACCGCGAACACGTCGGCCGCGTCGCCGTTCGCGAGCCGCATGGCGGCGAGCATGAACACCGTGGCCACGGCTCCCGAGAGCAGATTGGTGCGCACCGGCGTACCGAGCCGCGGGTGGAAGGCGCCGAGTGCGCGGGTGAAGAAGCCCCCGTCGGCGGCGGCCATGGCCTGCATGCGGTCGCTGACGATCATCCAGGCACTGCCCTGGGTGAGCAGGGCGAAGACGAACATGACGGCGGTGAGCTTCAGCAGGGGGCCGGCCGCTCCGCCGTAGACGCCGAAGACGAGGCGGGCGCCCTCCATGAAGCCGCCGATGCCGGTGACCTGCTGCTTGGGTACGACGGCCAGGAGGGCGAGCACCGGCAGCAGATAGCAGCCGGCCGCGACGGCCGCGGAGCGTCCGAGTGCGGCGGGCACGTCCCGCTGGGGGTCGTGCATCTCCTCACCGGCGGCGTTGGGCGCTTCGAAGCCGACGTAGGCGAACAGCAGGATCGGCACCAGGGCGAGGAAGCCGGCGGTCGTCGGGGTGAAGCGGGTGTCGGTCAGGCCCTGGAAGCCGTGCCGCGCCCCGTAGAGCACCGCCGTGAGGGTGAACACGGTGAGGGCCAGGACCTTCGCCGCCGCGCCCACGGTGGTGATCCATTTGCCGCGGCGCAGGGAGACGACGGCCGTGAGGATGGCGATCCAGACGAACAGCAGCTTGAAGGTGTAGTCGGCGACGGTGCCCGAGCCCAGGTGGAAGACGAATCCGTCCCAGGTCTGCGCGGCGAGGAAGACCAGTGAACCGCCCAGCCAGACGGGGTTGGTGACCCAGTAGAACAGGGTCGTGAGCGCGGCCGCCGAACGGCCGAGGGCGAGCTTGACCCATACGTACGGGCCGCCTTCCTGGGGGAACGCGGCGCCGGTCTCGGCGAACAGCAGGGCGTAGGGAACGAGGAAGAGGAGAGCCATGACGGCCGTCCAGGTGGCGGCCTCGCCGCCGCCGGTGGCGATCTGCCCGACGGTGTCGAAGGAGATGACCGCGGCGATGGCCATGGCGGTGATGTCGAAGCGCCTGAGACTGCGTTGCAGGGCGCCCGCCGCCGGCTGGGACGTGCGTGGTCCGGTCGTCGAGAGGTTGGAGGACACGGGCAGTTCCTAGGAGGGAGAGGAGTAACTGCGAGGGGCGCGCAAGGGGCGCCGTGACGGCGTGGGATCCGTGTCGGGTGGTGCTGGGTCCGGGAGGCCCGGTCGCGGGCCGGGCCTCCCCCGAGGGCGTCAGGCGGCGCGGATCTCGCCGGTGGGCCCGGTGCGCTCCAGGACGCCGCGCAGCGCGGAGGCCACCTCCTTGGCCTCGGCCTCGGTCATGATGAGCGGCGGGGACAGCACCAGGCTGTGTGCGGAGTCGCGCACGATCACGCCGGTCTCGCGGCGGATCACGTCGTGGGGCATCCGGTCCGGGTCGAGGGGCAGGGGCGCACGGGTGGCACGGTCCTGGACGAGTTCGACGGCGAGCATCATGCCGACCGAGCGGATTTCGCCCACGATGGGCAACTCTCCCAGCTGGGCCTCGAGTTCGCCGTGGAGGAAGGCGCCGAGACTCGTCGCGCGGGCGAGGAGGCCCTCCTTCTCGATGATGTCGAGGTTGGCGGTGGCGACCGCGGTGGCGACGGGATGCCCGTTGTAGGTGTAGCCCATGGGGAAGCCGTGGTCGCGCAGCAGGACCTCGGCGACGTGGTCGCCGACCAGGAGGGCGCCGAGCGGGACGTAGCCGGAGGTGATGCCCTTGGCGGTGACGATGATGTCCGGGGTGACGCCGAAGTACTGCGCGGCGAACCACTCGCCGACGCGGCCGTAGGCGGTGACCACCTCGTCGAAGATCAGCAGGATGCCGTGCCGGTCGAGGACTTCGCGCACCCGGGGCCAGTAGTCGGCCGGCGGGACGAGCATGCCGCCGACGCCCATGATGGGTTCGCCGATCATCGCGGCGATGTTCCGCGGGCCGATCTCCTCGATGCGCTCCTCCAGTTCGCGGATGAGGAAGTCGGTGACCTGCTCGGGGCTCAGCGGCTGGTCCCCGTAGAGCTCGGAGCGGTACGGCCACGGGGGCGTGAGGTGGGAGACGTGCGGCATCATCGGGGCGAAGCCCTCGTGGTAGAGGGGGAAGCCGGTGGCCGAACCGCCGCCGTAGCCGATGCCGTGGTAGGCCTTGCTGCGCGCCAGGATCCAGGTCCTGCCGCTCTCCCCGCGCCGGTGGTGGTAGTAGCGCGCCATCTTGATGGCCGCCTCGTTGCCCTCGGAGCCGCCCGAGGTGAAGTAGACGTGGTTCAGGGGGTCGGGGGCGAGGGAGGCGAGGCGCGCGGCGAGTTCGATGGCGCGCTCGTTGGAGAACTCCCAGAAGCTGGTGAAGTACTCCAGCTTCTTCATCTGCTCGTGGGCGACGTCGGCCAGGTCCGTGCGGCCGTGGCCGACCTGGGCGAGCCAGAGGCCGCCGGTGGCGTCGAGGTAGCTGCGGCCCTCGGAGTCGGTGAGGCGGCAGCCTGAGCCGGAGGTCATGACGACGCGCTCGGTGGCGGCGCCCGGCAGGTAGGGGTGGATGATGTGCGCTCGGTCCAGCTGGACGAGGTCCGCGGCGTTGCGGGTCATGAGGAGTGCGTCCTTTGTTCGGTGCCGGTGGTGGGTGTGGTGGCCGGGCGGCCCGGTGTCGCCGGCGCGGTCAGCCGTAGGCGATCCAGGTCGTCTTCAGGCCGGTGTACTTGTCGAAGGAGTGCAGGGAGAGGTCACGGCCGTGGCCGGACTGCTTGAACCCGCCGAAGGGGGTGAACGGGCTGAGCGCGTCGACGGTGTTGACCGAGACGGTGCCCGCCTGGAGGGCGTCGGCGACGCGGTGGGCCCGACCGAGGTCCCGGGTCCACACGGACGCGGCCAGTCCGTAGGCGGAGTCGTTGGCGAGGCGGACCGCCTCGTCCTCGTCGTGGAAGGGCAGCACGGTCAGCACGGGGCCGAACAGTTCCTCCCGGACGAGCGGGGCGTCGGGTCCGAGGCCGGTGACGACGGTGGGGTCGAGGTAGGCGCCGTCGCGGTCGGGGCGCGTGCCGCCGCACACGAGCGTGCCGCCCGATGTCCGCAGGGCTTCGAGGACGCGTTCCGCCTGGGCCTCGTCGACGAGCGGGCCGAGACGGGTCGCGGGGTCGAGCGGGTCGCCCGGCAGCCAGCCGCGGGCGTGCTCGGCGACCCTGGCCGTGAACTCCTCGGCGACGGAGGCCTCGACCAGCAGACGGGTGTTGGCGGAGCACACCTGGCCCGAGTTGTAGACGAAGCCCCAGGCGGCGCGTTCCGCGGCGGCCTCCAGGTCGGCGTCGGCGAAGACCACGTTGGGGCTCTTGCCGCCTGCCTCGGGCCACACCTGCTTCATGTTCGACTCGGCCGAGTAGGCGAGGAACCGCCTGGCCACGGCGGTGGAGCCGGTGAAGACCAGGGTGTCCACGTCCGGGTGGAGACCGAGAGCACGCCCGGTCGTCTCCCCCGGGCCGGGCACGACGTTCAGTACGCCGTCGGGAAGGCCGGCCCGCGAGGCGAGTTCGGCCAGCAGCAGTGCCGACAGCGGGGACTGCTCGGCCGGCTTCAGCACGACGCTGTTGCCCGCGGCCAGGGCGGGCGCCAGCTTCCAACTCGCGATGTCGAGGGGGAAGTTCCAGGGCACCACCGCGCCCACGACGCCCAGCGGGGCGCGGCGCACGAGGGCGAGGCTGCCGGGCGGGGCCGGGGCGACCTCGTCGTAGAGCTTGTCGACGGCCTCGGCGTACCAGGCGAAGACGCCGGCCGCGCCGGGCACGTCGGTGCCGTGGGACTCCGCGATGGGCTTGCCCATGTCGAGGGTGTCGCAGAGGGCGAGTTCCTCGCTGTTCTCCTCGATGAGGCGGGCGAGGGCGAGCAGGACCCGCTTGCGCTCGGCGGGTGCGGTACGCGACCAGCGGCCGTCCTCGAAGGAGGTGCGGGCCGCGGTCACGGCCCGGTCGACGTCGGCGGCCGAGCCGGCCGCCACATGGGCGGTGGTCTTGCCGGTCGCGGGGTTCACGGTCGGGATCCACTGGTCGTCGGCGGGGTCGCTCCACGCTCCGTCGATGAACAGGCGCGTGCGTGGCGTGAGGTCGGCGGCGCGCTGCCGCCAGTGGGCGTACGTCTGCATGCTGTGGCCTTCGATTGCGTCGTGGGACGTGGGCGAACCGGTGCCCGTTCGGACCGGGTGTGGCCTGGGCCGTCCCGATCGGGTGTGGCCCGGCCCCTTTCGAGGGGCCGTCCGGAAACGGCGGGCGCGACGGGGCGGGCGGCTCGGCAGCGCGTGCCCGCGCCGGTTTCTTTGAGTCGAGATTCAAACAATAGGTGAACCGGCCGTCAATGCTTCCGACTGAAACTTCTTGCGAAAACTGAGACGGGTATCAGAGAATTGGCCACCATGGGGAAAGCCGGTAGACCACGCAACCAGACGGCGCGCAGG
The DNA here is from genome assembly GCF_053598035.1 of Streptomyces sp. NPDC001204. Taxonomy (NCBI): domain Bacteria; kingdom Bacillati; phylum Actinomycetota; class Actinomycetes; order Kitasatosporales; family Streptomycetaceae; genus Streptomyces; species Streptomyces sp. NPDC001204. The sequence continues at coordinate 29,499 of NZ_JBSFJL010000013.1, read as the reverse complement.
CAGGCCCTCGTCTCCGCCGCGGGACGGGCCATCGCGGAGCGCGGGCTGGAGGGCCTGCGCATCAAGGACATCGCGGACGCGGCGGGCGTCTCCCAGGGCTCGGTCCTGTACTACTACCCCGAGCTCGACGACCTCGTACTGGAGGTGCACCGGGGCGCGGTCGAGAGCTACCTGTCCTCGCGGCAGCGGGCCTACGACGAGGCGCCCGCCGACGATCCGGCGGCACGGCTGCGGGCCCTGCTGCACAGCGGTCTGCCGAGCATGACGGAGGATCCGGTCCACGGGCTGCTGTACGAACTGCACCGGCGCGCCGGCCGCAGCCCGGGCCACGCCGAGCTGATGACCTCCCTCTTCGCCCGGGAGGTCGCTCTCTACACGACCGCCCTCGAGGTCGGCGCCGCCACGGGCGTGTTCTCCCTCGCGGCGCCCGCGCACGATCTGGCGCACGGGCTGGTGGCCCTGGAGGACGGCTACGGTCTGCACATCGTCAGCCGCAACGCGGCCCTGCGGCCCGACAGGGCCCGTGAGCTGATTCTGGCCCATGCCAGGGCGGTGACGGGCTGCGCCGGTCTGTAGGGCCCGGCGGGCACCGCCCGGGGCCGTCCCCGGTGAGCGGCTGCCGGCTCAGACCTCGGTGGACCGGGCGGCGGCGATCTCCCGCAGCAGGTCCATCACCGCTCGGGCGCGGGCGGTCTGGGTCACGCCCTCCAGGGAGGCGATCCTTACTTCGAGCGGGGAGGCGTCCCGGAGCTGGAGTTCCGCGATCTCGCCGCCGCCGTAGGTCTGACTGGTCGCCGGGCGCTGGTTGAGCACGGAGTAGCCGAGTCCCCGGGCCACCAGGGAGCGCACGGTCTCGTAGCTCTGGGTGCGGTAGCGGACATCGGGCGCGGTGCCGGTGGCGGCCACCAGCGAGCGGAAGTAGTCGCGGCTGTGGGGAAGGTCCAGCAGGACGAGCGGTTCCGTGGACAGTTCGGCCAGCTCCACACTGCCCTGGCCGGCCAGCGGGTGATCGGCCGGGACGATGACATAGGCGGGGGCGCGGGCGATCGTCTCGCTGCGCAGGTCCGGCTCGGCGGACAGACCGAGGTGGTAGGTGAGGGCGAAGTCGACGCGTCCCGCCGCCAGGGCGCGGACGAGCTGGTCCGTCTCCGCCTCCAGCACGTCGATCTCGATGCCCGGATAGCGTCTGGTGCACTCGCTGAACAGGTGGGGCAGGTAGTAGGGGGCCAGGGTCACGAAGCAGCCGACGGCCACCGGCCCGGAGATGGTCTCGCCCTCTCCCCGGGCCTCCCGTTCGACCTCGCGGGCGCGGGCCAGCAGATCCCGCGCCTGCTGCTGGAGCCGCTCCCCGGCGGGTGTGAGGGTCAGTCCCCGGCCCCGCCGGCGGATGAACAGCTGCGCCCGGAGGTCGCGCTCCAGGTTGTGGATGGCCGCGGACACGGCGGACTGCGCGATGTGCAGCTCCGCCGACGCCTCCGTCATCGAACCGCGCTCGGCGGCGACGAGGAAGTAGCGGAGCTGAACGAGCGTGAAACCCACTGGTGCCGTCATAAGTGACCCCTGCGCCGGCCGATCCGTGTCGCAGTCGACCTTATGCGGCACCGCCTAGCGCACCTCGGCGGACGCCGCTTCGGGCACGTCCTCGGAGGCGTTCTCGGGCATGTTCTCGGGCATGTCCTCGGGGCGCAGCAGGGCGGAGCCGGCGGTCTCCCGCAGGGACAGGGCGGCCACGAGACCGGCGACGGCGAACACCATCAGGTACGGGCCGGGCACCAGGGTGCTGCCGGTCACGGAGATGAGCACGGTCATCAGGTACGGCACGGTGCCGGCGAACAGCGCGGCGGTCACGTTGTAGGCGATGGACAGACCGCTCTGACGCGTGCGGGTGGGGAAGGTCTCCGCCGACCACACCGCGTACGTGCCGAGGATGGCCGCCAGGATCACGCCGAGCAGCAGACCGGCGATCCAGGTCCCCGCGAGCCCGGTCCGCATCAGGAGGAAGGCCGGGGTGGAGACGACCAGCAGGGCCGCTGTCGCCCCGACGAACACCGGCTTGCGTCCCACCCGGTCGGACAGCAGGCCGAACAGCGGCACGAGCACCAGCCCCAGCAGCGAGATCACCGTGGACAGCAGTGCGGCGCTGTCGGCCGAGTGGCCCAGGTGGTCGGTCTCGTAGGTGACGAGGTAGGTCAGCACCGCGTAGAAGGGGACGTGCATGGCCGCCATCAGGCCCGCGGCCTGCAGCAGTTGCCGCTTGTGGGAGCGCATCAGCTCCCGCGCGGGGCTGCGCGGGACGGAGTCGCCGGCTTCGAGCATGCGGTACTCGGGGGTGTCCTCGATCTTGTTGCGGATGATGAAGCCGATGACGCCCAGTGGCGCGGAGACGAGGAAGGGGATGCGCCAGCCCCAGGAGGTCAGCTGGGCGTCGTCGAGTCCCGTGGACAGCAGCAGGAAGACGAACGAGCCGGCGAGGAAGCCCAGCAGGGATCCGACCTCCAGCCAGCTCACCCCGAATCCGCGGCGGCGCCGGGGCGCGCTCTCGGCGAGGAAGCTCGCCGCGCTGCCGAACTCGCCGCCCGCGGCGAAGCCCTGGATCAGCCGCAGGAGGACCAGGAGCACCGGGGCGGCGATCCCGATCGACGCGTAGCCGGGCAGCAGACCGATCGTCAGGGTCGCGCCGGACATCATGAAGATGACCAGCGACAGGGTGCGCTTGCGGCCGATCCGGTCGCCGAGCGGTCCGAACACCAGGGCGCCGACCGGCCGGATGCCGAACGACACGGCGAACACGCCGAACACGGCGAGCAGCCCGGTCGTGCTGTTCTCGGCCGGGAAGAACACGGTCGCGACGGTACCGGCGAGATAGGCGTAGGCGGCCCAGTCGAACCAGTGCACGAACACGCCGACGGCTCCCGCGGCGACGCTCCTGCGCAGGGCGACCGCGTCGGTGGTCACCACGGCTTCGGTCGTCGTGGCGCCGCTGTTACAGGTGCGCATACGCGCCTCCTTGTGGGGATGGGTGACGAGCCGGGAGTTGTGCGGGTGCCCGTGTCCTCAGAGCGCGGGCAGGCCGGTGAGGGAGGCGGGGCTGGTGAGTTCGCGGAGTTCCGCCTCGGTCAGCAGCTCGCGCTCGCGTATGAGGTCGAGTGCGGGTCTGCCGGTGTGGTGGGCCTCCAGCGCGAGGGCGCAGGCGGTCTCGTAGCCGAGTGCGGGGCTGAGCGCGGTGACCAGTCCGGTGGAGGCCGCGACGGTCTCCGCGAGCCGGTTCCGGTTGGCGGTGATGCCCCGTACGCAGTGTTCGGTGAGGACTCCGATGCCCGCGGTGAGGTGGTCGAGGCCGGCGCTCAGGCTCCGGTGGATGACCGGTTCGAAGGCGTTGAGCTGGAGCTGGCCGCCCTCGGCGGCGAGGGTGACGGTCACGTCGTTGCCGATGACCTCGAACGCGATCTGGTTGACCGCCTCGGGGATCACCGGATTGACCTTGCCGGGCATGATGGACGATCCGGCCTGCCGTGCGGGGAGGTTGATCTCGCCGAACCCGGCCTGCGGTCCGGAGGACAGCAGACGCAGGTCGTTGCAGATCTTGGACAGTTTCACGGCGATGCGCTTGAGCACGCCGGACAGCTGGACGAAGACACCGACGTCCTGGGTGGCCTCGATGAGGTCGGGCGAGGACACGAGCGTCGGGATCCCCGTCAGCCGGCGCAGATGCTCCATCGCGCGCTCCCGGTAGCCCGGGCGGGCGTTGAGCCCGGTGCCGATCGCCGTGCCGCCGAGGTTGAGTTCGTGCAGCAGCAACCTGGCCTCGGCGAGCCGCAGTTCGTCCTCGGCGAGGGTGGCGGCGAACGCCCCGAACTCCTGGCCCAGTGTCATGGGTACGGCGTCCTGGAGCTGGGTGCGGCCCATCTTCAGTACGTCGGCGAACTCGGCGGCCTTGGTCTCGAAGGCCTCGCGCAGACCGGCCAGGGCGACGAGCAGTCCGGCGATGTGCGCGTCCAGCGCCAGCTTCACCGCGGTCGGATAGACGTCGTTGGTGCTCTGCCCGAGGTTGACGTGGTCGAGGGGGTGCAGGACCGCGTACTCCCCGCGGGAGCGTCCGAGCAGTTCCAGGGCGCGGTTGGCGATCACCTCGTTGGCGTTCATGTTGGTCGACGTGCCCGCGCCGCCCTGGATGAGGTCGACCACGAACTGGTCCCGCAGCGCGCCGTCACGGATCTCGGCGCAGGCGTCCGTGATCGCCGACGCGAGTGCGCCGTCCAGCGCGCCGACCTCGGCGTTGGCGCGGGCCGCGGCGTGCTTCACCGCCGCCAGGGCGCGGATCAGGTGCGGCCGGGCGGCGAGGGTCTCCCCGGTGAGGGGGAAGTTGGCCACCGCTCGGACGGTGTGCGCGCCGTAGTACGCGTCCGCCGGCACGTCGACGTCGCCGAGCATGTCGTGCTCCGTCCGGTACCTGGCGTCCGCCGGGCCGGTGTGCCGGGGGCCTGGGGTCGGGGGCATCGGTGTCCTCCGGGTCGTCGGGAATCGAGGGGGCCGGTGAACGGCACGCCGGGCGTCGTGGGAAGGCGGTCCGGGGCGAGCGGACCGAGCGGCCGGCGGGCGAGGGCCACCGCGCCGGCCGCCATGCCGAGGGTGTCGGCGGGGCGCCGCATGGCCGCGGGCGGCCGCGGTGGATCCCGTCGAACCGGCCGAGGACGACCGCTGCCGGACCTGCGCCGGGCGGAACGTCTCCCGGGTGCTTGAACGGCACGCGACCGGTCCGCGCGGCCATGGCGGCGGCCGCCCACGTCACGCCGCCGCTCCCCCGGCCGGGACGCTTCGGTCCACGCCGGTCCAGGCCAGTGCGATCGCCCCGTCGAGCAGGGCCCGCCGCGCCGCCGCGCCCACGCAGTACGCGGCGAACTCGTGCTGGTGGTTGGTGGCGGGCAGGGATCCGATGCCGATGTAGGGGTGGATGGCCGGCACCACCTGCGAGACGTTGCCCATGTCGGTGGAGGCGCGGTTCATCCGTGCGGCCTGGCCGGGCGGCGCGAACTCCCGGCCCAGGGCGAGGGCGTTCGCACGGTAGTGCCCGAGGGCGGTCTCGTCCGTACGGAACTCCGCGTACGGCTTGCTCTCCGGCTCGATCTCCAGCTCGCAGCCGGTCGCGAGGGCACCGGCCTCGAAGGCCCGCATGACCCGCGGCTCCAGCCCGGCCAGTTCGGAGAGTGTCTCCGCCCGTACGTACCAACGGCCCGTCGACCGCTCCGGGATGGCGTTCGGGGCGTCCCCGGCGTGGGTCACCACACCGTGCACCCTGGCCGAGGCCGGCAGTTGCTGGCGCAGCAGGCCGATCGCGACCTGGGCCACGGTGAAGGCGTCGGCCGCGTTGACCCCGGCCTCCGGATAGGCCGCGGCGTGCGCGGACTTCCCGGTGTAGGAGATCCTGGAGTGGCTGACCGCGAACGGGCGGGCCTCGGCGACGTCGACCGGCGCGGGGTGCACCATCATCGCGAGGTCCACTCCGGCGAAGGCGCCCCGGTCGAGCATCTCGATCTTGCCGCCGCCGCCTTCCTCGGCCGGGGTGCCGTAGACCTCGACGGTGAGGCCGGCGTCGTCGGCGACGGCGGCCAGGCCGAGCGCGGCCCCCACCGAACTCGCGGCGATGAGGTTGTGCCCGCACGCGTGGCCGAGGCCCGGCAGCGCGTCGTACTCGGCGCACAGCGCGATCCGGACGGGCCCGCTGCCGAACCGGGCGAGGAACGCCGTGTCCAGCCCCAGGTAGGACGAGGTGACGTCGAACCCGGCGCGGTCCAGCAGTTCCGGTACGGCGGCGGCGGCCCGGTGTTCCTCCCAGGCGGTCTCCGGGTCGGCGTGCAGCCGCTCGGAGAGGCCGATCAGCTCCTCGGCCCGGCGGTCGACCGCCTGCCGGGCCGCCTCCTTCAGCGCGCCCGTCACAGGTCGCCCGGGACGCCGTAGGAAGGAGCGGCGGCGGGGTCGAGTCCGCGCCGCACGTAGTCGTCCCGCTGCGGCAGCCAGACGTCGAGGAGTTCGCCGAGCCGGTCCACGGGATCCTCGGCCCAGTCCACCCGCAGGTCGGTGACCCGCCAGTCCACGTCCGCGACGACCGCCAGGCCCGCGGAGTGCACCGGCCCCTCCTCGCCGCCGGCCGCGACGGCGGCCTTCAGGGCGGTGAGCAGGCGCTCCTCGAGCTGGCCGGTGGCCGTGGCGTAGGCGTCGAGGAGAACGCCGGGGATGTGCTCGCCGGACAGCATGTTGCCGGCCGCCACCGCGCCGTCCGCGGTGGCCGAGGCGTGCCTGCCGAGGGTCCGCGAGCCACTGTGGGCGAACCCGGCACCGGAGCGGCCCAGCACGGTCAGCTGCCGGTACTCGATGGACTTCGCGTTCCGCGCCGCGCCGGTGACGTCGGCCAGGGCGCGCTCCGCGTCGCCGTGGTCGGCGAGCCCGTCCAGCAGGCTCGTGCCGAGCGTCGGGTCGGTGACGTTCTGCGAGGCCGCCGCGCCGACCCCGGGCCGCAGATGGACGACCCGGGCGGCGACCGCCGGACTCGACGAGCTGGCCACGATGCCGAACCGCTCACCGTCGCGTACCACCAGGGAGAAGGTCATGCCCGCGCCTCCTCGGGGATCACGGCGATCGCGTCGATCTCGCACAGCCACTCCGGGCGGGCCAGGGCGGAGACCACCAGGCCGGTGGAGATGGGGTGCACGCCCTTGGTCCAGCGGCCCACGGTGCGGTACACCGCCTCGCGGTAGCGCGGGTCGATCAGATAGATGGTCAGCTTGACCAGGTGCTCCATCCGGCTGCCCGCCTCTTCGAGCAGCATCTTGATGTTGGCCATGGCCTGCTCGGCCTGGGCCTCGGCGTCGCCGACGCCCACGGACTCGCTGGTGTCGAGGTTCTGGCCGATCTGGCCCCGGACGTACACCGTGTCGCCGGCGACGACGGCCTGGCAGAGGTCGTTGTCGAGGTTCTGCTCGGGATAGGTGTCGCGGGTGTTGAACGGCCGGATCCGGGTGTGCCCGCCGGCGACGATCGGGGCCCGCGCCTGGCTGCCCTCGCTCTTGGAGGTCATCGTCCGCTCCTCAGTTCTTCAGGGTCGCCGGCGTGGCGCCGGCCCGGTCGGTGGTGCCGTAGGCGAGGTAGCCGCGCTGGATGGTGATGTGGTCGGCGACGTATCCGGCGTCGTGCCACACACCCCAGATGAAGCTCGATCCGCGGCGGGACAGCCAGGGCAGGCCCAGGAAGTAGACGCCGGGCTCGGAGGACACTCCTCGCCGCTGGTCCGGCCGGCCGTTCTCGTCGAACGCGTCGACCTCGAGCCAGCCGTAGTCGGTGGCGAAACCCGTCGCCCAGACGATCGAGGTGACGCCGGCCCCGGCCAGGTCGAGCTCCAGGAGGGGACTGGTCACGCAGTCCGGGTCCGGCCCGAGGACGTGGGCCTCCGGCTCCTCGGGGAGGTCGAGCCCGTTGCGCTCGACGTACGCGTCGGCAGCCCGCAGGAACGCGAGGTACTTGTCGTCGCCGAGCGCGATGTTCGCGGCGAGATCCGGCGCGAAGCGCAGTACGCCGTCGTCGTAGGACGCGGTCAGGCCGACGAGCTCGATGCCGGAGCCGGCCAGGGCGCGGAAGTCCACGGTGTGACCGCCGCGGGCGCCGCTGACGGCGATGGTGACGTGTTCGGCACCTCGGGGAGGGGTCTCCGCGTCCCAGATCCCGAGCACACCGAGCCACCAGCAGAAGTCACGTCCGCGGTACTCGCGGGGAGGACGGTCGTGCGGACCGACGGAGAGGAGGACCCGGCGACCGGACCGGCGCAGTTCGTCGGCGATCTGGACCCCCGAGGAGCCGGCCCCGACCACGAGGACCGCGCCCTCGGGCAGCTGCTCCGGGTTGCGGTACCCGCTGGAGTGGATCTGCACGGGGACGGCGCCGTCCGGGACGATGGGCGGGATCACGGGCCGCTGGAACGGTCCGGTCGCGGCCACGACGAAGCGCGCGTCGATGGAGCCCTCCGACGTTTCGACCCGGAAGCCGGGCCGCCCGGCGTGCTTGCGCACCGAGGTCACCTCGACACCGCACCGGATCGGGGCGCCGATCTTCTCGGCGTACGTGACGAAGTAGTCCGCGACCTGCTCCTTCGAGGCGAAGGCGTCGGGGCCGACGTCGGGGAACTCCAGCCCCGGGAACCGGTCGTGCCACGCCGGCCCGTTGGCGACCAGGGAGTCCCACCGCTCCGACCGCCACCGCTCGGCGATCCGGTGCCGCTCCAGGACGATGTGCGGTACGCCGTGGGCTCCCAGGTGCTCGCTCATCGCGATGCCCGCCTGGCCCGCCCCGACCACGACTACTTCGGTCTCTTCACTCGGCATTTCAGCCTCCACTCAGGCGGTAGTCCATCCCGGTGTCGCGTTGACTGTGCTACCGCACGAGACATCCTGGGGCGGGCCCGGAAAACTGTCGAACAGATGTTTTCGGTTTGAGTGATCTGATTTTCAGATCCTGAAGGGGAGCGATGGCCGGCCCCGCGAACGCTGCGCCGACGCGGGCGGATCAAGGGCGTGACGCCGGGCGTGTCGGGCGGGACGGATGGTTACCGTGAGGGGCGGCGATCCGTCGCCGCGTCCACCCACACGGAAGGGAACTCCTCGATGGTCGAAGAGCCGGTCTTGGTGCTTGCGGCAACCGGAGGACAGGGCAGGGCTGTTGCCGACGCGCTGCTGGGCCGCCGGGCCCGGGTCCGCGCGCTGGTGCGCGACCCCGCGCGGAAAGCGGCGCGGGAACTGGCCGACCAGGGCGTCGAGGTGGTGGCGGGATCCTTGAACGACCGCGGGTCGCTCGCCGCCGCGATGAGCGGGGTGGCGGGCGTCTTCGCATTCACCACCCCCTTCGAGGCCGGCGTCGAGGCGGAGGTGGACCAGGGCCGGGCCATCCTGGCCGCCGCCGGGGAGGCGGGCGTGCCGCATCTCGTGTTCAGCTCGGTCGCCGGTGCCGACCAGGAGAGCGGGGTGCCGCACTTCGAGAGCAAGGCACGCATCGAAGCCGAACTGGCCGCAGGCGACGTGCCTCATACGATCCTGGGGCCGACGTACTTCTTCGACAACGCTCTCGGCGGAGTGGACCGCGTCCTCAGCGGCGTTCTCGATCTGCCGCTGCCGCCCGACCGGCCGTTGCAGCAGCTTGCCCGCCCCGACCTCGGAGCGTTCGCGGCGGAGGTGCTGCTCGACCCCGCCCGCTACGCCGGGCAGCGCATCGAGCTGGCAAGCGACGCGCCCACACCCACGCAGATGGCGGCCGCGCTCGGCGCGGCACTGGGACGGGAGGTCCGCCACGAGCAAGTGCCTTTGACGGCGGTCGCCAACCCGGACATGCACGCGATGTGGACGTTCCTGAACGGACCCGGCTACCGCGTCGACATCCCGGCACTCCACGCCGCTCACCCGGAGGTCCCCTGGAGCGGCTTCGCCGACTGGGCGCAGGGCACGTTCGCGACGGCCCGCTGAAGCAGCCCCTGTGCCGAACCGGCCCCGCCGGGTCCTGCGGAGCGTGGCCACCCGGTCGTGACCGGCGAAGACCTCCGGAAAGCCGCGAACACTTCGTGCCCGCATGCACGTTGAGGGAGTCGGTCGCCGGCGGAGAGGGCGGTCCTGCTGCCGCCGTCACCGCCGGGGCCGAGGCCTCACGAAAGCCGGACCCGCCAGGCCAGGACGCCACCGGAGACGCCGGGCCGCAGTCGCACGCGCAGGCGCAGGGCGGTGACGGTCACCGGCTCGTAGGAGACGTGGTTGAACGTGTCGGTGGCCGTGCCGTACGCCGAGGCGCCGCTCACCGGCTGCCAGACACCCGCGGGTGACCGGTACTCCAGCTGCCAGGACTGCGGTACCCGGCAGGCGCCGTGGCCGGTGTCGTCGTACCAGTACACCGACACCCCGCTCGTGCGGACCGGCTCGGCGTACTCGTACCGCACCCACTCCTCCGTGCCGGTCCGGTCCCACCAGGTGAAGCGGGGTATGGACTGGTCGAAGGAGTCCGCGGGACCGGCCGTGGCGTTGATGATCAGGGCCTGGGGGCTGTCCACGCCGCTGAAGGACGCGGTGCAGGCGACCCATTCGCTCGCCCGACGCCCCGATCCCGCCGTGGGAAAGGCGGTGATGCGCAGCCGCGCGGCGGCGGACGGGATCAGCGTGATGTGCTCGACCGGCTCGGTGGTGCGCACCGGGCTCTGCTGGAGCGGCGCCGCCACGTCCTGGTCGTCGGCCTGCCAGGCGGGGACACGGCGTGCCTTGGCCTTCATACGGACGGGGGTGCCGGTGTGCGTGAACGGGTTGGCGGCGTGGGCACGGGTGCGCTCCGGGGTGAGGGAGCGGGCGGGGTCCTTCTCGTCCAGTACCAGGGCGTAGTTCCACGGCGAGGCCGGACGCACCTCGTACTCGGGCCAGTCCTCGGTGCCGGCGAACCGCGTCCACTCCTCCTCGATCCGCAGGGAGTAGGTCAGCGGGCCGTGGTCGACGGAGACCGAGTCGCGGTTCGCGCCCCAGGTGCGCACGGTGGTGCGCATGGGCAGGCGCAGTTCCACGGTGTCGCGGTGCTGCCAGGTGCGGTCCAGCACCAGGTATCCGCCGCTGCCGCGGGCCTGCGCGGGGCGGCCGTTCACCAGCACCGTGGGGGCCTGGCACCAGCCCGGCACGCGCAGGTAGAGCGGGAAGCGCACCGTCCGTGGTGCGGACAGGGTGAAGGTGACGGTCTCGCCGAACGGGTAGTCGGTGCGTTCGGCGATGGTGACCGTGGTGCCGTCGGCGACGTCGGCGCGCACCGAGGACTCCGCGTACAGCGAGGCGCACAGGCCGCCGTCGGCGCTGGCCAGCCAGAGTTCCTCGGCGTAGTAGGGCCAGCCCATGCCGTAGTTGTGCGGGCAGCAGCGGTACTGGTGGATGCCGGGCATGTACGCCTGCATGGCGAAGCGGTTGTCGAACTGGCCGTGCGACTTGGGGACGTTGTCGAGCTGGATGCCGTTGGCGGAGGTCGCGTAGTGGATGCCCTTGTGCAGCGGGTCGAGCGCGGCCGGCAGCAGGTTCAGCGCCAGCTCCTCGCAGCGATCGGCCCACACCGCGTCGCCGGTGATGCGGGTGAGCAGCTGATGGCTGTGCATGTACTCGACGATGCCGCAGGTCTCGAAGCCCTGGCGGGGGTCGTGGTAGCCGCTGCGGGCGTTCTCGTCCCCGGCGAAGCCGCCGCCGGGGAACTGCCCGTACCGGCGCATCACGGTGTCGTAGACGCGGTAGGTGGCGTCGCGGAAGGACGGGTCGCCGGCCAGAACGCCGTACTGGGCCGGTTCGCGGAAGCCCTGGGCCAGGTTGACGTTGTGCCAGGTGGGTATCGCGGTGGTGTAGTCGGCGCTGTTGGCGTGGATCTTGTGCACCAGGTCCAGCAGCCAGGAGTCGCCGGTGCGGTTGTACAGCCAGTAGGCCGTGTCGATGGTGTCGCCGCAGCGGGCGGAGCCCCAGCCCTGTCCGAACAGTGCGGCCGGCTGCGTATCGAGGTACTTCAGCCACCCCCGCAGCGCCGGGACGACCCGGTCGTCGCCGCTGTACTCGTGCCAGGTGCGCAGGGCGTCCAGCACCGGCATGTACGGCCAGAAGTCCGGGCCGCCGTTGAGCGCCGTGCGCAGCGCGGACGGGCCGAAGAAGCCGTCCGGCTGCCGGGTGGCCAGGATGCGGTCGATCCAGGCGCGGGTCAGCTCCAGCGTCCTGGCGTCGCCGGTGACATAGCCGAGGTCGCCGAAGCCGCGCAGCCAGTAAGGCAGTTCCTCCCAGCCGTCCCTGTCGGGCACGGCCCAGCCGCTGGTGGCCGGGGAGAGGTAGTCGGAGACCTCCGGCAGGCGCCCGTTGAGGCCGTTCAGCTGGAGGTCGAGCTGTTCGCGCAGCCAGCCCTCGGGGGTGACGCTGCCCGGGGGAAGCCGCAGAAAGGGCTCCTGCCGCAACGGGGCCCGGTTGGCCGGATACCGGGCGGCGGCGCGGGTGGGGCCGACCAGACGCACCGGCGGACGGGGCGCGGCCGCCTGCGCGGGCAGACCCGCCGTCCCGGCCAGCGCGGCGCCACCGACGACGGCCAGTGAGCGGTTGAGGAACGCGCGACGTTCCATGCGGACGTCCTTCCTGAACTGCCGAAGGTGGGACAGGGCGGTGGGACGACGAGGAGACCGCCGGCCGGCGGCGGTCGTGGTGAGGGCGACGGCCGGCGTGCGGACCGGCCGGCGGCGTTGTGCGGACGCGGCGTGTCAGCGCGCCTTATAACGTTGGAGAGACTGCCGCCGACAGGAATGACAGCATGCGCGAGCGGTCGTGTCCAGACCTTGAACGACCCGCGCTCGCCGCTGACTTGGGGGTCTTCCCACCGGAGCCGTGCCGGTTCGCATCGGTTGGGGTCCGGGGTCTGGACAGGGTTGCGAGGGCCCTGCTTTCATGCTCCCGCGCCGACTTTTCCAACGTTATACAAGACGCTTCCGCCACGCTTCCCGCGGTGCTTCCCGCTGTTCCGCGCGGCGCGAGCGTCTCCTTCGGCGCAGGTTCAGGCGTGGACAATTTCCGTTACGGAAAGGGTGAGCATGAGCCCAGGCAGACTCCGAATACCCTTCCTCGGCCGACTCGCTGCGTTGCTGCCACTGCTGCTGGGAGCCGCGTTGCTGGTCCCGGCCCAGGTGAGTGCCGCACCCGCTGCGGCGTCTCCCTCCGCCGGGGCCGCCGACCTCGGCCTGCGAGGTGACTACTACCGGATGTCCAGCACCACGGCGCTGGACTTCGCGTCGTACACCGGCACCCGGATCGACAACTCCCTCTACGTCGACGACCTGCTGCCCACGCTGCGCGCCTACACCGGGACCACGGACAACGTCGCGGTGCGCTGGACGGGCCGGCTCCAGGTGCCCGCGGACGGCGTCTACACCTTCTACATCAAGGGCGACAACGGTTTCCGGATGTCCCTCGACGGGGCCGGTGTGATCGACCACTGGACCACCGACTGGGACGTCCAGACCACCTCCGAGGCGATCACCCTGACGGCCGGTCCGCACGACCTCGCGGTCGACTACAACCAGGGCAACGGCGGGGCCTACCTGCACACCGAGTGGTCGGGGCCGGGCTTCTCCCGGCAGCCGATCCCCGACTCGGCGCTGCGCCTGCCGGCCGGCTTCGCCCCCGCCGACGCCAAGGGCACCGTCGCCACGACCGGGCGGACCGCCACGATCGAACTGCCCTCCGCAGTGAAGGCCGTTCCGGCCGACGCGGCCAAGCATCTCGCGGTGGTCTCCGGAGGCACCCTCTGGTCCCCCACCGTGGCCAGGGATCCCAAGAACGCCTCCAGGCTCCTGGTCACCCCGGGCAAGGACGACACTCCCGTCTCCCTCAACGCCGACGTGCGGATCAGCTACGACGGCAAGGGCGGCATCACCACCGCCCACGGCGAACTCGGACCCTTCTCCGTGGTGGCGCAGAACAACTCCACCTGGTACTTCGCCACCAAGTGGGCCAAGGACGTCTCCGCCAAGAACGCCCTGCCCGAGTACCCGCGGCCGCAACTGACCCGCAAGAACTGGCAGAACCTGAACGGCACCTGGCAGTTCCAGGCCACCGAGCAGGACGCCGCGCTGCCCACCGGGAAGCTCACCGGGAAGATCCTGGTGCCGTATCCGATGGAGTCGGCCCTGTCCGGCGTCGCCGAACACCACGACTGGTCGCTGTACCAGCGCACCTTCACCGTGCCGAACGGCTGGAAGGTGGGCTCGGACAACCGGCTGCGGCTGAACTTCGGCGCGGTGGACCACGAAGCCTGGGTCTACGTCAACGGCAGGCAGGTCGCCCACCACCTGGGCGGCTACGAGGAGTTCGGCGCCGACGTGACCGACGCGCTCACCGGACGCGGGCAGCAGACCCTGCTGGTGAAGGTCAAGGACACCACGAACGACAAGTACGCGCTCGGCAAGCAGTCCACCGACCCGAGCGGCATCTGGTACACCCCGACCTCCGGCATCTGGCAGACCGTCTGGATGGAGCCCGTCGCCGCGGCGAGCGTCGACTCGCTGGTGCTGACCCCGGACCTGGCGGACAACTCGCTCTCCGTCACCGTGCGCCCCGCCGCCGGCACCGCCCCGACGGCGAAGGTCACCGCCACCGCCTACGCCGGCAACAAGGCCGTGGGATCGGTCACCGGCCGGGCCGGTACCGCGCTGCGCATCCCGATCAGCAAGCCGCACCTGTGGAGCCCGGACGACCCGTACCTGTACAACCTCAAGGTGACCCTGGACGGCGGACGTGCCGGAAAGGACGAGGTCGGCTCCTACTTCGGCATGCGGTCGATCGAGGTCGCCCCGGTCGGCGGCGTCAACAAGATCGTGCTCAACGGGAAACCCACCTTCGTGATGGCCACCCTGGACCAGGGGTTCTGGCCGGACGGCCTGTACACCGCGCCGACCGACGAGGCCCTGAAGTACGACCTGGTGGAGCACAAGAAGCTCGGCTTCAACGCGGTGCGCAAGCACATCAAGGTGGAGCCGGCCCGCTGGTACTACTGGGCCGACCGGCTCGGTCTGATGGTGTGGCAGGACATGCCGAGCCGTATGACGGCGGCGGCGGGCACACCGGAGACCCAGACCTTCATCGACCAGGTGCACACGATCGTCGACCAGCACATCAGCAGCCCGTCGATCGTCGTGTGGACCATGATGAACGAGGGCTGGGGCGAATGGAGCAAGGCCGCCACCGGTGAGCTCGCGGACGCGGTCAAGAAGCAGGACCCGTCCCGTCTCGTGGACGCCCACTCCGGAGTCAACTGCTGTGCCTCCAAGGGTGATTCGGGTCGAGGCGACATCATCGACTTCCACGACTACCACGGCCCGGCGAACCCCGCCCCGGACGCCACCCGGGCGTCCGTCGACGGGGAGCACGGCGGCTACTCGTACGTCGTTCCGGGCCACATCCTGGGGACCGCCGGCGGTCAGGACTACGGTGACGCCGCCACCAGCACCGAGGAGCTGACCAAGGCGTACGTGGAGAACACCAGGAAGCTGATCCAGCGTGCCTCCTGCGGGCTCTCCGGCTCGGTCTACACCCAGGTCACGGACGTGGAGGGCGAGCTCAACGGCCTGCTCACCTACGACCGCAAGGTGGTCAAGGTGCTCCCCGGCCCGGTGCGGGAGATCAACCAGCAGGTCATCGCGGCGGGCTCCGCCGCGGGCGGGGTGAACGTCCCGCCGGGCACCCCGGGACCGGCCGGAGTGTCCTGGTGGCCGCTGCACCAGCAGACCGGCACGGTGGCCACGGACGTCGCCGGCGGACACGACGGCACCCTCAAGGGCGGCGCGACCTGGACCTCCGGGCCGAACGGCGGCGCGCTGCAACTGGACGGCACGACCGGTTACGTCGACGCCGGCGCGCCCGTCCTGGACACCGAGAAGGGCGACTACTCGGTGGCCGCCTGGGTCCGCCTGGACGACAAGGGCCACTTCAGCACCGCGGTGTCCGTCGACGGCGACAAGAGCAGCGTCTTCTACCTCCAGTACTCCCAGGCCGACAAGCGGTTCGCGTTCAGCTTCTCCGGCGCCCGGGCGCTGGCGAACAGCATCGGTGAGCCGCAGGCCGGCAAGTGGTACCACCTGGTCGGTAGTTACAGCCACCGGGACGGGGCGCTGCGGATCTACGTGGACGGCACCGAGGCGGGCTCCACCCGCGCCTGCAACGGAGAGGTGCCCACCGGAAACCTGGTGATCGGGCGCGGCAAGTACAACGGCGGCCCGGTCGACCACTGGACCGGTGCGATCGCCGACGTCCACGCCTACGACCGCGCCCTGAGCGGGGCCGAGGTGGCCTCGCTGGCCGCCCACGAACCCGCCGCACCCACCAGGCGGTGACGAGGGCGGGAGGCCCCCGGTCCACCCCGGGGGCCTCCCGGCCCCACCCCTGGCCCTGACCCCTGACCCAGCCCCTGACCTGACCTGCCCCTGCCCCTGCCCTTGCCCCTGCCCTTGCCCCTGCCGAGAACGTGTGCGACGCCGCATTCCCACGCTGCGGCCCCTTCGGTGCCCCTTCGGCGATCCGGACGACGTCGTCGACCTCGCCGTGACACAGCAGTCGCCCCACCACGCAAGGAGTGCAACGACCATGACCAGCCCTCGCAGATCCCGTCTCGTGGCCGCCGTCTGCCTCGCTGCCGCCGCGGCCCTCGCCGCCGGCTGCTCCAAGGAGGAGGGCAGCGGTACGGCCTCCTCCGACACCAGCCAGGGCGCCCAGGTGGTGCAGTCGCCGTCCGCCGACTCCTCGGGATCGGGCTGCACCCTGGAGGCCTACGGCGCCACCAAGATCGACCTGAAGAACGCGGTCGTCGGCTTCTCGCAGTCCGAGAAGGAGGCCAACCCCTTCCGGATCGCCGAGACCCAGTCCATCAAGGACGAGGCCGCCAAACTGGGCGTCAAGAAGCTGCTCACCACCAACGCCCAGTCCCAACTGTCCAAGCAGATCAGTGACATCAAGGACATGCTGGCCCAGGGCGCGCAACTGCTGATCGTGGCGCCGCTGAACTCCGACGGCCTGGAACCGGCGCTCCAGGCCGCCGCGGCCAAGCACGTGCCCGTGATCACCGTCGACCGCAAGCTCAACGCCACCGCCTGCAAGGACTATGTGGCCTTCCTCGGCTCGGACTTCGTCGAGCAGGGCAAGCGGGCCGCGGACGCGATGATCCAGGTGACCGGCGGCAAGGGGAAGGTAGCGATCCTGCTGGGCTCGTCCGGGAACAACGTCACCACCGACCGCACCAAGGGCTTCGTCGACCAGCTCAAGGCCAAGGCCCCGGGCCTGGAGATCGTGGCCCAGCAGACCGGTGAGTTCGCCCGCGACAAGGGCCAGCAGGTGATGGAGCAGCTGATCCAGTCCAAGCCGGACATCACCGCCGTGTACGCGGAGAACGACGAGATGGGCCTGGGCGCGGTCACCGCCCTCAAGGGAGCCGGCAAGACGCCCGGCAAGGACGTCAAGATCGTCTCCATCGACGGCACCCGCAACGCGGTGCAGGCCCTGGCCGACGGCCGGTACAACGGGGTGATCGAGTCCAACCCCCGGTTCGGCCCGCTGGCCTTCGAAACCGCGCAGAAGTTCTTCGCCGGCGAGTCCATCCCGGAGAACGTGATCATCTCCGACCGCGCCTACGACGCGTCCAACGCCAAGAACTCCCTGTCCGGAGCCTACTGAGCCGCCCCCGGGCCGCCCG
Organism: Streptomyces sp. NPDC001204; assembly: GCF_053598035.1. Taxonomy (NCBI): domain Bacteria; kingdom Bacillati; phylum Actinomycetota; class Actinomycetes; order Kitasatosporales; family Streptomycetaceae; genus Streptomyces; species Streptomyces sp. NPDC001204. The sequence continues at coordinate 12,249 of NZ_JBSFJL010000013.1, read as the reverse complement.
GGCCGCCCCTGACCGGGCGGCCCGCTCCCCGCTGACCGACCGACGGAAGGCCTGACCCATGGCACCCCCCGAAGCGGCTGTCGCCGCACCGCATCCGGACGCGGACGGCGCCGCGCCACCGACGGTGCTGGAGGCCGTCGGCGTCGGCAAACGCTTCGCCGGCGTGGTGGCGCTCGACGACGTCTCCCTGACGCTGCGCCGCGGTGAGATCCACGCCCTGGTCGGCGAGAACGGCGCCGGCAAGTCCACGCTGATCAAGGTGCTCACCGGAGTGCACCGCCCCGACACCGGGGAGCTGCGCCTGGGCGGGCAGCCGGTCTCGTTCGCCCGGCCGCACGAGGCGCAGCAGGCGGGCGTCTCGACCATCTACCAGGAGGTCAACCTCGTCCCGATGATGAGCGTGGCGCGGAACATCTTCCTGGGCCGCGAGCCCAGGAACCGCCTGCGCCTGATCGACTTCCCCCGGATGCACCGGGAGGCGGCCGAACTCCTGGCCGGCTTCGGGGTCACGGCCGATGTGCGCCGTCCCCTGAACACCCTGGGCGTGGGCACCCAGCAGATGGTGGCACTGGCACGGGCCGTGTCGGTGCGGGCCCGGGTGGTGGTGATGGACGAGCCGACCTCCGCGCTGGAGCCGCGCGAGGTGGAGACGCTGTTCCGGGTCATCGAGGACCTGCACAGCCGGGACATCGCCGTGCTCTACGTCAGCCACCGGATGGACGAGCTGTACCGCATCTGCGACCGGGTCACCGTGCTCCGCGACGGGCGGCTGGTGCACACCGGCGCCCTCGCGGATCTGGACCGTATGCAGTTGGTCTCGATGATGCTCGGCCGGGAGGTCGCCGAGGTCCGACGGCACGGCGTCACCGGCTTCGGCGCCGCACATGACGCCGCCCGTGAACCGGTGCTCACCGCCGAGAGGCTGAGCCGCCGTCACCTGCTCGACGAGGTGTCACTGGAACTGCGTCCGGGGGAGGTTCTGGGCCTGGGCGGACTGCTGGGTTCCGGGCGTACCGAGACCGCGAAGGCCCTGGTCGGTGCGCTGCCGCTGGACTCCGGCACGGTCTCGGTGGCGGGCGGAGAGCTGCGCCGCCCGTCTCCCGCCGCGGCGATCCGGGCCGGTATCAGCATGCTCTCCGAGGACCGCAAGGCCGAGGGGATCGTGCCCGGTCTGTCGGTACGGGAGAACATCGTCCTGGCCGCCATGCCCCGTCTGTCCCGCGCCGGTGTCGTCTTCCGCAAGCGGCAGGACCGCATCGTCGAGATCTTCATGAAGCGGCTGCGGATCAAGGCGGCCGGCCCCGAGCAGAAGGTCGAGGAGCTCTCCGGCGGCAATCAGCAGAAGGTGCTGCTGGCACGCTGGCTCTGCCTGGAGCCCAAAGTCCTGCTGCTGGACGAGCCCACCCGCGGGATCGACGTCGGCGCCAAGGCCGAGGTGCAGGCCCTCATCGACGAACTGGCGCAGGAGGGGCTGGCGGTGCTGCTGATCTCCTCCGACGTCGAGGAGCTGGTGGAGGGCGCGGACCGGCTGGTGGTGCTGCGCGGCGGCACGGTGGCCGGTGAGCTGGCCGGCGACCTGGTCAGCGAGCCCGAACTGCTGGACATGCTGGCCGCGCACACCCCCGAGCCCGCTGCCGAGGAGCCGCACACACCGCCGCACACGGACAAGGAGCAGGAATGACCCAGCTGTCGCCGGCACTGGGACGGAGCGCGGTGCGGCTCGCCGCACCGGCCTGGTTCCAGAAGTACGGCGTCTACACCGCGGTGTTGGTGCTGCTCGCCTTCAACGCCGCGTTCACCGACCACTTCCTGACCGTCGCCAACCTGCGGACGCAGTTGGTGCAGGTCTCCCCGGTCGTCATCGTGGCGCTCGGCATGGCGCTGGTCATCGGCACCGAGGGCGTGGATCTGTCGGTGGGGTCCACGATGGCGCTGGCCGCCGCCCTGCTGCCCCTCTATCTCGGCTACGGTCTGGTTCCGGCGCTGCTCGTTGCGCTGCTGGCCGGGGTCGTCGTGGGCGCGGTCAACGGCACCCTGGTCGCCGTGGTGGGTCTGCAACCCATCGTGGCCACCCTCGCCCTGTTCGTCGGAGGCCGGGGGCTGGCCCTGGTGATGGCCGACGGGCAGCTCAAGCAGATCGTCAACCCGGACCTGCTGGCGCTGGGCAGCGGGGAGGTGCTGGGCATCCCCGTGGTGGTACTGACCGCGGGCGTCCTGGCGCTGGCGGTGGCCGGCGTCGTGCACCGCACCACCTTCGGCCGGCAGCTGGTCGCGGTGGGCGGCAACCGGGCCGCCGCCGGACTCGCCGGACTGCCGGTCAAGCGGGTCCTGGTCGGCGTCTACGTGCTGTGCGGCGTCCTCGCGGCGCTCGCCGGCGTGCTGGCCACCGCCCGGCTGACCGCCAGTGACCCCTCCGCGCTCGGCAACCTCATGGAGCTGTCCGCGATCACCGCGGTGGTGGTCGGCGGCACACCGCTGACCGGCGGCTCGGTACGGGTGCTGGGCACCGTCACCGGCGCACTGCTGATGCAGTTGCTGCGGGCCACCCTGGTCAAGCACGATCTGCCGGACTCCACCGCGCAGATCGCCCAGGCCGCCATCATCCTCGTCGCCGTCTACGTCGCCCGGGAGCGCAGGTCCCGATGAAGTCACTCACCATCCCCCGGCAGCTGTCGGCCGCCCTCCGTCCGACGGCGGCGTCCCCCTCTCCCACCGCCGGCCAGGAGCGGATCACGACGCTCCTGCAACGGCACGGCGCCCTCGCCGTCCTGGTGGCGGTCGTCCTCGTCTCCTCGTTCGTCTTCCCGTCCTTCGGCACGCTCGACAACGCCCAGAACATCGCCGTACAGGCGTCCTTCATCGCCGTCGTCGCCCTGGGCATGACGCTGGTGATCATCACCGGCGGCATCGACCTCTCGGTCGGATCGGTGTTCGCGCTCGGCGGCGTACTGGCCGCCTGGGCCTCGCAGTACGGTCTCTGGGCCGCGCTGCTGCTGCCGCTGGCCGTCTGCGGGGCGATCGGCACACTCAACGGGCTGCTGATCGCACGGGCCGGCATGGCACCCTTCATCGTCACCCTGGCCACCCTGCTGGGGGCCCGCGGCCTCCTGCTCGCCCTCACCGACGAGGGCGCCACCACCTACCTGGTGCCCCGGGGCTCGGCCTTCGCCGAACTCGGCCAGGGGACGGTGGGCGGCTTCGGGTATCCGGTGCTCGTCGCGCTGGCCCTGTTCGCCGCGGGCGGGGCGGTGTTGCAGCGCACCTCGTTCGGCCAGTCGCTGTTCGCGGTGGGCGGCAGCGCCGACGCCGCGACCCTGATGGGGCTGCCGGTGGCCCGCACCCGGGTCCTGGTCTACCTGCTCAGCGGGCTGCTCGCCGGGTTCGCCGGAGCGCTCAACGCCGCCCGGCTCTCCTCCGGAGTGACGATCATCGGTGTGGGCATGGAGCTGGACGCCATCGCCGCGGTGGTCATCGGCGGCACCCTGCTGATCGGCGGCGCCGGCTCGGTGAGCGGCACTCTGTGGGGAGTGCTGCTGCTCGCGGTCATCCAGAATCTGATCAACCAGATAGGCTCGCTCAATTCGTCCTACCAGTCCGTGGTCAGCGGCGGCTTCCTCATCGTGGTGGTCGTGGCCCAGCGGTACCTAGCGCGGGCACGCCGCACCTGATGACAGACGCCGTGCCGCAGGACCGTCGCAGTCCTGCGCCCGGCCCGACAAGGAGGGAACGCCGTGGGCGTCAGCCTCAAAGACGTCGCGCTGCGAGCGGGAGTGTCCATCAAGACCGTCTCGAACGTCGTCAACGACTATCCGCACGTCACCCCGGCCATGCGGGCCCGGGTGCAACAGGCGATCGACGAGCTCGGCTACCGCCCCAATCTCACCGCGCGCCACCTGCGCAAGGGCCGCACCGGGATCATCGCGCTGGCCGTGCCCGAACTCGGCAACCCGTACTTCGCCGAGCTGGCCAGCGCGGTCATCGACGCCGCGGCCCGCCACCACTACACCGTGCTCCTCGACCACACCGCCGGCATGCGGGAGAAGGAGATGCTCGTCTGCCAGGGGTTCCGGACCCATGTGATCGACGGTTTGATCCTCTCCCCGATCGAGCTGGAGAACCAGGACCTGCGCGGCCGCACCGACACATCGCCGCTGGTGCTGCTCGGCGAGCGGGAGTACGACGCCCCCTACGACCACATCGCGATCGACAACGTCGCCGCGGCACGCAGCGCGGTCCGCCACCTGGTGGGGATGGGACGGCAGCGGATCGCCTTCCTCGGCGCGCGGGCGGAGAGCGCCCGGCAGCCCGCCCACCTGCGCCTCCAGGGGTGGCGGGAGGAGCTGGCCGCGGCCGGGCTGCCGCACGACGACTCGCTGGTGGCCCCCGCCGACGGCTACGGCCGGGCGGACGGCGCCCAGGCCATGACCGTACTGCTGGACCGCGGCGTGCGGCCCGACGCGGTCTTCGCCTACAACGACCTCCAGGCGATCGGCGCGATGAGGGTGCTCGGCGAGCGCGGGCTGCGCGTCCCGCAGGACGTCGCGGTGGTCGGGTTCGACGACATCGAGGAGGGCCGCTTCGGGGCGATCACCCTGACCACCGTCTCCCCCGACAAGCAGGCCATCGCCCGCCAGGCCGTCGGCTGCGTCATCTCGCGGCTGACCGGCTCGGCCGACGGAGAGCCGCGCCGACTGCGGCCGGGCCACGACCTGGTGGTACGCGAGTCCACCCTGGGCCGCCACCGCTGAACCGGCCCGCCACCCCCCTTCCCGAGGACCTCCATGCCCCGACCCGCCCTGCGCTGCTCCCCCTTCGGCACCACGCCCGACGGCACCCCGGTGGAACGCTGGCACCTCGACTCCGGCCGCGGCGTGCGCGCCGAGGTGCTCACCTACGGCGGCATCCTGCACGCCCTGGAGGTCCCCGACCGGGACGGAGTCGCACACTCGGTCGTCCTGTCGCTGACCGGCACCGAGGACTACGCCGGCCCCAGTCCCTACCTGGGGGCCCTGGTGGGGCGGTACGCCAACCGGATCGCCGAGGGCCGCTTCACCCTGGACGGCCGGGCACACCAGGTGCCGGTGAACGACCGGGGCCACGCCCTGCACGGCGGCCCGGACGGCTTCGACCGTCGGATCTGGGCGGCCTCGCCCGTGCTGGGCGACGACCGCGCGGGGGTACGCCTCACGCTGCGCAGCCCCGACGGCGACATGGGCTTCCCCGGAACACTGGACGTCACGGCCACCTACGTCCTCGACGCCCGGGGAACGCTGGCGCTGGACTACCGGGCCGTCACCGACCGGCCGACCGTCGTCAACCTCACCAACCACGCCTACTTCAACCTGTCGGGTGCCGGCCCGGTGACCGACCACGTGCTCCAGCTGGACGCGGACCGTTACCTGCCGCTGTCCGGCGAAGGCATCCCGTACGGGCCCAGTGCGGCGACGGCCGGCACCCCCTTCGACTTCACCCGCGCGCACGCCATCGGCGCCCGCCTGCACGATCCCGACCCGCAACTGCGGGCGGCGGGCGGCTACGACCACTGCTGGGTGCTGCGTCCGCCCTCGGACGGGTCGGCCCTGCGGCGTGCGGCCCGCCTCGAGGATCCGGAGAGCGGGCGGGCCATGGAGGTCTGGACCACCGAACCGGGCCTCCAGGTGTACACCGGCAACCAGCTCGACGGGACGCTCAAGGACGCGGCGGGCCGCCGCCATGAGCGATACGCGGCCGTCTGCCTGGAGACCCAGCACCTGCCCGACTCGCCGAACCGACCGGAGTACCCGAGCACGGTGCTGCGCCCGGGCTCCGTCCTGACCAGCCGCACCGAGTACCGCCTCGTCCCGAGCGGCACCCTGGAGGAGGAGAGGGGATAAGACGGGAGAGGAGGCGTGATGCGCACCAGCGACGAGATCTATCACCGGGTCCGCTGGGACCCCCGCTTCGACCCGTCCCGGTTCGTACTGGGGATCAGCCTGCGCGGGGACGGCGTCGCACGCGTCCCCCTGCCTTCCTTCGTGCCCGGGGGCGACATCCCCTGGCACCGGGTGGTGTTCATCGAGGCGGACGGCGAGGTGGTCTGGGACCGGTCCACCGGCGTGGACCGCGTCGACGCGTCCGGCGCCGGCCGGGTGCGGGACCCGCGAACGGACCCGGTCCTCGACGCGACCGCCGGCAGCGGCGAGCCCGCCGGTGTCCTCGACGTGTTTCCGACGGCCCGCACGGCGGTGGCCTGGATCCCGCCCGCGGAACTGTGGCCGCCGGTCCAGGACATCCGCCGGGATTACGACCCGCAGATCCACCGGTGGCCGCCGCACGTCAACGTGCTCTACGGCTTCGTACCGGAGTCCGACTTCGAGCGGGCGGCCCCGCTGCTCGCCGCGGCGACGGCCGCGACGCCGGTCTTCACCGCCCGGCTGGACGGAGTGCGCACCTTCCGGCACAGGGCGTACTTCACCGTGTGGCTCGACCCGACGGCAGCCGGCGAGGCGCCGTGGGCGGACCTGTACCGCGCGCTGCGGCAGCGGTTCCCGCGCTGCCGTGGGCCCGCCAGGGACTTCACCCCCCATCTGTCCCTGGGCCGGACCCGTGACCCCCGGCGAGTCACCGCCGACTGCGCCACCCGGCTCGACGCCATGGCGGCGACGGTCTGGGAACTCGTCCTGCTCTCCCGCAGGGGCGACGGACCGATGCGGCCACGGGCCACGGTCGCCCTGCGAACGGGCGAGCTCCGCCGGCTGCCCACGCCCGGCCCCGAAGCACCGGGACCGGAGGACACGGCATGGCTCGCCACGATCACCGAAAGGTGAGGCGACTCGTGGCCGGGCCCGCGCGACACTCGTGACTTCCCGAAGCTCGCTCGCCGGACGCGTATGGCCCGGCCCTCCGGAGGTCGTCCGTTCCGCCCGTCGCGCATGGGCCGACGAGGGGCGGAACAGCACCTCGGGTCAATGCACCTGGCCCTGCCCGGTGAGGTGCTTCCTGAGGGAGGCGATGACCGCGGGCGCCTCCGCCGTCAGGTAGAAGTGGCCGCCGGGGTAGACCTGGAGGTCGAAGTCGCCGGTGGTGTGGCCGCGCCACGCCTCGGCCTCGGCCATCGACGTCTTGGGGTCGCTGTCGCCGGTGAGGACGGTGATCGGGGCGCGGACGGTGACGTCGGGGGCGCACCGATAGGTCTCGATCGCCTCGTAGTCGCTGCGGATGGCGGGGAGGATCATGCGCAGGATCTCCTCGTCGCCGAGCAGCGCGGTGTCGGTGCCGGCGAGGAGTTTCAGCTCCCGCACGATGCCCTCGTCGGACAGGCGGTGCACCCGCTCGTCGCGGACGGTGGACGGCGCGCGTCGCCCGGACGCGAACAACCGGACGAGCTCACCGCCGTCGGCCTCCAGGCGGCGGGCCACCTCGAAGGCCAGGGTGGCGCCCATGCTGTGCCCGAAGAACGTGGTCGGCCGCGCCTTGAGGGCGGGGCCGAGGGCGTCGTAGAGCTGGTCGGCGAGGGTGGCGATGTCCGTGGGTGACACTTCCTTGCGCCGGTCCTGCCGTCCCGGGTACTGCACCGCGAAAACCTCGGCCACGGAGGACAGCTGGGCGGACACGGGGAAGTAGAAGGACGCCGAGCCGCCCGCGTGCGGGAAGCAGTGGAGCTGGGCGGAGCGGGACGGGGCCGGGTGGAAGCACCGGGCCCACAGGCTCTCCTCGGTGGACGTGCGAGTTGTCACGCTTTCTTGGACCTTTCGTGAGCGTCGGCATGGTGCCGGGGGTGGCATGCCGCGTGTACGGGCGGGGCCGCGGCGGGTACCCGCGGGCCGCGGGAGCGGCCCGCGGGGCGGGTCAGTTCAGGCCGAGTTCGTCGTCGAGGAGGGCGAACATGTCCTCGTCGGATGCCCCGTCCAGGTCGTCCTTCGAGGAGTCCTCGCCGGACGAGTCCGTACGGCCCAGCTCGGCCCACTTGGTCCTGAGGACCTCGATCCGGCCGGTCACCCGGCGGTGCTCGTCCGCGTCGTCGAGGCTGAGTCCGGCGATCGCCTTCTCCAGCGCGTCGAGCGCCGAGAGCACCGAACCGGCGCCCGCCTGATCGTCGGTGACGAGCCGTCCGCGCAGGTGCCGGACGACATCGGCCGTCGTCGGGTAGTCGAACAGCAGCGTGGCGGGCAGCCGCAGACCGGTGGCCGCGTTGAGCCGGTTCCGGAACTCGACCGCGGTCAGCGAGTCGAAGCCCAGTTCCTGGAACTGACGCTCGGCTCCGATCGCCGAGCCGTCCCGGTGTCCGAGCACCGCCGCCGCCTGTCCGCGCACCAGCTTGAGCAGCACCTCCTCCTGCTCCTGCGCGCCCAGTCCGGCGAGCTGCCGGGTGAGCGTGTCCGCGGACGGCGCCGCGCCCCGGGCCGCGGCCCGCCGTGCGGGCACCCGGATCAGGCCGCGCAGCAGCGCGGACACATCACCCCGGGCTCGCAGTACGGCGAGGTCCAGCCGGACCGGCAGCGCCAGCGCCCGGTCGCCCGCGACCACCGCGTCGAACAGGGCGTGGCCCTGCCCGACCGTCAGCGGCGGCATCCCGGAACGCGCCAGGCGGTCGGCCTCCGCGTCCGAGAGGGTGCCCGTCATGCCGCTGTCCTGCTCCCACGGGCCCCACGCGAGGGACACGCCGGGCAGCCCGTCGGCGCGGCGCCGCGCCATCAGGGCGTCCAGGAAGGCGTTGGCCGCCGCGTAGTTGGCCTGCCCCGCACCGCCGAACACGCCGGCCACGGACGAGTAGACGACGAACGCGTCCAGGTCCAGGCCGCGGGTCGCCTCGTGCAGGTGCCACACCGCGTCCGCCTTGGGCCGCAGCACCGTGGCGAGGCGGTCCGGCGTCAGCGAGCCGACCACACCGTCGTCGAGGACACCGGCCGTGTGGACGACCGCTGACAGCGGACGGTCCTGGGGTGCCGCCGCGACCAGGGCGGCCACGGCCTCCCGGTCGGCGACGTCGCACGCCCGCACGGTGACCTCGGCGCCCAGTTCCTCCAGTTCGGCGACGAGCTTGCTCGCGCCGTCCGCCTCGAGACCGCTGCGGCTGGCGAGGAGCAGGCTCCGCACGCCGTGCGTGGCCACCAGGTGCCGGGCGAGGAGTCGGCCGAGGCCGCCGGTGCCGCCGGTGACCAGGACGGTCCCGGTGGTCCGGAACGTGCCGGACGTGCCGTCCGCCGTGGCATCGGAGGTGGCGCCGTACCGGGCGAGGCGGGCGGCGACGACCTCGGCGCCGCGCAGCGCGAGCTGCGGTTCCTCGGCGCCGGCCATCAGGGCCTCGACGAGCCCGGCGGACGAGGCCGCCACGGCCGGATCGAGGTCGAGCAGGCCGAAGCAGCCGGGGTTCTCCGTCTGCGCCGACCGCACCAGGCCCCAGACCGCGGAGGCCGCGAGGTCCATGGTCCCGCCGCCGTCCACGGCGACCGCGCCACGGGTGACGAACACCAGCCGCGAGGCCGCGAGCGCCTCCTCGCCGGGCCACTGCTGAAGGAGCGCGAGCACCCGCGCGGTGACCTCCCGGACCGCGCCGGGCAGTTCGTCCCCGTCGGGCAGGGATCCATCGTCCAGGACTCCTGCGACCGGGACTCCGGCGACCGGGACGAGCACCATGTCCGGCACGGCGGCGTCGGACGAGGCCGACAGCACGGTGAGGTCGGCCGCCGTGCCGACCGTGAGACCGGAGCCGGTGAGCGCGTCGGCCAGGCCGAAGGGGTCGTCCCCGACGACCGCGACCGACGCGGGCCGCGCGGCCCCGGTGCCGGCCACCGGCATCCAGTCGACGCCGAACAGCGTGTTCTGGTCCTCGCCCGCGGACTTCAGCTGGTCACCGGTGACCGTGCGGGTGAGGAGCCGGTCGACGGTGACCACCGGCGCACCGGCCGGATCCACCGCGTTCACCGACAGCGCGTTGTCGCCCGCGGGGGCCAGCCGCACCCGCAGCGCCGAGGCGCCGGAGGCGTGCAGCGCGACGCCCTCCCACGAGAACGGCAGGGCACCTCCTCCGTCGCCCTCCTCGGCGCCGGCGGCGCCCAGCATGGTGGCGTGCAGCGCGGAGTCGAGGAGCGCCGGGTGCAGACCGAACTCGGCCGCCTCGCCGCTGTCTTCCTCGGGCAGCGCGACCTCGGCGAAGAGCTCATCGCCACGGCGCCACACCGCGCGCAGACCCTGGAAGAGGGGTCCGTAAGCGAACCCCGCCTCGGCGAACGCCTGGTAGCAGTCCTCGGTGTCCAGCGGTTCGGCGTCCCGCGGCGGCCACACCTCGGTGTCGAAGCCCTGGTCCGGTGCGGTGGCGCCAGGCGCCAGGACACCGGCCGCGTGCTGGGCCCACGACGACTCGTCGGCGCCTTCGGGGCGCGAGTACACCCCGACCACGCGCCGGCCGGAGTCGTCCGGGACGGCGACGGCGACCTGCACCTGGAGCGCGCCCCGCTCGGGCAGGACCAGCGGCGCGGCGAGGGTCAGTTCCTCCACCCGGTCGCAGCCGACCTCGTCGCCCGCGCGGACCGCCATCTCCAGCAGGGCAGTGCCCGGCAGCAGGACGGTGCCCATGACGGCGTGCCCGGCCAGCCACGGGTGCGAGGTCAGCGACAGGCGACCAGTGAACAACACTCCCTGCCCTGCGGCGAGTTCGACGGCGGCGCCCAGCAGCGGGTGCTCGGCGGAGCCGAGACCGGCGGCGCGGACGTCACCGGTGGCGGCGGCCCGGCCGGTCGGCCAGAACCACTGGTACTGGAAGGCGTAGGTGGGCAGATCCACCCGGCGGGCACCGGTGCCGGCCAGCAGGTCCTGCCAGCCTCCCCCGATCCCCCGCGTGTACAGCCCGGCGCGGGCCAGCAGAGCGGTCGTCTCCTCGTCGCGGTCCTTGCGCAGGACCGGGATGGTGACGTTGTCGTCGCCGGTCAGCGACTCCTGCACCATGGCGGAGAGGACTCCGTCCGGACCCAGCTCCAGGAACGTGGTCACACCTTGCTCTTCGAGCGTGGCCACCCCGTCCGCGAAGCGGACCGCCTCACGGACATGACGCACCCAGTACTCGGCCGAGCACAACTCCTCAGCCCCGGCCAGGGAACCCGTCAGGTTCGACACCACCGGAATCACCGGGGCGGTGTACGACAGTCCCTCGGCGACCGCCCGGAACTCGTCCAGCATCGGATCCATCAACGGCGAGTGGAACGCGTGCGACACCCGCAGCATCGTCGCCTTGCGACCCTCCGCCTCGAACCGCGCCGCCAGCTCCAGTACGGCACCTTCGACGCCCGACACCACGACGGACGTCGGTCCGTTGAGTGCGGCGATCGACACCTCGTCCCTGAGGTACGGAGTGACCTCGTCCTCGGTGGCCTGGACGGCGACCATCGCGCCACCGGCCGGCAGCGCCTGCATCAGACGACCACGAGCCGCCACCAAGCGGGCGGCGTCCTCCAGCGAGAACACCCCGGCGACATGCGCGGCGGCGATCTCACCGATGGAGTGACCAGCCACGAAGTCCGGCCTCACACCCCACGACTCCACCAGCCGGTACAGGGCGACTTCGACGGCGAACAGCGCGGGCTGGGTCCGCCCGGTCTCATTCAGCAGACCGGCGTCCCCACCCCACATCACCTCCCGCAGCGAACCACCCAACTCACCATCCAGGACAGCCAGTACGGCATCCAGAGCCTCCGCGAACACCGGGAACCGGCCATACAACTCACGACCCATCCCGAGCCGCTGCGACCCCTGACCCGAGAACAGCGCCGCCGAGCGACCGGACACCACCGAGCCCGAAACCGCCGCCGGATCGGTCGCGCCCGCCGCCAGGGCGGTGAGGGCACGGACCGTCTCCTCGTGCTCACCGGCCAGCACCACCGCGCGGTGGGCGAACAGCGAGCGGGTGACGAGCAGGGAGTGGGCCACGTCGGCCGGACGCGGTGCCGGCTCTTCGGTGACCGCGGCGAGCAGGCGGACGGCCTGGTCGCGCAGCGCCTCCGGCGACTTGCCGGACAGCACCCACGGCACCACCGCGGGCTCCACCACGTCGGCCTCCGGCACCGAAGCGGCAACCACCGTGCCCTGAACCACCCTTGCCGGCTGCTCCAGGATCACGTGGGCGTTCGTACCGCTGATACCGAAGGACGACACACCCGCACGACGCACGCGATCCGTCTCCGGCCACGCGGTCTGCTCGGTGAGCAGTGCGACGGCGCCTTCGGTCCAGTCGACGTGCGAGGACGGAGCGTCCACGTGCAGGGTGCGCGGCAGCAC